>JAGRPC010000251.1:10874-15607 GCA_020439925.1 Verrucomicrobiia bacterium | reverse complement strand
GTTCCCACCTGTTCGCATTGCGGCTCACCTCTTCCCGACGGTGTGCCGGAGAGCGGTTGTCCGCGCTGTCTCATGGCGCAAATCATCGAGCCGACCCGGGCTGGCGATGACGTTCCGATTGCTCCGGTACCGGATCCCGCGGAACTGGCTCCGCACTTTCCCCAACTCGAGATCCTTGAATGCCTCGGACGGGGAGGGATGGGAGTGGTCTACAAGGCGCGCCAGAAATCTCTCAATCGGATGGTCGCGCTGAAGCTGCTCACTCCCGAGCGTTCCGACGATCCAAAGTTCGCAGCCCGTTTCGAAACCGAGGCACAGGCGCTCGCCGCGCTGAGTCATCCGCACATCGTGGCCGTGCACGATTTCGGAGAGGCCGGCGGTTACTACTATCTGCTGATGGAGTATGTCGACGGCGTCGATCTGAGGCAGTTGCTGCAAGCCAAGCGCCTCACGCCGAAGGAGGCCCTGAGCATCGTTCCGCCGGTTTGCGATGCACTGCAGTGCGCACACGACCGCGGCATCGTTCACTGCGACATCAAGCCGGAGAACCTGCTGATCGACAAGGCCGGCGTGGTCAAGATCGCGGATTTCGGAATCGCCCGGATTGCTGGCCTTGGAACCGCGTCGGAGGGAAATGCTGGAACGTTGGCCTCGTCGACGAACACCGCTCCTCTGGGTACGCCGGAGTATTCCGCTCCCGAACAGGCGGAAGGCGGTGCCGATTTTCGGGCGGATATCTACAGCCTCGGCGTGGTCCTCTACGAAATGCTTACGGGAGAGCGGCCTGGCGAGAAGATCGAGGCGCCGTCCCGGCGGGTCCAGGTGGACATACGCATTGATGAGATCGTGCTGCGGGCCTTGGAAAAAGAGCCGAATCTGCGTTTCGCCACGGCGCATGAATTCCGGACCCGGGTGGAGGCGGTTGTGGGCGCTGATCCTGAGGGAACCCGGGTTTTTGGCGATCGTGCCATCGCCCGGGTGATGCTGTCCCACCTGACCCCCGAGGAGAGACGCGAGGCCACCTGGCGCGCAAGCCTTTTCGGAGTGTGGAACGCCGCGACCTTCTTCGCACCCGTCTTTTCGATCCTGTTTCTTCCATCGCCGCTGAATTGGGTTTTCGGAGTCGTGGCGCTCGCGGTCGGGCTCTCCTTTTATCCGTTCTTTCGAAGGCTTGAGAGAAGCTTCCTCTGTGGGACCGCATGGGCGAAGGCACGGGGGATCTCCCCCAACAATTGGAAGGACGGGCTCCGCCTCGAAGGTTCGGCATCTCCCGATCGAGAATGATCTTCCCCCACCTTGCTGTGGCCGGCGGTGTTCGCCTCAAGCGACGGGTTGCTGGGGTCGGTGGGGGGGGCGTCGCCGCGAATTTCCTCCGGCAGAATTTGTTTCCTGGGAGGCCACTGATGACCTCCCACTTTGGCCCGGGCCGCGCTCCTGAACCCTCTCGATGAAAGCACCCATGAGCCATCCATCGTCAGCGATGCCCTCCGTCGCCGGATTGCCGCCCATAGGGGCGCGCTCGACCGCGAATCTCAGGGAAGGCGAATCGCGTGATCCAAGCGGCTCGGAGTGACCGACTCAACGGTAGGTCTGCCCTCGACGCCGGATCCAGGGCGCCTTCACGACATCTGTCCCTCGAGTTCCTGTGAATTTGAATCCGGTCGGCCTGATGACTTAACCGGGGTTAGGTCTTTGGCATCCGCGGCCTGCCCTTTCGAGGTCGATCCTCAAGATTTCTGCAATTTCATGGTGCTTGAGGATCGACGGTGGGGGCGATCACAATTTGACTCCTCCGTTGCGCAGCATCGTCAGGGTAGCCTCACTGGTGTCGCTGATGACGTGTTCCGTCCGGTGTTTGGCACCGTAGAAGTTGCTCGCTGGCTTCGGCCCCTGCCAGGATCGGACTCCGTCCTTCCACTGGATCTCGCGCATTGAGGTGAACTTCGTTTTGCCGTCGCGCCCCTTCCAGATGCAGACCTTCACCCGTCCGGTGTAGGGGGTGTCGTATTGGTCGCTTTTTCTACTGCCCGCCTCGAAAATCAGGTCCCTGGCAAGGCGCATCAGTTCTTCATCGCGACCATAGTGAGCGCCTCGGAGATCGTCAAAGTATGCGCTATCCCGAAGAATCATTTCTCCTTCGCCGGCTTCGAAAATGGGGGCTTCGTCCGAGAAACCGCCTTCTCCTGAGTAGCTGACTCCAACGGATAAGCAGTTTACGAGGCAGGCTGCGAAGGCAATCTCTATCAAGTGTTGTGTTTTCATCGTTGTAGGTAGTTCGTTGTGTGAGTGGTTAATCATTTTGAGTGAGGTCAAGGTCACTCAAATTATGATAATTATAATTTTTATGAAAATTACAATCATTTAATCGCATTAACCCTCTTTTTTGGGCATTTTCCTGGATTCCACCCCATTTCACTCTGAAAGAGAATGAGCTTGAACTCCTTCCACCTCGGCGGCCTTTCCCTTGGGTTAGCTGGGATTTCTCCTACCCTTTCGTCGCGAGACGCAGCGAGGACCCGGCTCAGCAAAGCGCGGCACGGTGAGGTGGGAGAGAAGGCGGTCCCACAAATCGAGGACGAGATCGAGACCTAGCAGGTGTTCACACAAGGTCCCGGTGTGCGAACCTTCCGGCATCAACGAACACGGGAGGAGTCACGCCCGCGAGGCGAAGGAAGCCGATGCCCTCAGACGTTGTCTGTCGGCATTTCCCGGCGAATGATCGGTTCTCCGCGAGAACGCGAAGCATGAACGTGACAATCTCCGTTCACCGCCCAACTTTCACGATTTCCGGAAAAGCATGCTGATCCCAACGAGGATCATGAGAACGGCGAAGATCTTCGTGAGCTGATCGTTGCTGAGCTTTTTGACCCATCCGGTCGCCAGGTAGGCCGCGATGATGGCGCCGAGGGCGGTGGGCCAGAAGAGCTTCCACTGCACGAGGCCCGCCTGCTGGAAACGTACGATAGCCATCAGGGAGGTAGGCACGATCACCGCCATGCTCGTGGCAACGGCTGCCTTCTGTTCGAGTCCCAAAAGGAAAACGAAAGCCGGCACCATCACGATGCCACCACCGACGCCGCAGAGCCCGGCCATGACCCCGGCAAAGAGACCGATGACAAGGGGAAGCAGGAAAACTTTCATCGGCGGCGTGGGTTGGGGGACGTGGCTGGCCCGCTCTTCCGCGTAAGGATGCGGGCGGCGAGCTGGTGGAGGACGAGACGGTGATCGAGACCGGTCGTGACGAGACGCAGATTCGCCTCGAGACAGGCGTCGAGCGCATCGCGCAACTCGCAGAGGGTGAACTTCCGGGCCGCCTGAGCGGCGAGAAAGAGGGGGTAAACGTTCATTTTTCCCTCTTTGGTCCTCCCGAGATGGGCGGTGGCATGGTCCGGGAGACGGGCGACATCGGACTGATAGGAAGAGTAGTTCCGCCCCGCTTCGATCCCGTGAGTCTCCATCAGGTCACGGGCGTGGAGAAGCTGGCGCACCTTTGAAACGATCGAAGCCAGGAGAATGCCGATGGCGTTCTCCCCCCGGTTGAGCTGGAAGTCGATCAGCTCGAGCGCCTTCGGCAGGTCCCGCCGCGAGATCGCTTCGCCAATGTCGAAAATGAAACCGGTGTGGCTCAACGAGGTGATCTCCGCCACGTCGTCCTCGGTGATGGGGCGATCACCGGCGTAGAGAGACAGCTTCTCCAGTTCGCTGTCGATGGAGCGGGTGTTCGATCCGACCCTCTGCACGAAGTGCTCCAGGGCCGCGCCGCGAAACTTCATCCCGACGGCTTCCGCCCGTTCGGCAACGTGGCCCATGACCGCGTTCTCCCAGCCCGCCTTGGTGGTATCGAGCTTGTCGTGAATCTCGACCCGGGCGACTTTCTCGAGCCGTTTGAAAAAGGTTCGGCGCTTGTCGATGTCTCCGGCACTGAGAATGAAAGTCACGTCGGACGGCAATCCGGCCTCCAGCACTCCCATGAGCGTGTCGAGGGCGGCCAGGGTCGACTCGGCCTTCGCGGTCTGCGATTCGCCAAGGAAGTTCACTCCCTGCAGCCAGACCACCTTGTCGCCTCCAAAAAAGGGCAGCGTCTGGATGGCCTCGATCGCCCGAGCCACAACCTGGGTGGCCTGATCCGTGTTGTCGGCGGCCCCGCTCACGATCTCGAGGCCGAATTCGTTGTCCTTGGGAGCGAGCTTTTCAGAGAGCTTCATCGCCGCCTCCTTCACAAGCGCCTCGTCGGTGCCCAGGAAGGCGTGGATGGAGGTCGTCGCTGGAGCTTTGGCGGCCATCGGATCAGGACCGTTTCTTAGCCTCCACGAACCCCGGCTGCAAGCACGCTCTTCGCGAGCCCACCACCGGTGCCATCCCGTCCACTCAGGGAGAGCTTCTCATTCCCCGATGACACCGATCTCCGCGGCACTCGCGAACGTGCCGGGTCCATGTTCGCTGTAGGCCCGAAAGCGGAGATAACGTCCCTTGGCCGGAGGAAACGTCACGGTCTGAGGCTCCTTCGATTTCTTCAGGGTCGCTTTTGCCACGGGTTCGCCAAAAGCTTCGGGTGAGGATCCGAGCGTGACATCCGCTTCTTTCACGGCGCCGTTCCACCCGCCGTCCTGGCGCCCGAGGTAAACGATTCCGCGTACGGTGCGCTCCGTTCCCAGGTCGATGACGAGTTCGTGGGGCGGGACAGCCACTTCGGGGGAAAAACGACTGTGCCACAGGGTTTCCGGATCCCCGTC
>JAGRPC010000251.1:2977-10741 GCA_020439925.1 Verrucomicrobiia bacterium | reverse complement strand
GCGTCGGGATTGTCCTGTTGTCCGGTCTTCGCGCGGCGGTCGCGCTCGTGCCGGTCGGTCCTCGAGAAACTTCCCTCGACCGCGGGTTCGCTCGCGGCCGTGGCGAGATCCCGCAACGCGGCCAGTTTGTCCGGATGTTCCGCGGAGAGGTCGTGCGACTCCGAGGGGTCGGAGGCGAGGTCGTAGAGTTCCCACTGTTTCCCCTTCACAGCCCGCCAGCTCCCCTGACGGATCGCGACCTGATTGCCCATCTCCCAGTAGAGGTAGTCGTGCTCACGTTGCCCCTTCTCACCAAGCAGGGTCGGCAGGATGGAAAGGCCGTCGATCCCGGGAGGCGGAGTCGCCCCCGAAACGGCGGCTATCGTGGGCACTATATCTGGAAAGTAACCGAGATGGTCCGAAACGCTTCCCGGGGCGATCTTGCCGGGCCAACGGACCACGAAGGGAACACGCAGGCCGCCTTCGTAAAGCATGCCCTTCTTCCCGCGGAACTCGATCCCGTTGTCCGGATGTTTGTTGGCGGAATGCACACCTCGGGGATGTTCCGGCGTGACAAAATAGTCCGCGCCCCCATTGTCGCCGCTGAAGAAGAAAACCGTGTTGTCCTCGATTCCGAGTTCGCGCAGCAGATCGATGATTTCACCGACCTGACGGTCGATCATGCCGACCATGGCCGCATAACGGCGCGCTTCCTCCGGCCAGGGCTTGTCCCGGTAGAGTTCCCAGGCCGGGTCCTCGTCGGGAATGTCGAAGATCCCGTGCGGCGGAGTGTAGGGCAGGTAAGCGAAAAAGGGACGCGTCGCGTTTTCCCGAATGAAGTCCATGGCCGCGCGGTGGATCTCGTAGTGCGAATACGTTTTCCCCTCGCTGAGACCCCGGTTGCCGGGCAGCGGGACCTCCTCGCTGTTGCGAATGAGATAGGGCGGGTAGTAGGAGTGGGCGTGGACCTGGTCGTAGTAGCCGAAAAAGAGGTCGAAACCGTGTTTCTCCGGCACCCCGGTACTGTCCCGCCCGCCACATCCCCATTTCCCGAATCCGCCCGTGGCATACCCGAGGGGCTTGAGCATGGAGGCGATGGTGGCTTCGTCTTCGCGCAGAGGAGTCCCGCCTCCGTTGACCCGCACCGAAGTGTGGCCGCTGTGTTTGCCCGTCAGGAAACAGCAACGCGTTGGGGCGCAGACCGAGGACCCGGCGAGCATCTGGCTGAAGACCATTCCCTCCGCGGCCATGCGATCGAGGTTCGGCGTCGCGATGTTTTTCCCGCCCATGAACCCGGGCTCGTAGTAGCCGAGCTCGTCGGCCATGAGGTAAACGACGTTCGGCGGAGCCGCCGAAAGCGGCGCGGCAAGGAGGAGAAGGGCGGCAGCGGCCAGAAGCGGCTTCATGGGGATTCTGTCAGGGGGCGGAATGTTTCCGGATGAAGGCGACCGAGTCCTCGATCCCGACGAGGGGGAAATGGTGGCCCTCGCTGGTGGTGGTGGCGCCATCGACGACGAGCAGATCCATCTGCCAGCCGAGCTTCTCGAGCCGCCGTTTGGCTTCGAGAGTGTTCTCCTCCGCGGGAACGACCTGGTCGTTCGGACTAATGACGTGGCGAAGGGCGAGCTTCGCCTTCGCGATCGGTTCGAGCAGGTCGATGGGATCGCCGTCGTAGGCGATGAGGGCGGCTTCGTCGGCGAACCCGTAATACTTCAGCGCGTCGGCGACTTGGCCCTTGGCCTTGGGATGCTTGAGCGGCCAGCTTTTCAGATCCATCACCGGTGTGTCGGCATAAATGCAGGCGACTCGGCCAGGTCGGGTTGCCGCGTAGCGATAGGCGTGGAGCCCGCCGCGGCTCACCGCCTCGAGCGCGGGTTTTTCGGCCAGTCCCCACTGCTTCCTGACCAGCTCATAAAACCGGTCCATGATCGCGAGCGCATCGTCGGACCCGAGCATCGAGACGACGTCGACGTGGGCGATATGGAATCCGCCTTTCACGAGCTCCACGTCAACTTCGGCGTGAAAGTCGGGAAAGGAGGTGCGCCAGACCCACGGGTTGCCGGGAGCGGCCTCCTTCGGAACGACCACGAAGGCCTTGTGGCCCTCGAAATCGAAGGAATGTTTTGTGTAGCCTTTCCAATCCGAAGCGGTCGGGGTCACCGGAGCGGCGGTGAGTATGGAGGTGGCCCAGAGGAAGGAGACGACGGCAAGAATACGGGAGGGTTTCATGGAAGAATGTCAGGGTTCGGGTTGAACGAGCTTTCCGGCGTTCGCAGGGACCTGCCGGGTTGGGTCTCCGGAAAGAAGCCCGAGTCCGGTGAGAAACCGGTCCGCGGCGACGAGGGTGACGCTCTGCCAGGGGTCGCGGTTGAAAAAGCCGTGCTTCTCGCCTTCGGCGAGGCGCAGGTCGATCGTGGTGCAGCCGGCCTCGCGCCACTTCGTATAGGCGGTGTCCCAACCTTTCTTCCAGGGATCCTCGCTTCCGAAGAAGGCGATGGCAGGAGGGAGGTCCTTCTTCACGAAGCGCAGGATGTCGATCTCGGGGTCCTGGGTGTCGTCGGTGGCGAAAGCCGGATTGAACCATAGGTAGGCGACCACCGAGGTATCGATTGCCGATGGATCGTCGGGATCGTTGAGCCCGGGATTCAGCGTGGCAAGGGCACTGATGTGCCCCCCGGCGGATCCTCCTCCGGTGATGACACGGGCCGGGTCGATCCCGAGTTCACCGGCGTTCGACTTGAACCAGCGGATCGCGCTCTTCGCATCGGTGATACAGGCGCGCTTCTTCGTTTCTCCCGCGGGCAGGGTCTTCGTCTCCTCCTTGTTGAGCATACGGTATTCGGCCGTAGCACACACGAGGCCCCGGCTCGCAAAGTAGGCACAGGCCGCGCGAAACTGCTTCAGGTCCCCTCCGCTCCAGCCGCCGCCGTGAAAGAGGATGAGCCCCGGCACCTTCGCCTTGGCGGGGTCGTGGTTCGGAGGAAAATAGAGCTCGAGAACGCGCGGCTCGCCCGCGGAATGCTTGTAAACACGCCGCTCGCCGGCGGGTGCATCGGAGGCGACCTGGGCGGAGACCCGGGCCGCGAAAAAGAGAAGGGTGAGGGACAAGAAAAGGCGCATAGTCCGGGAGCGTGACGAAAGATGCGGTCACTTGCAAGGACGCAAGCAGGGAGGCCGATGGTTCCCGTGGGCGTGAACTCGGGATTCCGGGCGGTGAGACCCCGATAGCTCCCGCGAAACCTCGCCGACTCCTCACGAAGGGCCAAGGTTACCGCAGATAACGCTCCCGGCAGATTCGGGGGCAGTCAAACACCCCGCCCTCCGCAAGAGATCGGATCAGCTTCAGGTACTCCGCATGAGCCCATACCAGCGGCATCGCCGAACCCGTCGGCCTTCCCCTGGTCAATTCCCTCGCGGGTATTTCCTCCCCGTCCCAGACCTGCTCCGGCAGGAGCCCGGTTCCACTGGCAAATCGCTCAAGGCTCGCCGCCAGCTGGCCCGCCGCCGACAGATCGCCCCGAGCCAGTTCGTAGTGGGCCCGCTCTCCGGTAAGGAGGGGCCAGGGACGACCGATCCCGGTTCCATCGAAGGGAGACCCGTCTTCATGTTCCCCGTAACCGTCCCGATTGTAGCGGAGCCACGCGGGCCCCGCGGGCAGATCGCGCTTCAAGAGCCCGTCGATGATCCGAACGGTATTGGTGATGCGGGGATCGTCCGCGCGGCGCAAACCGAACCGGACCAGCGCCAACGCGTCGGGACTGACGATTTCGCTGGCTTTCCCCACCGCCTCCGAAGGCGGGCGGTTCTTGATGGCCACGAATCCTCCCTTCGGGGAACCGGCATCCGACACTTCCGGAGGAGAGATCCTGACATAATAACCATCGACCCCGTGTTCTCTCGCGAGGACGGTATCCCCGGCATAGATCCAATCGTCGATCTTCCCGTACCAGTTGTCCGCACAGGCGAGGGCCCGTCGCGCGAGCGAGCCCTCGCCCTTTCTTTCTGCCAATTCTCCGGCGACGGCGAGAGCCGCAATTTCCGTCGCGAGGGTGAAGGGAGAGTATCCGGCATCCTCTTCCCATCGATCCTGTGCACTGACCGGGCCTGAGTCCATCAGGTAGACCGCGGCTTTCCTGACCATCGGCCAGAACGCATCCAGACCGGTTCGATCGAGCGCTCCCACCCGTTCCGCCAATTCCACGAGCAGGATCGGAAGCGCCGTCTCGTCCATCTGGATTCCGTGCCAGTAGGGCGTACCATCGAGCCACATGTTCTGCGACCAGTGTCCGTCCGCTTCCTGGGTGGCCCGGAGGAAACGCAGGATCCTGACCGCGTCCTCGCAGGCACCCGCGGCGAGAAACCCACCGGCCGTCTCGCAAAGGTCCCGGGGCCAGACGAGATGATACCCTCCAAGGTCTTCGTCGCCCTTGGAGGAACCCCACGGAATCGAGAGACTGGCGATCGTTCCGCCCTTGAAGGACTTGTCCTCATGCAGGCGGAGCAGGGTCACGCTGGAGCGGTAGAGACGGGTTTCGGAAGGACTCTCCGAGTCGGATGCATCCTGGCTTTTTTGCCAGTCGCGCCATGGAGAGGCAAATGCCTCGCGCAGTTCATCGGGAGATTCGGCGAGGGTCGCAAGCGCCTGGTGACCAGCTTCGGAGCCGGTCCGTCCGAAGCCCAGCACGAGCGTCACGACCTCACCTTCCTGAATCGGAACTTCACCGGTCAGGGCCACATTGCCGTTCTCTGCGCGCAGATAACAGGCGTGGAGTTGCCGATGCGATTTCAACTGCTGCCAACCATCGCTGAATCCGACAAATCCCGCGGAACGCCTCCGCCATCCGCAGGACGACGCCACCGCCAGCGCGGTCCCGTCCCGTTCCGCGAACAACATCTCCTTCCCCTTCCAGGTTCCGGACCAGCCGGTATTGCCGTTTCCCCGATTCGAGAGATGGGGAGAAAGCAATGAATAAAGGCGAAGCGCAGGATCCCAGACCTCGGCCCGGATCACCTGGACGAGGCAATCCCGCTGCGGGTCGGTGAATACTTCCTTCACGAGGACGTAGCGGCCTTCGCGGCAACGATTCACGATCCGGTAGCCGGGCACACCGGATTCCAGCCATTCCACAGAAGTCTCCGCGTCGCGCTTTTCCTCAGAGAAATTGGACTCCCCGTCGGTCACGAGAAATTCCCAATCCCGGATGCAGGCCTGATCGATTCGGGGAAAGTAGACCTCGTTGACGATGCCGTGGCTCACGGTGAACCACACGCGACTCGAATCACCGAAGGAACCCCCGATTCCATCCTTGGCGCTCGATGTCCAGCGCGCCTCAATGCCCGGCCATCCGGGAGCAAAGGACTGGGTCGGCTCTTCAGCTGGGAGTTCCTCACTCATTTCCGAACCGGAAATCCCCTTTGAAAATCTGCTTTCCTCATACCCCGAGAGTAAGCGACGCAGGAAGGCCGACCTTGTCTAAAGTTCCTTCGTCGCTCACCGGCCCGTAAAGCCCCTCCTTGCCCGCACGACTGGTGTGTGGCACTTTTCCCCAGCGGCACTGCCGCCATGGGCATGAACGACGAACCTGAACTTTTCGCCTCCGAACCCGCTCCGAAACGACGTTCCCGCGCCCGGCGTGCGCCCGCAGCGGAACAGGAGCCGGAACCCTCGACGACTTCGGAGGCAGTCGCGACTCTCGAGGACCTTCGTCGGGCCGGCGAACGCTTCGTTCGCGAGCAGCCTCTCCTCGCCGTGACCCTGGCGGCGGGACTGGGTTATCTCATCGGACGCCTCCGTCGCTAAGAGCCTCCTCATGGCCGAGCCCCCATCAACCGATTCCTCCGGATCCGCCCCCGAGCGAGACCGTCGCGAAGGTATCGGTATCGGATCTCTCTCGGCCGGCGTTCTTGCATCTCTCCTCGATCATCTCGAGGCCCGGGCCGATCTCTTCCGATGGGAGGCCCGCGAAGCGCGCTCCCGACTCTTGCGGCGCCTCGCCTGTCTCCTCGCCGGAGGCTTGATGCTCGTCGCCACCTATGCCCTCGGAATCGCCGCCCTCGTCGGCTGGCTCGTGCAAAGCCGTGAACTCTCCTGGCCGGCAGCGGCGGGCTGGGTCGCCCTCGGGCAGCTGATACTCGGGACGATCCTCTTGCTCATGGCCAGGGGCCGGGAAGGAAATCCACTCTTTCCGGATTCGATCGCCGAACTCCGGCGAGACCGGGAAGCGCTCCGTCGGCGCAGTGAAAGGACCCGCCCCCTCGATCGCGATTGATCCGATGAATCCCTCGACCGACAAGGGCGCGCTCATCGCCCGGATTGCATCGACGCGAGCTTCGCTTCATCGGGATCTGGATGAGCTGGGCCATGCTCTCGACGTGCCGAACCGCCTGCGAACCTCTTTCCGTCTGCACCCTCTCGCGTGGGTGGCGGGGGCGGTCGGTGCGGGCATCCTCGCCGCAACCCTCTTCAGCCGGAAAGGCAAGAGCGGCGGCATCTCCCAATGGCGACCGATGCTTCTGGGCACTCTCGGATTCCTCGGCAATCGTGCCCTGACCCTTTCGCTTCCCGCCCTACGGGACGTTCTCGACACGGAACTGACCCGATGGCTCGACCGCCGGCGCACGCCATCGAAAGGCTCGGACGGTCAAGAGGGTCGAATCTCGCTCTAGATCCTGTCGGATCCGGTGAAGTGGTTTACGCAGTTCTTCCTGCCAAGAGCCCGGCGTGCTCCTTTCTTTTTCACAGCTCGACCATTTTCCCGCTGCGAAACGCCTCATCCGCGGCGAGAACGATCCGCAGGCTGTTGACGGCGTCTTCCATGTGATCGGAAAGATCGACGTCGTTGAGGATCGCGTTGAGAAACACCTCCTGCTCACGGTGACAGAGTCCGTCGTGATCGGGTTCGTCGGCACAGTCGAGAATCTCGTCGGATTTTGCGAACTTCCCATCGGCTCCGAGTTCGGCGTGGTGCACTTTCAAAGCCGCGGCCTTCGAGTGCGAGTCGATGTTGTCGCTGGAGGCTTCCCCCTCCTTCACTCCCGAGATGCTGACGCAACCTTTCGGACCAACCACATCCTTCACGAAGTAGGCCACCTCGCTCATCATCGGCCCCCAACCGGCCTCATACCAGCCGACCGAGCCGTCCTCGAAGGTGACCTGGAGTTGTCCGTAGTTGTACATTCCCGGCACAAGTTCCTCGGTGAGCCGGGCCCCGATCGCACTGACCCGCACCGGCTTCGAACGCGTCATCTGGCACATCACGTCGACATAGTGGACCCCACAGTCGACGATGGGTGACATCGAATTCATCAGCATCCGGTGGGTGTGCCACATCTCGCCGGAGGACTGCTGGTTGAGGTTCATCCGCATCACGAGCGGCTTGCCAAGGGTCTGGGCGACCTCGATGAAACGTTCCCAGGTCGGATGGACCCGGAGGATGTAACCGATCACGAGTTTCCGGTCTGCCGCCTTCGCCGCGTCGACGATGGCGCGGGCTTCCTCGACGGTCTCGGCGACGGGCTTTTCCAGAAACACGTGGCATCCGGCCGCGAAGGCCTTCTTTGTGTAGTCAGCGTGAGTGTCCGGGTAGGTGTTGATCGAAACCGCATCGGGCCGGGTCTCCACGAGAGCCTCTTCGTAACTCGAAAACTGCGGATACTCCGCTCCGAGAGCGTCGAGAAGCGCTCGCCGCGAAGCTTCGCCCCTCGAAACGACTCCCACGATTTCGAAGCCATCCATGGCGTGGTAGGCCTTCGCGTGGGACTTGCCCATGTGGCCGCAGCCGACGA
>JAGRPC010000251.1:0-2911 GCA_020439925.1 Verrucomicrobiia bacterium | reverse complement strand
GCAGGATTGACGCGCTTCGGCCCGGAGGCAAGGAAATTGGACCACGCAAACGGGTGCCGTCCCCCAACCCTCCGGCCTTTGCCACGGGGAAAACAAAAACGGGAAGACCCGTTCGGGCCTTCCCGTCTTCAAATTCGCCGCCAGCCTCCGCTGAAAGGTGGACCGGCGGTTAAAACTGCTGACTCACGAGCCCTTCGCGAGATAGGCCGCGGTGCTTTCGTGGTTGGCCTGCATCGCCTCGGAACCAAGTTCCCAGTCCATGGGGCAGACTTCGCCGTTTTCCTCGAAGTGCTGGAGCGCGTCGACCATGCGGATCGCCTCCTTGATGGAACGGCCCAAGGGCAGGTTGTTCACGAGCTGGTGCTGGACGATTCCCTCCTTGTCGATCAGGAAGAGACCGCGGTAGGCGATCAGCTCGCCTTCGACGACCAGTTCGCCGAAATCATCGATGTCATAGTTGCCGACGAGCACGTCATAGGCGGCGGAGATCGTTTTGTTGGTGTCGGCGACAAGAGGATAGCTGACTCCCTCGATGCCTCCCTTGGCTCGAGGCACCTGAAGCCATCCCCAGTGGGACATTTCCGTGTCGGTGGAGCAGCCTACGACCGCGACGTTGCGCTTTTCGAACTCCGCGAGCTGGTCCTGAAAGGCGTGAAGTTCGGTCGGACACACGAAGGTGAAGTCCTTCGGGTAGAAGAAAAAGATGACGTACTTCGATCCGCGATACTGATCAAGGGTGAACTGGTCAACGATCTGGCCGTTGACAACTGCCTTGGCGGTGAAAGAAGGTGCAGGTTTTCCAACGAGGACTGACATGGCGTTAATCTTGGGTTCGGTTTCGATGGGGTGGGGATCGTCGTCAGCTTCGCAGCCGCTGCGGACGCGAGGGAAGGTGACCGACTCAGCCCGTGAGTCAACGATGGATTCGCCGACGTTTGAAAACCTCTTGACGGAGTCCGGGAATGGATGTTTGATCCCAAAGGCCAATTACTGACTAATCCTATCAAGAATAGGTTATTTATGGACACCCCCTTTCTCGCCCCCGACTTTTCCGACCCCACCCGGACGGATGGAGCGGCTGCTGTTGGTGCGGGAGAACTGGCGGAAGCCGCGAAGGATCTGGAGAATCGCAGCGCCGAGGAGCGGATCGAGTGGGCCTTCGAACGTTTCGGGAACCGGCTGGGGATGACTTCGAGTTTCGGAGCCCAGTCTGCCGTCCTGCTGCACCTGGCGACCCAGGTGTGGCCGGAGATCCCGGTCATCCTCGTCGACACCGGCCACCTTTTTCCCGAAACCTACCGTTTCATCGATTCACTCAGTGAACAGCTGAACCTGAATCTGAAAGTCTACCGCAATGAACTCTCGCCGGCCTGGCAGGAGGCGCGCTGGGGCAAACTCTGGGAGCAGGGCCTCGACGGCATCGAACGTTACAACCAGCTCAACAAGGTCGCCCCGATGGACCGCGCCGTCGAAGATCTCGGCCTTTCGGCGATCATGGCCGGCGTTCGCCGCCAGCAGAGCAGCACGCGGGAAAATTTTTCCGTGCTCGGCCTGCAAAAGGGAAGAGTGAGGCTGCACCCCATAGTCGACTGGACCGATATGGATATCGGTGAATACCTCACGAGGCACGGTCTTTCCTACCATCCACTCTGGGACGAGGGGTATGTGTCGATCGGGGACTGGCACACTTCGCGGAAACTCACCGATGGCATGACCGCGGAAGAAACCCGCTTTTTCGGCCTCAAACGAGAGTGTGGTCTCAACGAGAATCTGGACTTTGTCATTTGATCGTGGAAAGTCCCCTCCCCTCCTTTATCGATAACGCTTCATGAGCGCCCATCCGGATCACCTCTATCCTGTTTTCGACCGCATGCTGCCGCGTGCGTCGAAAGAGGAGATGCTCGGCCAAGCCGGTGCCGTGATCTGGATGTACGGCCTCAGCGGTTCTGGCAAAAGCACGCTCGCCCATCGACTCGAGCGTGAACTTCACGCTGCCGGGCATCTCGTGAAAGTGCTCGACGGCGACAACGTGCGCACCGGTCTCAATCGCAACCTGGGTTTTTCCGACGAAGACCGGCTCGAGAACATCCGTCGCGTCGCCGAGGTCGCCAAGCTCTTCGCCGAGTGCGGAGTCGTGGTGATCGCGTCTTTCATCACCCCGAACAACACCCTCCGCGGCCTCGCCCGGGAAGTCATCGGGGACGACGATCTCCTTGAAGTTTACGTGAAGGCATCCTACGAGACGTGCGCTGCGCGGGATCCCAAGGGACTTTACGCCAAGGTGAAGGCCGGTGAGGTGAAGCAGTTCACGGGCAAGGATTCCTCCTTTGAGGAACCCGACCGCCCCGACCTCATCATCGACACCGAAGCCCACGACGAGGAGGCCTGCCTCGCCATCCTCCTCGAAGCAGCGCAAGGCAAGATCCTCCTTCCCCGCTGAGGCGGACAATTTACTAACAAGAACACATGGACGAAGAAAGAACCTCCTACCAAGTCAACCACCTCGCCCAGCTCGAGTCAGAGGCGATATTCATCCTGCGGGAGACTGCGGCCCAGTTTGAGCGGCCCGCCCTGCTCTTTTCCGGCGGAAAGGACTCGATCGTGATGGCCCACCTCGCTCGCAAGGCCTTCCATCCCGCGCGTCTCCCTTTCCCCCTCCTTCACGTCGACACCGGGCACAACTTCCAGGAGACCCTCGACTACCGCGACCAGTACGTCGCCGACCTCCGCGCCGAACTCGTCGTCGCCTACGTGCAGGATTCGATCGACCAGGGCCGCGTCCAGGAGGAAAAGGGTCCCTTCGCGAGCCGCAACGCCCTTCAGACCGTGACCCTTCTCGATGCCATCGAGGCCAACAAGTACGACGCCTGCCTCGGCGGCGGGCGTCGCGACGAGGAAAAGGCCCGCGCCA
>JAGRPC010000250.1 GCA_020439925.1 Verrucomicrobiia bacterium | reverse complement strand
GAGGATGACGGCCTCCCCGTGCGTCCATGTCTCCTCGCTCAGACCCACGTAACCGTCGCCATAGGCCGCGAAGGCCTCGACCGAGCGCAGGTCCTCCAGCGTTGTTGCGCCACTCGCGATGAGACGGGTGAAAAACTCGTTCCGGATGATCTCTTCCCGGATCTTCCGGTTCGTGATGTGGGTATCGCCTCCCGGGCGCGAGGCGAGATAGATCGTGGCTCCGCCGATCGCGAGCAGGGCGAGCGTCCCGAGCACTCGCGTGGTGAGGTTGAGGCGGAGAAAGGCCGCGAGAAAGGGATTCGGCGAAATTGCCTCCTTCATTGGTGGCTGGGAAACGGCAGGGTCGTCCACCGCCTCACCGCTCGAAGGCAGCGGGGAAGGCACCGGATTGCCGCAGGAGGGACACTCAAAGGCCTCGATCCCTGCAAGTGCGACGAGCGTTTCGTCGTCGAGTTCGATCCGCTGCGAGCAATGGGGACATTCGATTTTCATGGGTGGCGGAGCGCGGATTCAGGGTGCGGGCGTCTGGGTTGCATCCCAATGGAGCAGGACACGCCTCGGTCGGTCCAACGTCGTGACCCGGTTCACTGTCGGTGCCGCCGTGGCCTTCGGCTCGCCATGGTCAAGCAGCCAGATGGTTTCGCCCCCGAGTTCACCGGTGAAACCACCGAGCCATTCCAGCATCGCGGTGCGCGCCACGGCATCGGGCGGATCGAGCCGCAGCACCGTGGCGCCCACGCCGGAGGCCAGATCTGCCGCCTCGTCCCAAGTTCCGGTCTTCCCCGTCAAACCAATATAACCGACGCCGTAGGGGCGGATATCCCAGAGCGCGAGAAGCTCCTTCTTCGTCGTCTTTCCCGAGGCGATCAGATCGGTGAAATACCGGTTCCGGATGATCTCGCGGATGCGTTCCTCGCGGGTCTGGTGGGTGTCTCCTTTCGTGCTGACGGCGAGATAGATCCCGGTGCCACCGAGGAGAAGAAGAACCGCGATACCGAGGATGAGAAGGTTGCGGTTCATCCCGAGAAAGACCGCCGCGCCGGAGCGAGCGGAGGCGGCGGGTTCCACCTTCGGCGGAGAAGCCTTCAGGGAAGGCCGGCCAGCCGCGCCCCCTGTCGGCAGCAGCAGGGATTGCCGCCCTTTCCGTTTTGGCGCGGAATCGGGTGTGGTCATCTCCGGCACAGGCACCCGCCCCCCGCAGGCCGGACAGGGGAAGTGCGGATCCCCCGCGAACGAAGCAAGAACCTCGGGACTCAGTTCGAGGATCTGAGTGCAATAGGGACAGTTGAGGTGCATGGGGTGGTTGGTAAGATGCGTTGAGTGGATTCAATCACCGGTTGAGACGATGGCGGGGAAGAGCGGCCAATCACGTGTGTAAACTCAATGCTGATCCACGCGCACGTCCCGATACGAGGCTTTGCCCCGCCACGAGTATAGCCCGAGCCAACCCTCGCTATAGGAAGTGTCCTTGACCTCGATCACGGGTTCCTGCCCATCTTCGAAATAGACCTTCAGGTCGCTTCCTGAAGCAACCACCCTGAGGTGATAGGTTTTTCCGACCTCAATCTTTGGATGGTAAATTCCCAAGACCTTGTACGGAAACTTGAACAACTTGACGGTGCCTCCCTGTTCCGTGGTGATATTGGCCACGTAGCACTGCTTGATATCGCGATTCATGGATCTGAAAATCAGACTTCCTCCGCTTGGCACGTTCGAATTCACCGTAATGGAAGCTTGATACTCAAAATCGGCACCGTGGATCTCCGAAATCAAAACCGCATCTTTCTTGCCCTCGGCTGATGATTTTCCCCCACCCTGCTCATCATGCCATTCGCCGCTCACGACCTCCCAGTCTCCAAGATCCAACGCACCATCGGGTGCTTCATGAAAAAGGGAAAAACCGGCGATCGTGAAGAGGACCCCAAGGACGAGAACGAAAACGAACGTTTTTCTCTTCATCGGCTGTTTGGTTGTTCGACCTTCAATCTCGGGAAACGATTCCTCCGCATTTCCGGGTGCCACACGCTTCACCGGAACCTGGAGGGGAGCCGGAACCTCCACCATCCCCCCGCAGGCAGGGCAATCGAAAGAGTCGCCTTCCAACCTGGCAAGAGTCTCCGGATCGAGTTCCAGGAGTCCGGAGCAGTGGGGGCAGGAGAGTTTCATGGTTTTGGAAAGGTTGTCTCGCTGTTTCGAAGGATGAGAGCGGTTTCGGATCGGCGTTACGTTCCTCTCGAGGGGTTTTAACGAGGGTATTGAAGAATGTTGAGGCGGTGTCCTCCCAGAGAGCTGGGCTGGATCGGCTGTGAAGGCGTGTAGGGCGAACTCAGCGGAGAGGTCGAGGGGTGTCCGGTAGCGCTACCCGTCGGGCTGAGCCGACGCACCCCGCCCCAGTCAAAAAACCGGCGGAGACGCACCCCGCTACGCGAAGAGAGAGGAGCAAAGGAGACGGCGTAGCGGGCACCGACTTTCATGCCCTTCACCCGGATCCAGACGGGCTCCCCGGCGATCAGGTTTGCCGGCGCTTGGATCACGGCGGCCTCGGTATCCTCGACCAGCCCTGCCGGAGTGATCTCGTAGACCTTGAGCCTGACGCGTTCGCGAGGAGCCATCTCGACTCCGACATAGTAGATGTCACGGTGGATTTCGAGTTGGTAAGGGAGGAAGTCTTCCCTCGTGATCGTCGTCCAGCCCTGGATTCGGGAGAATTTCCCCGAGCTTGTGGATCCGGTCTGGGCAAAACCCGGGGATTGGAGAAGGGAGATTCCGATTCCGAGAAGGGTGGCGATTCGCGGGGATGTCTTGATGAGCAGATCTCGAACGGTCGTTGTCATGGATGGGATGGGATGAGATTTCAAACGGGCACATGCCCTGGTTCATCCTTCCTTGAAAGCTCCCGCGAAAATGGTTGCAGGAATTGTATCATTTTTTCCAGAGCCCAACTTGGGATCATTTGGATTCCCTGCCCAATCTCATCGCCTGCTCGATACTTGCCGGAGAGAGGGTGGAAAAGGGCACCGGGAAAACCTGGCCATCTTCCCGCCGGATCACGACGCTTTCTCCCGAGAGTTCGATGAACTCCCCGCGGATGACCCTGCCGTCGCGACTTCTCCATTCGGGGAGAGGCGATTCCTCCTCCTTCGGGGCAGCAGCGGGATTGCCCGGAGAAGCCTCCACGTTCGGAGCAGGCGTGATGGGCGTGACGGATGTCGTCGAAACGGTCTCCACCCGTGTCGTGCTCTGTTCCTCCAGATTCCAGTGGAGGAGAGTCCTTCTCGGCCTCTCGCCATCACCGACAGCCAATACCTCGAGTCCCCGCACCACCCTCGCCTCGTCATGTTCCCGCACCCAGGCCTCGCTGCTCAGGTAGCCGCCATAGGAAGTCGTGAGCCAAGCCAACAACCGGATCCGTGCCTCGGCGTCCGCCCCGTCAATCTCGAGCACTTCCGCCCCGGCCTTTTCCGCCAGATCCTGCGCTTCTCTCCAGGAGCGGCCCTCCCCCGTCACCCCGATGAATCCTCTCTCGTAGGGACGGATCTCCGCGATGATCCGGAGATCCTCCGCCGTCGCGAGCCCGGCGGCGATGATCTGTGTGAAATAGGTGTTGTTCGTCTCGCTCGTTGTGACGGTTTGTTCCGTGTAAAAGACGTCCCCCGTCTTTCGATTCGCGAGGAAGAAAACGAGAGCCGCAAGAATCAAGAGGGCCGTCGTGCCAAGGACTAGCAGCGTGGTGTTGAGGCTGCGGGTCGTGTCCAACATCGCCCGGGCCGTGGCCGGATCGCAATCCTCGGAATCGCCCGGGATTCCCTTCGCCTTGACCGCCTTGACCGGCACCACCGAGCGATGCTGGGGCGCTGCGGCCGACTTGGCGGGAACGAGGACCGTCTGGGCGACCGGCTGGGTGAGGATGCCAACGAGGTCTTGGCGGAGGGCCTCCGCCGTCTGGTAGCGAAGCCCGGGATCCTCGCGCATCGCCTTGGCGACGATGGTGTCGAGTCTCGGATCGAGTCCCGGAATCTGGAAGGACGGCATCTCGAAAGCGCCGTAGGGTACTCTGCCGGTGAGCATGTGATAGAGCATGACTCCGACCGCGTAGAGGTCGGCCCGGTGATCCACTTCGGTCCCGAAAAGGAGTGCCTCCGGTGCCAGATAGTTCGGCGTGCCCATGACCGTGCCGCTCAGGGTGAGCGGAGAAGTCGCGGAGGTGTTCATCACCTTGGCGAGTCCGAAATCGGCGACTCGCACCTGGCCGTCGTAACCGACAATGACGTTGGCGGGTTTGATGTCGCGATGGACGATGCCGTGGGAGTGGGCATAGTGGAGTGCCTCGCAGACGTGGGCGGCAATGGCGATGGCATTGGCGGAGTGGAGTCGTCCCTCTCGGGCGATCATGGCATGGACATCCATGCCCTCGACGAATTCCATCACGAAGTAGAGCAGGCCTTCCGCCGTTTGCCCGAAGTCGTAGACCGTGACGATTCCGGGATGTTTCAGGCGAGCCATGGCCCTCGCCTCGAGCTTGAACCTCGCGGCGTAGTCCTGCCCGTCACTTCCCAGGTTTGCAGGCAGGATCTTGATCGCAACCCGCCGGTCGAGTTCGACTTGGCGGCCCTGATAGACAGCTCCCATGCCGCCGCGACCTAGCAGATCCTCGATCTCGTATTGAGGCAGCATCGCCGCCAGTTCCCCGGCACTGGGAGCCTCCCAGCGCCCCTGCCCACCCGTCGGCGCCATGACTTCATCCATGAGGCAGACCGGGCAGAGTCCGTGGGTGACTGTGCCGCCAAGGCTCGCGCCGCATTTTACGCAGGTAATCGGTGATTCAGGGGCGGAGTCTGGACTCATACAGGGTCACTGAAAGAAGACCGGGGAAAAGTTGCAAAATGATTCACGAATTCCGGAGCGCCGCGAACAGAATCGCCAGTTCCTCGCGGGCCTCGTCGTCCCCGTCGACCGTGCCCGCGATCTCCTCCCTGACCAGGGCTTGGAAACGAAGCTTGAGCCTCGAAATGTCGCTCTTGAGCGTGTTCAGATTCATTCCCAGGGAAGCGGCGAGCGCCTGCTGCTCCCCGTGTTCGGCCTCGCCTGTGAGCCAGGGTTTGAGACGATCGAAGAACTCCGATCTCCCCCGCGCCGCATACTCCGCCCGCAGCGCATCGAGAGCGTGCCCCAGAAGGGTTGTCGCCCATTGACGGTCATAGGCCAGATCCGGCGGTATCTGTCGCTCGTCCGAGATCGAGCGAGCGCCGGTCTCGTCGAGGTCGAGATGTTCCGCTCCCCCTCCCCTCTTGAGGCGATGCTGTGCCGCCCGTTCATTGAGGAGAAAGTGCTTCAGCGCACCGAGCAGGTAGGAGCGAAAGCGCCCCCGCTCACGGTCAGCCCCCCCTATCGCCCTCCCCGCGAGCATTTCGGCAAAGAAGGCGTGGGCGGTTTCGCGGGCTTTGTCCGGGTCGCGCAATTCATATCGAAGAAACACCACGACCGGTTCATAATAGGCCTCGCAAAGTTCGGCGAGGGCGATCTTGCCTTCCTCGGAATCGCATTTTGCATGGCGGACCCGGGACCATCGCGTCGTGCGAAAATCTCCGGGCTGCGGGGCGGTCCGAGGCGTGGCGCTCATGAACCCCCGATTGTTCCAGAAACAAAGGTTTTGGGAAGCGGATTCTTCCGATCTCCGGGTGATCGGAGCATGGAACGAAAGGGCCGAAATGATCCAAATTGGCCAGCCCGGATCAGTCGCCCATAGGACCCAACCAGAATCCACCCACCAACCTAACCCAGCGATCTCCGGTTAGACTCTCATTGCAAATGTTCCAGTCATCAGGGGCGGCGCCAGATTGACTTACATGACTCGAATCCCTATTCTCGAATTGGAAACACCCTCCCGGATCTGGCTACCATTCCTCGGACATCTGGGTTTGCATCGACTTGGAGCGCCCGTCTTTTCACGCCGTCCACGATCCTACGACATCTGAATGAGTCCCGAAGAAGAAGCCAAGATGGCAGAGATCATCAGATCGTGTGCGCATCGCCTCGTCGCACTTGAGGGCCAGACCACGCAGCTCGCCAGGATCCTCCACGCCACGCGGCTGGTCTCCGACGCTTCCGAGAAAACCCTCGGTTCGCTACTCTCGATCCTTGCGGCCCAGAGCGAGCCCGAAGAGACCCGGGCCGAATTCATCGGGCAATACTTGCGGATCTTTCAAGATTCGAAGCGGGAAAACATCCAGCTCGCACTGGAGGAATACGAGAATTCCAACCCGAGTGAAGCGGCCAAGCTCTCCGAGATCCTGGGCGATCTTTGCAGTTGATCGGGGACACAAAAAGGCCCCTTGCCACCGCCTTCCTGAGGCCGAACTGTGGCGGGATGAAACAGATCCTCCCCCTGCTTCTGCTCCTCCTTCTCCCCGCCCACTCCCAGGCCCGCCTCGGTGACGACATCGACACCTGCGCGCAGCGCTACGGCACCCCGGTCACCACCGGCGAGCCCAGTGCTCCCGTCGTCTTTCGAAAGGATGGCCTCAAGGTAGTCGCCTTCTTCAACGTCAACGGAGTTGTCGATGCCATCATCTACTCCAAACTCGATCCCGACGCCGCCCTCAATGGCACCGACGCCGAGTTCCTCGTCAGTCTCAATCTCGGGACACCGATTCGCCGGGTTGAAACCATTGAGGGCCCCCGCTGGCATACTGTCGGTCAGACTTCCATCGCCACCTACGATTCTGCCACCGGCCTCCTCCAAATCTACACCGCCGCCGGGCTAGAGCGCCTCGAGGAGTTCGCCCGCGGCAACCAGCGAGGTGACGCCTCCTGAATTCGGTCGATCAAGCCCCAACGCGATACCGCCCGGCCGATCCAGCGTGAGAACGAACCGC
The DNA here is from genome assembly GCA_020439925.1 of Verrucomicrobiia bacterium. Lineage (GTDB taxonomy): Bacteria > Verrucomicrobiota > Verrucomicrobiia > Verrucomicrobiales > DEV007 > Arctic95D-9. The sequence continues at coordinate 6,028 of JAGRPC010000250.1, read as the reverse complement.
CCTCACTCCTCAGGGCCGGCGCGGTTTCCTCACAACAACCCGAACGATGTTTCAAGCCAGTAGAAGCGGGGAGAACCAGGGGGCACCCGCATTCGGAAAAAATCCGTGTTGTCACTCGGTGTTGTCAGTGCCGATTTTGGGACAATTCAAAACCGCTTAACTCCTTGATTTTAAGGAGCTCCTCCGGTTGGGATCGAACCAACGACCTAGTGGTTAACAGCCACCCGCTCTACCGCTGAGCTACAGAGGAATTGACCAAACGTCCGCAAATCCGCAAGGACGGGCGAACGGAGGGCGAATGTGGCTGCTGGGGGAATGAATTTCAAGGGGAAAATTGAGGGAAAATGGAAGAGCCGTGGCTGGCTGTGATGGGGGACGTCAGGGCGAAGGCTTTTCGCTTCCATGAACGAAACCGGGTACGAAAGCGGGAGCGTATTCCACCGTCGAAAGGCTCTTGATTGCGCGGCGGCTTTTTGTAGGTTTCGCCGCTTCCCGTTTCCAATGGGAATCCTTTTTCCATCACCGATCCGACTTCATCTCACCCATGACTCCAGAAGAATTCCGGCAGGCCTACTTCGAACAATACTCGGAAGAAGGCGACGTTTGCGACGATGACTGGTTCCAGAACTATTTCGACAGCTCGACCGACTGGCTCGAAGTGGAATATCGTGCTCCCGACGAAGGATTCGTGGTCTACAGCGATCCGGAGTCGGATATTGGCGGCTTCTGGGCCGCCACCTCCGTCGGTGTGATCGAAGGCCCTTTCCAGACGATGGGAGAGCTTGCCGTGGCCTTGGGATATTCCCCGCGGAATTTCCCGCCGGACGGTGAAAGCGACGACGATGAATTTGACGATCTCGACGACGACTTCGAAGACGATGAGGAGGAATCCTCCCCCGATTTCGACGACGAGGACGAGGATTTCGGCGAAGACTTCGACGAGGACGACGACGACGACTTCGAGGAAGACGAGGACGACGATTGAGCCGGGTTCTCCCGGTTCGTTCAGCGGAATTGATCCTGCATCTCGCGGAGTCGGCCGCGAATGGCATGCTTGCGGGCGCTGCTCATCCGGTCGATAAAGAGGCGCCCGAAGAGGTGATCGACTTCATGCTGAATGGCACGGGCAAAAAGACCGTCGGTCTCGATCACGAGGGTCTCCCCATCGAGGGTGGTGACGGTCGCCTTCACCTCGCTCGGTCTCAGGATCTCGCCTCGCAGGTCAGGGAAAGAGAGGCATCCTTCGGTCTCCGCCTCCTTGGGTCCGTGGGGCTCGATTTCGGGATTGAGGAAGACAATCGGGCAGATGTCGGTGAGCTGCTTTTCCTTCCCGTTCACGCGCAGGTATGTGATGCACTCGTCGTCATGCGAGACATCGACGACCGCGAGTTGGAGGGATTCCCCTACCTGGGGGGCAGCCAGACCGACCCCATGGGCGTCATACATGGTCTCGATCATGTCTGCAGCGAGCTTTCGCACCTCGTCCGTGACGGTCTCGATGCGTTTGCCGACCTGTCTCAGGACGGGATCGGGGTAGAGGACGATGTTTCGGATCATGACAGGCGCAAAATTGTGTTCTGAAGGGTAATCGGAGAAGGCGCATCGGTAAAGGCTCCGGACTGAGGAAAACAGAACCGAGCCTGGGATCGATGTCCCGGAGACTCACTCTTCGATGAGGATTCGGAGGGGAAGGTCGTCGATCTTGAGTCCCGCCCGGGTGGCGGCGTCCCAGACCTTCACCATGAGCCCCAGGGGCGCGCCTTCATCGGCCTTGAGTTCGAGTTCGTCGAGAGGACGCCGGGTTTTGAAATCGGCGAGCGCCTTCGCCAGGGAATCCAAGGGAACGAGGTCGCCGCCGAGGGAGACGCTGCCATCCTTTCCGAGAGCCAGGGGAACCCTCCGCGCCGCGTCACTTCCCTGCCCCAGCTCACTGGAGCGAGGCAGATTCACCTTCACGAGGGAATCACGGGTCTTGAAGGTGGTCGTGACGATGAAAAAAATCAGCAGAATCGCAAGGATGTCGATCAGGGTCACGATCGGAACCGCCGGGTTGCGGCGTTTTTTAAGGAGGAATTTCACGGGCGGAGATCGTGAGAAGCGGCAGGAAATGGTTCACCCTCGGACGGTGCAGGCAGAACCGCGGGAAACTCGGGAACGGCCGAATCGAGGGAGGGACTATAGAGCGAAGGCCCGCCGTGCTTGTGGAATTCGTGGATGAGATGTCCGGCGATGACCTCCATGCGGGCGGCGATGCGTTCGAGCCGACGCGTGAAATACGAGTGAAAAATGACCATGACTACGGCGACGACGAGACCGGCGATGGTGGTGTTGAGGGCCTCAGCGATGCCCCCTGCAATGAGTGCTGGGTCGGTCTGATCGTCCCCTGCCCCCAGAGTTGCAAACACGGAGACAAGTCCGCTGACGGTACCAAGCAGCCCCAGGAGCGGCGCGATGGTGATGACAACCTCGAGCACCCCCATCCCGTTTTCGAGCTTCACCATCTGTTCTCGTGCGGTGGCCTCGACGGCCCGTTCGCTCTCCCCGGGAGTGGAAAACTCCTGGGAAAGGGCGATGCGGCCGATCCTGCCCATGGGACTGTCGCTGCGCCGGAGGTCAAGAAGCAGCTTGGAAGCCTTCCCATCGCGAAAGAGGTCGGCGATCCGCGCGAGATCCGGCCGGAGTTCCGGCGGTATGACCGCCTTCCATTTCAGGGTGAGGCCGCGATGGATACAAACGGCGATTCCGACAAAGGAACAGATCCCGATGGGGATCATGAAAAATCCGCCGGAGAGGAGAAAGCTCCAAACCTGCTCGTTGATGGTGGTCTCGGCCATGGGGAGGATAACGGAAAACTGGTGTCAGTAGATAATGATGTCGTACTGGATGACGAGCCCCTTGGCTCCCACCGACTTCGCGACTTCGGCGGGCATCGGTGGCAGGCTCGCATCACGGATAGCCCGGAGGGAAAACTCGGCAAGCATGGCGTTGGCTTCGTTCTTCGTGATCTCTAGGTCTCGAACCCGCCCGGATGAATCGACGGTGAACTCGAGCTTGAGAATCCCCCAGGTAACGAAATCGGCGTTTTTCCTCCGGTATTCGTGCCACTTGGAAGAGATCGCGTCACGCACGGCCTTCTTGTAACGTCCCATCGGAGTGGCCATCGCGTCGACCGCATCTTCTCCCTCCTTGGCGAGGCTGCCATTGATGACGTTCTGCCGTTCTTCGGGACTGAAGCCGGGAGCAAAGAGGCTGTCGTCGGCCGGATTCATCGCCGGTTTTGCTTCGGCAGGTTTGGCGGCCACAGTCTCGGTGGGCTTCGCTGGAGGCGAATCGGCGACCGCTTCGGCAGGTGCCTCATCCTCTTGAGGATCTCCTTCCCTCGCCTCGGTTGGAAGATCTGCGGCCATGGCACCCTCTCCGGTCTCCCGGGCAAGAGGGTCTGGTTCATCTTTTCCTTCCCGGCCAGAACCCGATCCGGCGGCAAGACGGTCTTTGCCCTCGGATCGGTCCGGCAGAATCGGTGCATTGGTTCTTTCCGAGGAAAGGAGGTAGGACTTTTCCCTGGTCGCCTCTTCGCCGGAGTCTTTTCCTTCAAACCCGGGAACAATCCGTGGCTCGGCATCATGTTCCGGGCCCTGCGCCATGGCCGTGCTTCCTTCACCCGGGGTTCGCGTGGCAAGGGTTTCGGCTCCGACGGTACCGCTTTCACCGTTTACCGGGGGCGAGGGAAGGGCCTCGGAAGGATCAATCAGGTCCGTCTCCTGCCGCGAGTCGGAAGGCAGGGATGGGGTCGGCACGACCGGGGGAGAGGAGGCCGACTGGCTGGCCTCGGTCGCTTGCCTTTGAGCAGGACTCGAGGGCAGGGAACCGAGCGGCCCTTCGACATATTGTCTATTGGCGAGAGTGAGGTGAGGGAGCGGACTGTCCCCGGCCAGTGTCGGGGTGTCGGCCTGCAGAAGTTCTTCATTGGGCCGAAGTCGGGAAGCGGCCGTGGTGTTCCGGTCGGACTCGAATCTTGCCTTCTCCGGCGCATTGGCTTCGGGTGCATTGAGATCCGTGGAAACGAAGGGCAACGGCGCCGGCTCCGCATTTTCCAGTTTCTCCGCCGGCGTCGGCGGCGTTTCCTCCTTCTCTTTCTCGAGCCACTCCCGCTCGAGTCTCTCCATGAGGTCTCCCATCATCACGGTGATTTCCCGGGGACCCTCCTCCCGGGGGCGATCCCGCATGGCGGCAGATCCGATCGAACTGTTTCCCGGCAGGACGATCACGAGAAAGAAGAGGAGCAGGTGCGCGACGAGCGCCCCGGACAGACTGGCAAAAAGCTTCTGCGACTCCGACATCGAAACGAGCCCGAAATTAAAGCGTCTTCCTCGCGAAATGAAAGAGGTATTGCTGAGCGTAGCCGGCGTGGGGTCCGAAATGCCCTTCCGCCCAGGATTGGAGGCGCCGTCCCTTGAGACGTTTCCGGTAAAGTTGGCGGAGGATGCGCTCGATCCACACGTCGATGGGAAACGCGTCCCATTTCCCCGCACCGAAGAGAAGGGCGCAGTTCGCGATCTTCTCCCCCACCCCGTGAAGTTTGAGCAACTCGGCTCGGGCCTTGGCGAGATCGGGCTCTCGTTCAACCGAGTCGAGATCGAACGCTCCCGAGGCAATCGCGCAGGCGGCAAGATGGAGCCCTTTAGCCCGGTACCCCAGAGCGCACTCGCGCAAGGCGTCCTCTCCGGCCGAAGCAAGCGCCGCGGGCGTCGGATAGGCGTGAAACAAGCCCCCTCCGAACTCGTGTGCTTCCCCGAAGCGGGAACGCAGGGTCAAGGACATCGCGCGGATGTGCGCGACCTGCTTCAAAGACGAGGTGATGAAGGTGGCGAGGCATTCCCAGAGCGGCTGCCGCGCCACCCGGATGCCCGGACAATAAGCGATCGCTTCGCGCAGGACGATGTCCTCAACGGGGAAACAAGACCTGACAAAGTCGCTCGAATGATCGAGCCCGAAGTAGCAGGCGACACGCCTCTCGTCACCGGCCAAGGTATAGACACGACCGCTTTTGTCCTGGCTCGCAAAAGCCGGTCGGCCATCGCCGATACAGCCGGCAAATCCGCCAAAGCCTTCGTATTCGAACGGTTCCCAGTGAAAAATCTGCCCGGACTTCAGGGTGTCGCGCAGGGAAAATGGACCCTCGCAGGGGATTTCGACGAGTCCTTCCGATCGCATCGCGGAACGAGCGGGGTCAACTCACGAAGAAACTGAGGCTGCCGAGTTCCGCGGCGAGATCGACATGATTGACGATGACTTCATCGGGAACATTGAGGACGGCGGGGGAAAAATTGAGGATCGCCTGCACTCCCGCTTCGACGAGAATGTCCGCAACCTGCTGTCCGGCAGATTCGGGAACGGCGATGATCGCCATGCGCACGCCGTGTGCACTCACGTAACGGCCCATGTCCTTCACATCGTAAACGGGAACTCCCATCTGCTCGGTGGTGGCCTTCACATGGGCGGGATCGGCGTCGAAAGCGGCGATGATCTCAAAGCCCTCCTTGCGGAAACCGGCGTAACGAAGCAGGGCCGAACCGAGATTGCCCACTCCGACCATGACGACCGGCTGAAGCATGGTGAGCCCCATCACGCCTGAGATGGCATCGGAAAGCGTGGCCACGCTGTAGCCAAGGCCCCGAGTGCCAAACTGACCGACATGCCCGAGATCCTTCCTCAGCTGAGTCGACTTGACCCCGGCAGCTCTCGCCAGGTCTTCCGAAGAGACCGTCTCGACCTTCTGGTCACGCAGCTTCTGCAGGCATCTCTGATAGAGGGAGAGCCGGTAGACCGTCTTGCGAGGGATGTCGATCTTTTCCAAAGCTGAAGAAAGGTTAACCAATTAACGCAATCCCATTGGATTCGCCACCCCTTTTAGACGTGTCTTTTCCCGATTTGTTGTGCTTTTTCTGGAAAAATTCCGACATTTTACCGCCAATCTCCGAATTCCCGGTCAGAAATCACGGTTTTTAAGCACTCCATCCACCTCGAT
>JAGRPC010000249.1 GCA_020439925.1 Verrucomicrobiia bacterium | reverse complement strand
CTTCGGTGCCATCACTCTTCCACAGTTCAGCGCCACTTGTCCCGTCATCGGCTTCAAAGAAGAGCGTACTGTCCACTGCCGTCAGCTGACCGGCTGAGGAACCTCCGCTACCAGGCCGAATGTCCCTTACAAAAACCGTACCCACCTCTGTGCCGTCACTCTTCCACAGCTCGGCACCGGTAGTTCCGTCATCGGCGACAAAGAAGAGCGTGTCTCCCACTGCTGTCAGATGGGCAGACGACGAACCTTCGCTGCCTGGGTTGACGTCCTTGACCCTGATGGTGCCCGTCTCTGTGCCGTCGCTCTTCCACAACTCCGCCCCCGTGTTTCCGTCGTCGGCGACGAAAAACAGCAAACCATCAAACGCAGTGAGGGAAGTGGGATTCGAACCAAGACTGCCCGGTTGGATGTCCTTGACCCTGACGGTTCCCTCCTCAGATCCGTCACTCTTCCACAGTTCCGCCCCATGGGTGCCGTCATCAGCTGCGAAAAAAAGCGTGTTACCCACCACCATCAAATTTGAGGGCGAGGAACTGCCGGAACCGACGTAAATGTCTTTGACGATTACCGTGCCCGTCTCGGTGCCGTCACTCTTCCACAGCTCTGTTCCCGTTGTCGCGGATGCAACCGTGAAATATACCTCCGCCCCCATCGCGCAGAGGTTGGTGAGATTACTACCGGAGTCGCTCGCCAAGGAATTGATGTCCTTCACCAAATAAGGTTCGGCAGCGAATCCACCACGGGGCAAAAGGACCAAGGAGGCCAGGACGGTGGATAAAAATGGGTAGAGGCGAGCGAAACGGATCATGTAAAGAAATTTCGGCGACGAATCAATGAGGATCGAAGGGAGGCATTTACTGTCGGTAGTCTCCCCTCTTATTCGCTCAGCTCCGTTCCTGATGGACGCGAGGGGGCGTAGGAGGGCAGGTGGAGTTGAAAGGGTGTAGGGTCACCGCGGAAAAGGATCGCCCGATTTTCGGCGAAAGGTCAATAGTTTTCAGGCGTTGGCTTGCCGCTTCGACAACGGAAGCAGAACACGCTGGGCATGGAGCTCACCAACCGCGTGATTTCGCTTTCGAAAGAACGCGGGCTCAGGCAGGCTCATCGAGCGGAGGTCGCTTCAATTCACCTTGGAAACCGCTCAGACTTCCTCGGGGAAGTGATCGGGCACATCGTGAAAGAGGCGGCTTCCAACCGCGAGTTCAACTCGGCACACGCGGTTGTGTCCTCCAGACATCGGGCCAATCTGAACTTTGTGGTGACTTTCCCACCGGATCGCGTTTGGGGATGATCAGGTCGAATTGATCGAATCTGCGGGGTAGTCGTGAAATCGAGAGGTTTTTCACGCCGGGATGGCGATTTTTAGAGATACACAAGAAAGGAGGCGGACTGGTAAACGTAGATTCCATCCCTCCACAAATCCCTCACCGCATCCGCCTCAACTCAAAGGCCTGGCCGGAAAGCGCCCGCTTCACATAGTCGCCCCAATAGGAAGTGGGAGTGTAGTCCCAGTTTTCGATCACGACGGGCGCGGCCTTGGGATGGAAGCTGAAGGCGGTCCAGTGGAGGCGGTGCTTCTGGATGAGGCCGAGCATGTCGCGCGGCCAGTCACCGCTGGCGAGGTCCTCGGTGCGGGCCGACGGAGGGATGAACTCGAAGGAACTCCAGTCGGGCGGAGTGCCGGTCTCCCCGATGAAGATGGGATAAAGCGCCGCGGCGTCGAGGGTCTTTCCCTGCCAGTCCTTCTTCCACGGATAGACGTGGGAGGAATAGACGATCCCCCGGCCTCCGGGGTGCTCCTCGAGCGCAAATCCACGGACGACCCCGGAGAGGTCGTAACCCCAGTCGAG
>JAGRPC010000248.1 GCA_020439925.1 Verrucomicrobiia bacterium | reverse complement strand
TGCAGGACCGCATGCGCCTCGTCCTCGCCACCACACCAAAGACGGGCATGGCCATCATCAACGACACCGGGGAGGCCAACGACATCCATCCCAAGAACAAGAAGGATCCCGGCGAACGTCTCGCCCTCTGGGCACTCGCCAAGGATTATGGGAAGGATCTTGTCGCCTATTCGGGTCCTCTCTATCGCGCCGCAGAAATAATGGATGGTGCCATCCGCATCACCTTCGACCAGGCCGGCAAGGGTCTCAAATCGCGCGAGGGCGGTCCACTGAAGCGCTTTGAAATCGCCGGAGAAGACAAGGCCTGGCATTGGGCCGAAGCGAAGGTCGACGGTGCCGATGCCGTCATCGTGAGCAGCCCCGACGTCGCCAAGCCCGTTGCGGTGCGTTATGCCTGGGCCTCGAATCCCGAGGGTTCGAACCTCGTCAACAGCGAGGGGCTTCCCGCCTCCGTCTTCCGCACCGACGACTGGGAGGATGTCGATGCGGCCGATCCCGCGACCGAGGCCGCCAACGCACGGCGAGCCCTCGGCGTGAAGATTCGCGAGCTTGCCGCCAAGCGCGACGCGCTCGAACGGAACAGCGAGGAGTGGAAAAAGATTTCCGAGGAGATCAAACCGCTCATGGATCGGTTCAAGGGGTCGTCCCCGGCTCCGGCCTCGAAGTGAACGACGGTTCACTCCCCACCCGCCTCGATCACCGTCACCGCCCTCCACGGCCCCTCGCTCCGGCCGAGGGTGGCGCTCCAGAACCAGCCGGTCACATCGGTCCACTGCCTCCCCGGGTCGGCCTCCTCGTGAAGGCGTTCGCGCACGCGGAACGAACCTCCGCCGGGAGCGACAGCCGTCCAGACCGACCAGTGCTCGCCATTCGCAAGGGTTTCGTCGAGCCCCTCCTCGAGGACACAGCCCGCAGCGCGGAGGCAGTCGGCGCTGGAGTGGAGCTTGCGGGTGGCGCGCTCGACGTGGCGCAGGATGAGCCGTTTTGAAAAGGGGCCTTCGGAGGTGCGGAAGACCGCGATGGAGCCGGGGAAGGAGGAAGCAAAGGACTTCTCGTGTTCGGTCAGGGCGACGGGGACGAGGTCGAGACCTTTCCACTGGGTCGGCCAGACAACCTCGCCTTTCTCCACCGCCGCCGCGGCACCGGCGTAGAGCGGCACCCCCGCTGCGGCGAAGGCCCCGGCCGCGAGGAGGGCAAACCCCGCCCGCGGCAAATGGTGCCTCGCTCGCGATGCCGGCTCCTCCGCCTGTCGTCCCGGCAAGCTCCGATGCAGGACAAAAAGCCCGCCGACAAGTGCGGCAAAGACGATGACCCCGATGCCTTCGTGGGTCCATTCCGGCAAAGCCACGAGACCGCTTTCCTTGAAGAAAAGAAGCACGGTGCGCGCGACGTTCGCCAGCAGGATCAGGCCTGTACACAGAGGCGTCAACCAGAGCAGGGTGTGCAGGGCAAGGCGACGTTCGGCGGCGAGGACGCCATGGAAAAAGAGTCCCGTCCAGAGCATTCGAACCCCTGAGCAAGGCACGTCGACCTCGATGCGCTGTCCGTTCCAGAGCAGCGCGACTCCCTCGCGAATCACCTCGAGGCCAGACAGCCTGAGGAGGTTTCCCGCGACCGTGGCCGCCCCGAGACGGAGCGGCCATCCCGCGTAAAACTGCAGGGAGGCGATCACCGGCAGGGAAAGAACCAGCAGCAGCCAGACCCCGCCCGGAGCACGAGCGATCCGGAACACCACTCCGCCCACGAGGATCGCGGCGAGAGCGCGCAACATCGGAGGCAGGAACGGGAAAGCAAAAACATAGAGAACGAGTCCCGCCGCACCCGCCGTCAGCGAAAATGGCGTCACGCCGATCCGCTCACGGTCGCGCCAGAGGAACCATCCCGCGGCCAGGAGCGCGAGGAGGCCCATCGGCTCGTCGGATCCGTCGTCGAGACGCATTCCGTACCACCTTGCCACCGGCCAGAAGGCGGCGGCGAGGAGAAGGGCGGCGACCAGGGCGGGGCGGTTGAGGGACGGGCTCATCGCGAGGCATGAATCGTGGTTTGTCAGGATTCCTTCCGCCTCTTCCCGAAGAAGCGTCGGCAGGCGTAGGCACCCATCCCCGTGAGCCAGAGGAGGAAGGTGGCCGGTTCGGGAACGGTCCCCCCGCCCACGGCGCTGGCGGGCACCCCTTGAGGCAGGGGCAGGGGCTGGCGCACCGTCTCCTCCCCGGCCCCTTCCGGCGCCGCGCGCACCTCGGTGTCGACCGCGACAAAGGAGGTGAACTCGGTGAGAAGACCGTGGGTGAGACCGAGGGAGGTGACCTCTTTTTTCGTTTCACTGTCAGGGTCGAGGGTGTGGTCGTCGGCCAATTCGGCAATCCGGCTCCGCGCCCAGAGAAAGCGAAGGGCGGGGTTGTCGGACGTCGTTCCCTTCGCGGGAGTGACGGGAAGGTCCAGCGAGATCTCGCGTCCGCCGCCTCCGATACCGCTGACGTGGATCTCCCCGTCGGGTTTGCCCCGGAATTTTCCAAAGATCGAGAGGGGCCGCTGCGCGAAAACGTCCGGGAAGGCACCGGGGCTCACCGAATGCACCTCGAAACCCTTCCCGTAGTCGACCGCGACATTCGTGAGCACGGGCGAGGCGATCATCTCGCGCAACTTCTCCGCGGCAGCGGGAGCCTCGTCGGGTCCGAGGACGATGACCGGCTCTCCGCGACCCGCCCTCGCGAGGCCCTCGATGAGAAAACGATTCACCGAGCTACCGATGCCGAGAGGGAAGAGATTGCCCTGTCCGAGCCGTTCGCGCACCGACCGGAAGATCGAACGCTCGAAATCAACGTAGCCGTCCGTGACGAGAATCAGTGAGCGTGAGTATCCTTCCGAGACCGGCAGGGCGAGAGCCCGTTCCATCGCCATTCCCAGCTCCGTTCCTCCGCCTCCGCGGGCGGCATCGAGGAAGGAAAGGGCGCGCTCGATCTCCCCGCGACCCACGGCGAGAGGCGTCTCCGCGAGGAGACGCGAATCGCCCGCGAAGAGAAGCACGTTGAAGCGGTCCGTCGGTCTCAATCCGCCGATGAGATCCCGAAGGAGCTTCTTCGCGGTATCGAGGGGAAATCCGTTCATCGAGCCGGAGACATCGACGACAAAGACGTAGTCGCGTCCCGGAATGTCGGCCGACTTGACGCGGGCGGGCGGCTGCACGGTGAGAAGAAAATAGTTCTCGCCCGTGGCCTCGTCTTCGTGAAGGAGCAGTCCGCTCGCGATCTCGTCGCCGGCGAGGCGGTATCGCAGGACAAAATCACGGTCGCCGTTCTCTCCGTCCCTCGTCTCGAGATCCGTGCGGAGCCGGTCGGGACCATCGTAGTCGATCTTGACCCGGTGCGACGGCGACATCGCCTCCCGCACCGGCATGCCGGCGGCGAGTTCGACATGGATCGAAAGCGTCGCGGGAGTGGGAACGCCGGGAAGGAGGTGCGGGTTGGCCGTCCAGGTGCGGTTGCCGTCGGCGGTTCCGTTGCCGTATCGGGGTCCGACCACGTTGGGAAAGACAAATTCGTAGTGACCATCCTCGGGCCGGAGGAGTTCGGTGTAGCGCAGCGTCACCTCGACATCGTCGCCGGGGAGGATATGGCCCACGCTCATGCGAAACACATTGGGCCGTTCCTGTTCGAGGAGGGCGGCGGTCTTGTTCTCGGCCTTGGCCTGCTCGTATTCCGCCTTCGCCGCTTCCCGTTCAGCGATCTTCGCGGCGATGCGACGTTCGCCGATGGCGAGCTCGAGACCGTGCACCGCGGCACGCGTCGATCCGGGAAAGACATAAACGGCCTCGAGCACTTTTCCTCCGGTGTTGCGATACTGCTGCCGCACCTCGACCTCGGCGATGCACCCGGCGATGCGGGAGACGACCTCGGTGTGCTTCAGGGGCAGCGGTTCCGAAGCGCCCTCTTCACCTCCGCTGAGGATGACGAAATAGGGGGACTCCGTGGTGTCCGCCTCGTCGTCGGGATGCGGAGTTTCGGCGAGGAGGGAGAGCGGCAGGAGGAAACAGAGGAAGGCGAGAATTCGTTTCATGCCTCCAGATTCGCCGGCGCCGGTGAAGGGCGTTTGAAGGCTTTGTGAAAAGGGGGTGAAAAGAAGCGGTTATCTCGCTCCAAGTCCGGTGGACAATCTCGCAGACTTGTTAGCGTCCATTGACCAGATCTCCAAGCCCCGCTAATCTCACGCGTTCCATGCGCTCACTTTGCTCCATTCTCGTCTCAGCCCTTTCCGAAGGCGGATGGAGATGTGGCGATCATGGCGACCGTGCATGAGCATCGCCAGGGTCCGGCCGTTATCCGGGGCGATGAACGCCCTCTTTCTGCTCGCGGCGGCGGCCTGGGTTCCTTTCGTCGCAAAGGCGGAGATGGAGCTGGTTTTCCGCGAAACCTTCGCCACCACCGGACAGCTCGACGAGACCCGGCCCGGCCCACACTTCGCGACGGTTCGGGGCGTGTTTCACCAGCGCGCGGGCGGGCCGCATCTTCCGGGAATGGTCCCCGCCAGCGCGGACCTGAGACCGGAACTCCTCAGCCCGGCGGCCCTCGCCCTGCTCCCCGAGACGGGGGGGCGGTTTTTCCTTTGCGGATGGTATTTCTTCAAGTCCCTGCAGGCCCATAACGCACGGCTCCTCTCGATCAGCGATTCGGCCGGGAACCCGGGGCCGACGATCGCGGTGGAACATCATTCCCTCTCCGGAGGCATCGCCTACGGTGATCTCGTCCCCTTCTCCGGAAACGTTTTGAACCGCTGGATCTTCCTCGGGATCGCCGTGTCCTTCGAGGGATCCCGCCACGGATCGGTGCGCTATTACGCGAAGTTCCCCGGCGAACCCATGGTGAGCTGGACGGGCCACGACTCCGGAAATCTCGCCATCCAGCGTCCCGGAGGAGTGGTCGTCGGAGTGGACACGAGCAACTCGGCGGTGCGTTGCCGGATCGGCGCTCCTGCGGTCTATCGTTTCGAAAACACCAATTTCTCCGACATCGCCTACCCGGCGGATCTGCTCGAACCCGGAACAGGCCTCACCTGGTATTGCAATCCCGCCACCGGCGACGATGCCAACGACGGGACCGCGCCCAACCGGGCCTGGGCTTCCGTGGCCAAGATCAACGAGGAGAGCGCCAACACCGGATTCTTTTCCGCGGACCGCGCCGAAGAGGGAGACACCCTCGTCATCGACACCCGTGAAACTCCCCTCGACGCCGGAGGAAGCGCCCTCGTCGTGACAACTGCGGGACTGAACGTGCGCGCGGCCGAAGGAAACGAGTGGATCGAACTGAAAAGTCACCGCAGCCTTCCGCCAGATCGCTGGGAACCATCAGGACTTCCCCGGGTCTACCTGACGACGGACACGCAGCTTCATGTCGTCGCGTGGGAAGACGACCGCTTCCTCAACCACGCGAGGGGAGCCGATCTCGCTTCCGTGGCGGAGACGCTCAGCAATACTCCGGGCTCCTTCTGGACCGATGGCACGAGGCTCTACCTGCATCCTTTCGACAGCACCGACCCGAGGACCGACGGCAAATGCTACGAACGAAGCCACCTCATCCCCGAGGGGGCGGCCGTGATGCTGAAGGCTCCCGATCTTCACATCCGTGATCTCCGCGCCGGAAAAACCTGCCTGGCCCGCGCCGAGGACGGCGATGCCATCGGATCCTACTGCCTCGGCAACGACGGGCCGATGGGCCGCACGAGGATCGCCCATTGCTTTTTCTACTACGGTTCGAAGCACAACATCGGCCTGGTCCAGGGAGGCCCGGGGGACGACGTCCTCGTCGAGGATGTGCAATGCGAACAGGGTTCCCCCTACTGCGGGGCCGGGGGTCAGACCGTCTTCGTTTCCTTCAACCACCAGCCCCTCGACCTGGGGATCGTCCACCGCTTCCACCGCTGCCGCACCGTCGCCAACGCGGGACGGATCGGGTCGCGCGAGGGCACCATGACCTCGTTTTATCCCGTCTTCTATTCGCACAACCTCGGCAATCCGGAAGAACCGTCCCAGTTCGACCGATTCGAGTTCATCGACTGCGATTTCGGGGAAGGAACGGTCACCGGAGGAGCCGTGAAAGAGGTGCTGGTCAGGGGTTCGACAACCGGAGCATTTTCCTTCGGCGCGGAACTCACGATCGAGCGCAGTCGGATCCAGGGACCTGTCGCCCCCGCGCCCGATCGGTCGCTGACCTTGCGACACAGTTTCCTCGCACGTTCCGGGATGCTCACCGCCAGTCCCGTCTCTGGCCGGATCGACATCCAGGGCTGCGTCCTCGACGGTTCCACGATCACCAGCATCCAGGGAGGCGTTCACGAAGCGGCGTTTTTCACCCGTGCCGGACCGCTCGAGATTGTCTTCCGGAACAACGTCGCAATCCTGCCCGAAGCCGCTCTCGGGGCAAACCTCTTCAGCCTGCTCCGGCACACGGACTCCCTCGACTTCGCGCGCAACGCCTATCACTTGGGCGGCAACCGCCTCGTCTATCAGTTTCATGACGGCGAAGGCACCGCGCACCACGATTTCGAAGAATGGCAGGGGATCGGCTTCGATGAGGGCAGCTTCGAAGCCGCCGATTTCGGATGGGACAATTATCGTCCCCGACCCGGGAGCCCCCTGCTCGATGCGGGTTTCGAGATTTCCCCGTCCGAGGATTTCACCGGTGCCCACTTTCTCCGACGCAACGACATCGGTGCCTTCGAGGGAGCGGCCGGCCGTTTCGACGAGTGGCAGTTCGAACACTTTTCGGAGGCGGAACGCGAGAATGATGACATCGCCGGTCCGGGTGGCAGTCTCTTCGAGGACGGCTTTTCCAACCTCCTGAAATTCGGGCTGGGTCTGCCGGTCCGCACTCCGGCCCAGGGACATGAGATCCGCTGGAGGGAAGAATCCGGACAGCAATGGATCGAGTTCACGCCCAGTCCCCATCCCCGCCACCTCGACTGGATCCTCGAGGAATCCGCCGATCTGGAATCGTGGGAAGAAGTCGCCGGAGAAGCGCTCGAGATTTCCCTATCGGATCCGCCCACGGGACTGGTCCGCCTGCCTGTTGTCCCCGGACCAGATGCCCGCTTTTTCCGGGTGAAGGTGCGGGAGCGGCAGAACTGAACGAGGGACGACATTGTCTTCCCGGGGAAGGATGGGTTTTGGTTGATCTAGTCCCTCGCATTCTCCGGAACCGGTTCCATAGTGAATCCATTGACGGTCATGGGAGGTCTCCGCGATATCTTCGGCGTCATTTCCGCGGCTCTGGGACAGAGACGGAGGGAACGGTGGACACCGGAAAAGATTCGCGAATGGCAGAACCGCCGCACCCTCGAACTGGCGCGCTTCGCAAAGGAACGATCCCCCTTCTATCGCAGGCTCTATGCCGGGATCGACCTCTCCGGTCCGGTTCGGCTCTCCGATCTCCCCGTCGTCGACAAGGTGGCGATCATGGAGCATTTCGACGAAGTCGTGACCGATTCGACCCTCCACCTGTCGGAGCTTCAGGAGCGTTTGGGGCGACCCGACGTCGGCACCCCCTTCGGCAAGGATTATCGACTCCTCTCGACAGCGGGCACATCCGGCCTCCGGGGCCTTTTCGTGCTGGGAAGAAACGAATGGACCCGGGTGATGGCGGCAATGCTGCGATGGCAGCGCTACACGGGACTCCGCCCGCGTCCCGGTCACCGGCTTCGCGTCGCCACGGTCGGCGCGGGAAACTCCCTCCATGCGAGCCACCTCCTCCCTCTCGGCACCGATGTCGGACTCTACTCCTTCCGTTTCCTTTCCGTGACGACGCCGATGGAGCAACTGGTCGCGGAACTGAACGAGTTTCGTCCCGATCTCCTCGCCCCCTATGCCTCGGTCGCGGGGCTCCTCGCGATCGAGCAGGAGCAGGGAAGGCTCTCGATCCAGCCGAAGATCGTGGTGACCCACAGCGAGCTGCTCACCGAGCCGATCGCGCGGCGGGTCGAGGAGACCTGGGGAACCCGCCCTTTCAACCATTATGGTCTCTCCGAGATGCCCTGTGTCGGGGTCGACTGCGAATGGCATCGCGGCATCCACGCCTTCGAGGATCTCTGCCTCATCGAGCCGGTCGATGCCCTCGGCCATCCCGTCCCTCCGGGAGAAGTCTGCGAAAAGTATTACCTCACCAACTTCCTCTACCAGCTCCAGCCACTCATCCGCTACGAGATCAGCGACCGGATCGCGCTCTCGCCACCCGGCTGTCCCTGCGGTTCGCCCTTTTCCCTTATCCGGACGATGGAGGGACGGAACGAGGATTCCGTGACGATGCATCGCCCCGATGGCAGCGAAGTCAGGATTCCGCCGCTCGCTTTCACGCTGGCGGTCGAGGATCTTCCCGGAGTCGTCGAACACGAGTTCAGCTTCCGGGAAGGCCTCGCCCCCATCGAGGTTCGCATCCGTCCGGCTCCGGAGGTTTCCCCGAACGAACTCGAACAGACGATCCAGTCCGCGATCGCCAGACTCCTCGATGGGTTCGGAGTGGTTCCCGCGGAGGTGCGGGTGCATTTCGCTTCCCGCTTCGACCGCGATCCGGAAAAAATGGGAAAACACAAGATCCTCCGAAAAGAGAGACCTGAGGGATCCGGCTGACCGGAAGAGGACCCGGGTGCCTCGCTCGGGAAATCCGGCGCAATCCCTTTACTTCACGCGTTCGATTACACAGGTCCGCGGCTTCGGCCGGGCCAACGCACGAATGTGTTCCTCGTATTCACGTCCCTGCTGGATAAGCGCGTCGATCTCGGGCTTGAGCCTGGCGAATTCGGCCTCCGCATCCACACCGGGCTTCTTGCGGATTCCCTTGAAATTCTGCCACACATCCCGTAGCGGACGGATCACGAGATCGTTCCGCTCGCGATTGAGTTCTGCCACCGCGAGAGCCTGCTGGAACTGCGGGGAGCTTTCGTTCTCCTGGATCTCGATCTTCGTGCCCAAGGTCACATGCGGCCAGGTCTGGCCGAGGCTTTTCCCCTCCAGCCGGACCTCGTAGGAACCCGGTGCCAGTCCCGCCACCTTGAGCACGTCGCCTCCGAGCTTGTGGCCCGCCTTCGTCATCGCAAAGCCGAGGCGCGACCTTCCGGCCGGCAGTTCCCAGACCTGCTCCCGAGTGCTGGCTTCGACCGGCAGCACCCAGGGCAGGGCGCGCGACTGGTAGGTGAAACTCGCGCGAGAACCCTCCTCGCCAACCTCCAGTTGCGTGATCTCCGCATCCTTGCCTCCGCCGGCGACCCACTTCGACCCGCGAGGTACTACCGTGAGGTTCTGGACCCGGCGATGCTCCGGTCCGAGCAACTGGTCGAGAAACTCGAAGGCCATCACCGCCTGCCCAGCCGGTCCGGGATGGATGGCATCCTGAATCATGGTGAACTCCTGATCCTCCCGGCGCTGCAGGGCGGTGAGGCGGTTCATCGGACCCCACAGGTCAACGACCGGGACTCCGCGGCGCCGTCCTTCTTCCCGCAACCAGGCGCCGTAAAAGGCCAGGACCGCGTTGTAGTCCGCATCGAAGGGTTTGCCGTTGAACCGCCAGGTCTCGTCACCTCGCCGCTTCTCGGCCACCTGGTGGTCGAACATGGTGGGGGTCAGGAGGATGGCCTTCGCCCCGATCGCCTCGATCCGGTCGAGCAAAGCGGTGACACCCTCCTGGTATTTCGCAAACCGTTCGGGGTCGATTCCCGCGTAGCCGCCGTCGTTCATCCCGAGCAGGACCGTCACATAACGGGGATGCGCGGCCGCGATATCCTCGTCGAAACGGGCGAGGACATCGCCCGCCGAATCTCCACGCACGCCGGCGTTGTGGAAGTGGATCGCCCGCTCCGGAATCCGCGTGTAGAAGAAGGTCTCGATATACTGCGTGTAGAGGCACTGGTGGGTGATCGAGTCGCCCGCAAACACGACCGTGTCTCCGTCCTGCGGATCGAAGACCGCCTCCTGCGACCAGGAGAGGGGAATCCAGACCGCGAAGGCCAATCCGACGAGGCACCGAAAGATCATCGTTTCACGATGCCAGAAGCCTTGGCCTGCACGCAATCGAAAACGCGACCGATCCGAGCCCGTCGAAGCTACTTCTTCTTTTTCTTGGCGGACGGTTTTCTGTCCACGAGCGGCCAGTCGGGATGGTCTTCGCGCTCCGACTTCATCAGGGCCTCGGCCCTTGCCACCAGTTCGGGCCGGGCGGGAGCGAGGTCGGTGGTTTCCCCAACGTCCGACTCGAGGTCATAGATCTCGATCGGTTTCGAAGGCCCGTTGCGGACCGCCTTCCAGTCGCCCCAGCGAACCGCCTGGATCGAGTTGCCACCCTCGTGAAGTTCCCAGTAGAAGGATTCCCTCGCGGGGGCTGGACCGCCCTTGAGGAAGGAGGCGAGCGAGAGGCCGTCCGTTTTCACCCCGGCGGGGATCGGGCTCCCGGTCAACTCGGCCACCGTGGGAAGGTAATCCCAGAAGGCCCACGGTTCGTCACTCAACCGACCGGCGGGCACGGTGCCGGGCCACCAGGCGAAGGCCGCCTGTCGCAGTCCTCCTTCATACATCGAACGCTTGAAGCCGCGCAGCTTGCCTCCCATCGTCTGGTCGAAAAGTTTCCCGATCTCGGACTTCGGATCGAAGGACGAGCCGTTGTCGCCGGCGAACATCACCAGGGTGTTCTTTTCGATCCCCAGTTCGACGAGCAGATCGAGGAGCCGGCCCACGTCGCTGTCGAGACGGGTGACCATCGCGGCGTAGTTTTTCTGCTGTTCGGTCCAGGGCTTGTCCCTGTAGAGGCCCTGGTCATCGATCTGGAAGGTGCCGTGAGGCAGGGTGATGGGGTAGAAGAGAAAAAAGGGATGGTCCTTCTGCTCACGGACCCACCTGAGCGTCTCATCAGCGATGAGGTCCTGTGCGTAGGTCGCGCCCTTGCCTTCGACCTTGTTGTTGCCGTCATTGCCGGAAAGATCGAAACGACGGTCGTCGTTGTAGAGGTAGGTCGGGAAATAGCTGTGCGCGTGGCGCTGGCAGTTGTAACCGAAGAAGTGGTCGAATCCGTTCTTCAACGGGCTGCCCGTCGTGTCGAACATGCCCATGCCCCACTTCCCGATCGCGGCGGTCGCGTAGCCGGCGTCCTTCAGCAGTTTCGCGACGGTGAACGTTCCCTCGGGCAGCGGCTTCTGGCCCTCCGGCTGGATCTCGCGATTCGCTCGGATCGGCGAATGCCCCATGTGCAGGCCCGTCATCAGCGAGGTGCGGCTCGGCGCGCAGACCGTGGTGCCGCAATAGGCCTGGGTGTAGCGGGTGCCCTCGCGCGCCATGCGGTCGAGGCTGGGTGTCGCGATGAGTTTCTGACCGTAGCTGCCGCAATCGCCCTGGGCGAGGTCGTCGCTGAGGATGAAGATCAGGTTGGGTTGGGCCCGTCCCGCGAGGGGAGCGAAGCAGAGGAGCAGGGCGGTGAAAAGGAATCCGGCGGGTTTCATGATCTCGGGAACTCGGGCGAGCGGGGATCATCCCCCGACGGGACCCCTCGCGTCAATTCGTTTCCGGTGAAAGGAGGAGGCTTGCAAACCGCATCGGTCTCGGCTCTGAATGAGGACCTTCGCTCCATGTCCATGTTCCCCGCGATGCTGATCCAGGTCGGGCTGATCTTTCTGCCCTTCGTGCTCATGCTCGCGGTGAGAGCGCGGGTGAAAGGCCGCGCCGGGAGGCTGTTCTTCGCCCTGCTCATCGCCCTCGCCGCGGGGTGGGCTGCCCGACACGCTTCCATGGACCTCGGCTGGAAGCCCCTGCTCAAGGGAGGCCATGTCGCCGGGCTTTCTCCAGCCGCGCTTTTCTGGACCTTTTTCGCGGGGCAGTTCATCGCCCTCCTTTTCTTTGCCCTCCCCAGGGAACGCACCGTGAGTTTTGTGGTACCACCGCAGGCCGGCGGCGAACCGCTCCCGCCGGGCTGGGCCACCTGGCGAGTGGGACACACCGGGCGGGACCAGATGTATTACGAGGAATACCGCGACGGGCGCTGGGAGCGACTCGAGATCTCCGGGGAGATGCTGACAGGTCCGGCCCACCACGTGATCTATTTCGCCTCCCCTGCCGATTGGGCGCAACGCTATCCCGCATGGGCGCAGCAACGGCGCGGCGAGATCATCGCCCGGATCAAGAGCGCCTTCCCGGAGCCCGATTACGAATACCACGGCGCGTGAAGCCCGGGGCCTCCTTTCCGAGACGCCTCCGAAGCGGCCATCACTTCGCCTCCCGCTTCGTCGGGATCCCCGCCTTCGTTTCTTCCAGCCAGCGCTGGAGCCGTGCATTCATCCTCGCGGCGAGTTCCGGATTCTCCGCCGCGAGGTTGTGTGTCTCGCCGACATCCGCCACGACGTCGAAGAGTTCGAGCGAACCATTGTCAAAACGGCGGATCAGCTTGTGCCGGCCCATGCGGATGGCGGCCCCGGGGCGGTTCGCCTTGTGGAAGGCCCAGTGGGGGTAGTGCCAGCACAGGGCATCGCGATCGAGCGGTTTGCCCTGGAACAAGGGCCTCAGGGTTTCGCCGTCGAGCGTTTCGCCCTCGCCCGGGACCACGCCCGCCGCGTCGAGGATGGTGGAACTCAGATCCATGCTGATCACGGGGACGTCGCTGCTTTCCCCGGCCCTCGTCACCCCGGGCCACCTCACGATCAGCGGCACCCGCAGGCCTCCCTCGTAGAGATACCCCTTTCCTCCGCGGAGAGGACGGTTGTCCGTCGCCCCCGTCCAGCCGCCATTGTCGCTGGTAAAGAGAACGAGGGTTTCATCGGCGATGCCAGCCCGGTCCAGGTGATCGAGGACGCGCCCGATGGCACGGTCCGTCGCCTCGATCTGTCCCCCGTAGACCGGATTTTTCAGCCCCGGGCCCTCCTTGCCCCGGTAGGAGGCCGTCAGGTCCTCGGGCGCCTCGAAGGGATAATGCGGATTGTAGGTCCAGAGGCAGAGGAACATCGGTCGCCCCTCCTGCCGCTCCATCCACCGGACCGCCTCGTCGGCGAGCCGGTCCGTCAGGTATTCACCCGTCCTGCGATCCGGCAAGGTCGGAATCCGGTAGGGATCGAAATAGGTCGGCGGTCCTCCCAGGTCACAACCCGCGACATTGATGTCGAACCCTTGTGTGTCCGGATAAAAACCCTCCCCACCCAGGTGCCACTTCCCGAAGAATCCGGTCGCGTAGCCCGCCTCCCGGAGACGTTCCGCCAGCGTGATCCGCTGCTGTGGCAGGGTGTTGTCGGAAGGAGGCGGCTGGATCGTGCGGTCTTCCGGCCAGAACTGCCTTGTGTCTTTTCCATGCTGGGTGATGTGCAACCTCGCCGGAGCAAGGCCGGTGACGAGGGCGGCGCGAGTCGGCGAACAGACCGGAGCCGCGGCATAGGCATGGGTGAAACGCACCCCCCCGGTCGCCAGCTTGTCGAGGTTCGGCGTTCGAAGAACTTCGTTGCCCTGGCAATGCAGGTCCATCCACCCGAGGTCGTCCGCCAGGATCAGGAGGACGTGCGGTCGTTTTCCGGGTGCATCGGCCGACACTCCTGTGGCGATCGCGATCGCGAGCATGAGGACAGGAAAAACGAACGTGACGGAACAAGGGATCTTCATTTGGCCTCGAACTCTCCTTTCGAATCGCAGGATACCGTGAACCGTCGGCCGGGTCCACGGATCTTCCATATGAGGCGAAGAGCCTTGGTGCCAGCCGGTCGGACTCGCTCTAAACGAAAGAGCCGTCGTAAATTTCCTTTTCACCGGGATTCAACGAAAAAGGCGCCCGCGGATTTCCGCGGACGCCTTTCCATCGCGCCGCGCCGGAGTTCCGGCCGTGGCGGTCGGGGTCGGCCCGTCGTCAGCCGTTGCTGGGAACGACCTTGGCTTTGACGGTGTCGGTGGAGGCCTCGACGTCGGAGGTCCCGGTCAGCTTCAGGTTCCGGGTCCGGGCCGTCTCGGGGCTGCGGAACTTCGGCTGGGCCTGAAAGATCACGGCGCCGTCGGGAGCGACCTCGGAGGCGATTTCCTTGCCAGTGCGGACCTTCGCGGTGACGTTGGTGCGTCCGCCGGTGAGACGGAAGTACTTCGTCCTCACGAAACTTCCCGCCCCCTTTTCCCTGACGAGGAAGTTGTCCATCGAGGCTCCGTTGTTCTCCACGGCGAAGTGGAAACGTCCCGCCCCGAAGAGGGGCAGATTGACCTTGATACGCTGGCCCGCGCCATTGGTGTTGAAGACGTCGTCGCCTTTCATCGTGGTGAGGTTGCGCTTCTGGCCGATGTGCAGATCGGGCTGGAAGGTAGGCGCGGCGTCGTAGAGGAGGAGCGAGAAACTCTCATCGGTAGCGATCCCGGTGGCATTTCCGTCCACCTCGACGTCGACGGTCTTCACCGTAATCCGGAGGGTGGAATCGTTGACGATACTGGCCAAGGCCTGGACCAGCTTGTCTCTCTTCAAAGCATCCGCGATCGTAGCCACGACGACGTACTGGGAGGAGAATTTTCCGGCGAACGCTCCCGCGGCGACCACATCGACTTCATAGGTGCCGTCTGCGGTGTCGGTCGCCGTGACGACCCCTCCTGGCAGGGAGGTAGATCCCTTCTGGAGGCTACCCGATCCGTTCACGTTCGCGCCAGCAACCAGCAAGGCCGAGGCGGGGCTGTCGTTCGTGGGATCGGCAGGGATCCGATAGACGGAAAAAAAGAAATCGTCGTTCGTAGGAGTTCCGGCACTGCCTGCAATCGATTCCTGAACATCATTGATCAGGAACCGCACGACAACATTGTCGTCGCTGGAAACATCGATGTTGCTCACTCCGATCAACTCGTCGTCCAGCAGGGATCCGCGGACCTGGGCAAGGGCGACGTAGTCCGTTGTGAAATCGTCCGAAAAGGCGCCAGTCTTCGTAAAGGTCACCTCAAAAATACCGATTCCAGCCTCGGCCGCGTGCACCGTGACCCCGTTCACTCCGAATCCCGTAGTCAGGTCTCCGGTGTTGTCCACCCCGCCGAGGCCCAAGAGAAAGCTCGTGCCCGATCCGATCGAACCTGCAGCGGGCATCCGACGGATCACGAAGCTGAAAGGCGTATCGGAGTCATCGGAATCGTCGGGATCGGCGATTCCTTCAAGGTCGACACCCCGGGTGGTGATGGTCAATTGATCGTCCGTGACATTGGTGGCGATCCCATAGGCGTAGTTGTCGGTGTCGAAGTCGAGTTTCGTGATTTCCACGAGAAAATCTCCAGCTGCGCTTCCCGCGAAGGCACCCACCGCATCGATGACGATGTCGATGTTGCCCGCTCCATTGTCCACGAGGGAGAGGACCCCTCCCACGGTGTTGGTGCTGTTGAGAAACGCCGGGGTGGACGCGTCGACCGTGCCCATGGCAATGAGAGAATCTTCGGCCGCCTTAAGCGGACCGAAGAATCCCATGACGGCGGCGAGAACCAGCCCTGCCGAAGCGTGTGGTATCAAGTGATTCGTTTTCATTTTTTTCGGTTGGTGGGTTTTCCGGGGATCGAGGGATGCCCCAGAATCCGGTAGACGGGCCAGAATCTCCATAATGCAAAACTCACAAAAACTTTTGAACATCCACCGATCGGAAAGGTGCCCCGGGAATCCCCGGACTGGATCGCCAAACCGTTTTTCGATACGATCGGGAACATGATCACCCGATCCCTTCCGGTGTTGTTCCTCATCCTTTCCTTTCTGCCGATGACGGGCCGGTCCGACGAAATCTCCGATGCCCGGCCACCGAAGAATCCCGAGGACCTCACGCGGTGGCTCGCGATCATGAAGGCGCACGGGTACACGGCTTTGGAAATGTCCCTGGCAACAGGAGTGCTCAAGGAGGATCTTCCTTCAACGGAAGAGATTCCCTCGCCGGATTTCCCCGCGAACCGCATCCGCACCCTTCCCTATCCCGGAGGCCGCCATCCCCGGATCGGGTTTCTCGACGGGGCGGTCCGGCCCCAGCGGGAGACCAAACTGAGTGTCTTTCTCCCCTGGAATCCGGATGCCTACGTCGTCGCCGACGTTCCCGAGGCGATCTGGTGGAACCGCGATTCTCCCGAAACCGCCGATCGCCAGGGGAGGGAACTGCTCTATCTCGCCCACACCCATGTGCCCACCTACTGGGAACGGCAGGGCATCGGCCTCGAGCCGCTCGAATGGAAGCCCCTGCCCGGACAACAGGGGTGGGAAATGGAAAGGCGCCTGCCGAACGGCGTGACCTTCGGCACCCGGCTGATTGCGGGCACCGACCATGTCGAACTGGAGCAGTGGATCGTCAACGGCACGGACAGTCCGCTGACGGGACTCAACGTTCAGAACTGCGTGATGTTGAAAGGAGCACCGGAGTTTTCCTCACAAAACAACGAAAACAAGGTGTTTGCCGAACCCTATGCGGCCTGCCGCGACGAATCGGGCAGGCGGTGGGTGATCACCGCGTGGGAACCCTGTCAGCGCGCCTGGGGAAACGCGGCCTGTCCCTGCCTCCACTCCGATCCCCGCTTTCCGGACTGTCCGGCGGGGGAATGGAGAACGCTGAAGGGCTGGCTTTCCTTCTACGAGGGAACCGACATCCAGGGCGAGCTTGATCGCATCGAGGCGACGGGCTGGCGAAAGCCGCTCAGGTAACGGAATAGAGCGTGAGAGGAAGGGAACAGCCTCGGATCTCGAAAGATCCCACCTCGAAGCATTCGTTGGTGTCCTCGACCAGCTTTCCGGTTGCCGCGGAAAAGAGAATACCGACCCCGGCCTCCTTGGTTGCCGCCTCGATCCGCGAGGCCAGGTTGACGGTCTGGCCGATCGCGGTGAACTCGCGACGGTGGGGAGCGCCGATGTCTCCCACGACGCAGGGTCCGCTGTGAATCCCGATTCCGAGACGGAGGGCGGGTTTGCCTTCGGCTTCACGCGCCTCGTTGAGAGAATGAAGGGCCTCCCGCATCTCGAGCGCGCAACGCAGGGCCCGCTCCGCGTGATCCTCGCACGGCAGGGGAGCGTTGAAGTAGGCCATGAGCCCGTCCCCGAGGTACTTGTCGAGTGTGCCTCCGTTCCGGAAGACCGCCTCCACGAGAAAGGCATGGCACTCGTTGAGCAGCCGGACCACCTCGGGGCTGTCCATCGTTTCGCTCATCCGGGTAAACTCGCGCAGGTCGGCGAAGAGCACGGTGAGTTCCACTTCGCGGCCCTCGCCGAGGGTCTCGTCGGCACGCTGTTCGAGAAGGTCGGCGACGGACGGAGAGAAATATCGGCGCAATCGCCCTCGCCGGGCATCCGCCCGCGTGATCGCCTCGATGAGACCCCGCCGGTTCTTTCCAGCGAAGACACAGATCCACGTCGCCAGTCCGAAAACGATGAGGCTGTTCAAGTGCGATCCCACGGTCACCCCGGCCTGCCAGTGAAGGACCTGCTGCAAAACCGAAGCCACGCCGAGGGAAAGAAAAACCTGGCTTGCGCTGAGGGTGAAAGCGGAAAGGAGGATGAGGCAGATAAACAGGGCGACGCTGAACTCGGCGACCTGGCCGGCCGAGGCCTTGAGCGAGAAGCTGGTTTGTGAAAAGAGGGCGGCGAAGGAGTCCCCCGCGGATCCGGTGGTCACGAGGTTCTTCAACTGGATGACAAAAACCATGGGCATGTCGAAAACCGGGATCGCGAAGCGGCTGATCCGGAGCGCCCGGAGGTTCAATTCTCCGGCAAGGAGAAGGAAGAAGGCGAGGGCGACGTAGGTGTATTCGAGCCAGCCCGGATGCCAGTCTCCATGGCCGAGAGCGACGCTCATGAGGAACAGGGTGAGGAGGAAACAGGTCAATCCAGCCGCTCGCATCCGGTTGATGAGCCTCGCGTTGTGGAGTTGGGCGTCGTGAAGAGCTCTGTTGAGATCGTCCTCGAGGTTCATGGCCGTTTCTTATCTTTCGTCGCCTTCGGTAAAGATTCAAAGAATCAGGGGAAAGGCGGACGGCCTCACTTCGAAGCGGAGGGGGCTCGCCTTGAACCCATTCGCTGCAACGATTTCCCCGTCGGCCTCCAGCCCAAGTTCCTCCGCGCAGGTCACGGTCAGTTCCCGGACGACCCTGACTTCCGCTCCCGGCATTTCGGCGACCCTTCCCCCGTAGACCTTCCGAGCGTGCAGGATCAGGGGCCATTTCCGCTTGCCTGCGATCAAGGTGACACGGAGAAGTCCATCGTCGAGGCGGGCGCTCGGGGCCCACTGCATGCCCCCGCCGCTGAAGCGTCCGTTGCAGGCGAAAAGATTGATCAGATCCACCTCGCGATGACCCGCATTCCCCTCCGCGTCGAGGTAGTCGATCTCCACCCGACGCGTGCGATAACGGAGCAGGGTCACGAGGGTGTGAAGGAAATAGGCGGCGGATCCGGCCTGGAAACGCGACGCTTTCAGCCTCCCGAGCATGGCCGCCGCCATTCCCACGGAAGCGATGTTGAGAAAGGGGTGGAACTCCGCACCGGATTTCGTGATCACTCCCGCATCGACCAGACGATAACGGTTTTCGACGAGGGCGGATTCGTACTCCGGACTGGCGTTCCTGACCGTGCGATAAAAGTCCCCGCCGGTCCCAAGGTTGATGATGCCCAAGGGAACCTGCGGATTCGTGACCTCACCGTCCGACCAGTAGCCGCAGAAGGCTTCGCTGACCGTTCCGTCCCCGCCGGCGGCGATGATCTGATCGAATCCTCCCTCACGCAATACCCGTCTCACCGTTTCCGTGGCATCACCGGGCCTCCGCGTGAGATGGAATTCGAAGGGACCGAGCCTTTCCTCCCAGCGGGCACGTTGCGAGGCGAACTCGCGCTCCGCGGCACCGTGCCTGCTCTTCGGGTTCAGGATGACGAGTCGCTTCATGAGCGGCCCGATTCTGGAGGATGGCGCCTCCACCGACGAGACTTTTCATCTCTCGATCAGGGTAGGTGATCCCTATCCGTGGGCACGGTGTACCGTCACCTTCGCAAGGGAGGACACCTTTCCCGAAGTGTCCACGGCCCTGACCTGAATACGGGTTTTCGGTGAAGTCAGCTTGGCCTTGAACTTCCAGGCGTTCGTTCCCCCCGCCACGTGAAAACTTTTCTCGCCGATTTTCCGCCACTCCACCCGCGCCACTCCCCGGTCGTCGGAGGCCGTTCCCCGGATCTTGATCGAAGAAGCGTTCGTCATGAGCTTCCGCTTGCCCGAGATCCTGATCGAAGGTTTCGCGACATCCCTGATGAGTTCGACTTTCAGAATGGCCTCGGTCATGTCGGTGAACTTCACGGCAACGGCGATCTGCCCCTCGTTGTTGAAGCCCGACTTGCTCATCGTGATCTCGGAAAGAATCCTGCTTCCGTGAATCCCCAGATCGACGGCCTCCCCGGTGCGGAGAAGCAGATGAGAACCCTCGTCGTCGACCAGCCAGAGACCGACCTTGTTCGAAGCATCCACCCCGGTCCCGGTGAGGGTTCCCCGAAAGACAACTTCACCCCCCATGTTGATTGCGGCGGTGGTGAAGGACTCGAAGTTGGCGCCGGTTTCGGGAGCCGCTTCGCCGGTTCGAAACAGTTTCGTCAGGATCCCGGTCCTCGACGACATCAGGACCCGGTTGTTCGTTCCATTGACGGATCCCCCCTGCACGGACGAGAGAAAACAGATCCGTCCGTCGTCGGAAATGGCCGGGTCGCCGAGCAGGTCGTAGGTGATCCCGGAAAGGAT
>JAGRPC010000247.1 GCA_020439925.1 Verrucomicrobiia bacterium | reverse complement strand
GGCGGCAAGGCTTGCACCTGCGGTCACTGAGACTCCATGTTGACTTCCCTCATCACCCTCGCGATGCGGCAGCGCGGTGCCGTGCTCCTCGGCATGCTGTTGCTCATCGCCTTCGGATTGTGGTCGGCACTGAACCTTCCCATCGATGCCGTTCCCGACATCACCAATCCTCAGGTGCAGATCAACACGGCCGTCGATGCACTCGCGCCGGAAGAGATCGAGAAGCTCGTGACCTTTCCCATCGAGAGCGAAATGGCGGGCCTTCCACGAATGGTGGAGTTGCGTTCCCTGTCCAAGTTCGGCCTCTCACAGGTGACGATGACCTTCGAGGACGGCATCGATCTTTATCTCACGCGCCAGCTCGTCACGGAACGACTGCAAGGAGTTCTGGATGAATTGCCTCCGGAGGTGACACCCAAGCTCGCCCCGGTCGCCACTGGTCTCGGCGAGATCTTTTATTACAGCTTGGACTATCTCGAAGATGCTCCGCACAAGCCCGCGACCCGGGAGGAGCAGCTCATGGCTCTCGCGCAGATCCAGGAATACCAGGTAAAGCCCCTGCTCCGGGGCACGTCCGGTGTGGCTGAGGTGAACACCAGTGGCGGTTATCAAAAGCAGATCGTCATTCAGCCCGATCCTCCCCGCCTCACCGCGCGAGGTCTCTCACTGGACATGCTCGCCGAGATCGTGGAGCAGAACACACGCAACGCGGGCGGCGGATACATCGAGATCGGAGGCGAGCAGCTCATCGTCCGTGCCACGAGCCGCGTGGAAAACATCGAGCAGATCCTCTCCATCCCCCTGAAATTTGCCGGCGCGGTGGAACCCGTCCTTCTCAGCGAGGTGGCCACCGTCACCATCGGCAGCGCCTTCCGGACCGGGGCCTCCACCGATGACGGTCGGGAAGCGATCATCGGCGCGACGATCATGCTGGCCGGTGAGAATTCCCGGCTCGTGGCCGAGTCCGTGAGGGACAAGCTGGTCGAGGTCCAGTCGAAACTGCCGCAGGGGGTCGTCATCCGTCCCCTCTATGACCGCAGCAATCTCGTCAGTCGCACCATCGCCACCGTGGAGAAGAACCTGACCGAGGGAGCGTTGCTTGTCGTCATCGTGCTCTTCGCCTTGCTCGGCAACTTCCGCGCCGCTTTCATCGTCGCGCTCGTGATCCCGCTCTCCATGCTCTTCGCGATGACCGGGATGGTGCGATGGCACATCAGCGGCAATCTCATGAGCCTGGGTGCGATTGACTTCGGTCTCATCATCGATGGCGCGGTCGTGATGGTGGAGAACATCGTGCGCCACCTCGGCGAGCGTCAGCACGCCCTGGGCCGCCGACTCACGGTCAGCGAACGGACCGAGGAAGTGCTGAAGTCCGCCAAGGAGGTGGCCAACCCGATGTTTTTCGGAGTCCTCATCATCACTGTGGTCTACGTGCCCATCCTCGCGCTCCAGGGCATCGAGGGGAAGATGTTCAAACCAATGGCCCTCGTCGTCATGCTCGCGCTCGGCGGTTCCCTCGTCCTCGCCGTCACGCTGATGCCCGTGTTGTGCTCTTACTTGCTCGGCGGCAAGATTCAGGAGAAGGACAACTGGCTGGTCACCCTGACAAAGCGACTCTACACGCCACTGCTCCGCTTCGGGCTGCGCTTTCGCTTCGTCGTCGTGATCATCATGCTCGGGTTGTTCGGCTCGTCGATCTGGGTGGGTTCCCGTCTGGGATCGGAGTTCATTCCCCAGCTCGACGAGGGCGACTTCGCTTTTCAGCTCATCCGCAGCAGTAGCGCCGGGCTCTCCTCATCCCTCGAACTGCAAAAGCAGAGCGAAGCCATCATCCGCCGCGACTTTCCCGAGGTGAAGGAAATCTTCTCGCGCATCGGCACCGCCGAAGTGGCCAGTGATCCGATGAATCCCAACGTCGCGGACACCTACCTGATGCTCAATCCGCGCGACGAGTGGCGCAAGGAAGACGGCAGGACCATCACCAAGGAACGGCTCGGCGAGATCATGCGCAAAACGCTTCTCGATCAGGTGCCCGGTCAGAGTATCCTCGTGACCCAGCCCATCCAGATGCGGTTCAACGAGATCATGGCCGGTGCCCGCGCCGACCTCGTCTGCAAGATCTTCGGGGACAGCTACGATGAACTGGAACGGCTCGCGGGGGAAGTGCGCACCGTCATCGGTGCGATTCCGGGAGGGGGCGAGACCGAGTTCGAC
>JAGRPC010000246.1 GCA_020439925.1 Verrucomicrobiia bacterium | reverse complement strand
GCTTCACCAGAGACCAGCGTTGCCATGGCTCGCCGCGGTCCTTCTCCAGAACGATGGCAGTCCCGCGATTCGCGCCTCCTTCCGCAGCCGACATCACCAGCGAGGGACCTTCCACCGGCGAGATTTTTGCGACGCCTTCCTCCTCGATCACGATCCATTTCTGGTTGGCTCCGCCATTCGGTTTTTGAATCGAAATCGTGGCGCCCTCCTTCACGCCATCGACCGCCTCGAGGACGAACTCCGACGTGCTGGCGGAGACGATGTGGTAGGCGCCCCAGTCGGAGGCATCGCCCTTTTGAAAAGCTCCCATCGCGAAGAGCAGGAAGACCCCCAGGCCATGGAAAGCGCCAATCGATCGAATGAACGAAAATGTTTTCATCGGTGAAAAACTGTTTCCAACCTGGTCACTCCTTTGAAGCCCGAACTGAATCCAGGTATTCCGAAGGCGTCATGAAGACGACCCCTTTCGACTTCAAAAACGCGATAATCTCGAGGAAACCCGCCCACCGCTTCTCATCCCATTGGTTTGGATGCCCCTGGAGCACAAGCACCTTGCGAGTGGCAGCGTGTTTGTTGTAAAGAGCACGAAACGCCACCGGATCGGGAACGAAGGTGGGATTCTCGAGAGCCAGCACGCGGTCGAGACTGAGCCGTGTGAAGTGCTTGGGTTTCGCCGGGCCGTAGAGCCAGATCTTTATGTCGGGCACACCTTCCAGCGCCTCGTCGGTGGCCTCCGTCGTGCCGCTCCAGTGAGGACCGAAGGCCGCCAAGGGGAAGCCCAGCTTTTCCCTCGCGAGCCGGGCCGATTTCGCAAGCACAGCCCGCTGTTTCGCGGCAGTGCCCTGCTCGAACTCGCCGGGTTCGTCGGCTTTCTTCAAATGATAGCCATGCATCCAGAACTCGATCGTTCCGACCGCCTGGATGTCCTTGATCCATCGAAAGTACGCCGGTTCGTCGGCCTCCAGCGATTCGCAGATGATTCCGAAGGAGCCCTTGATGTGGTTCTCCGTGAGATAGTCCGCGATCCTTTGCCACCGCTCCGAGACCGGGCCCGCTTTTGACGGTTGGAAAACCACATCGTCGAGCTTCAACAAAATGACCTGGGGGTTGGCCAAATCGTCCGCGAAAGACGACCGCACCGATCCAAACAGAAGGGACACGACCAGGAGAATCGAAGCAAAACGGCTCATGTTTGAAAGAGAGGATCGAAAAACCAGAATACAGAAAGCCCACCAAGAAACACGATACGAAAGCGGTAAACAAAAAAGCGGTTCAGGCCCGAAGATGTGCCGCGCACGAAAACTCAGTCCTTTTCACCGCGAATCGTGAGATTGCGAACCTGCACCACCTTTCCCGCGGCCAGCCAGCTGCGCGCTTTCGCCGTGCCGAGGAACGGATGCTGCGCCTTCAGTTCGTGACCGTCGAGATTCGCGGCCATCTCGTCGCCCTTCCATTCCACCCGCAGATGATGCCATTCGCCGGACTTCACCGTGAGCGGCAGCTTGGCGATGGTGTGTGAAGGCTTCACGGAGTCTTCCGCGATGCTGATTCCGGCGGCATTCACAACGACGCGCCCGACATGCTTGTCCGAGTCGCAACCGACGAGAAAGGAGCCGGGGCCGTCCAGCAGGAACTCGACCTCGATCGTCGCGCTGGCAAGTCCGACCTTGTGATGCAGCACCGGGATGTGCTTTTCCTCCGGAAGATCCAGGACCGCAAGAATCCCGTCCGCGGGAGTCCATTTGCCCTTGGCGACACTGAACGACTCGTCGAGCGGGCCGGAAAAATCCGGAGAAGCCAGCAAGGGCAATTCGTGATCGTGCAGGATCGGCTTGGCGTTGCGCGCGAATGAGGCCGCCGCCAGGGCGACAAACACGGAAAGGGCGATCCACGATTTCATGATGGTTGATTGGGGTTCTGGGTTTCCTGGGAGAGACGCAAAGGTCGTTGCATTTCAACACGACAGATTCTCCACAAACCCCGATCCGCAACCCGCGCGACACCGGATCTTCCCGGGGGCAGTTTAGTGAAACACCTGTTGGAATCACTTCCTTTCACGTCCAACCGCCCCGCTCACTGACCGCCCTTGGACTTCGGTGCGGTCTTCTTGGGCTTCTTCTTTCCACCGGCGCCCGGAAAGGCGGGCTCGATCAACTCGCCGTTCCATCGGTCCAACTCGGCCGAGAGTCGGTCGGCCTCGGTGCCCCGGCTCGTCCGCAAGTCGCGGGATTCTCCGATGTCGGATTCGAGATCGAACAGCTCGTCGGCCGCGGCGGCCCCGCGCACCAGCTTGAGATCTCCCGAGCGGATCGCCCACAGTTGCCGCGTCGTCCGCCAGAAGAGACGATCGTGCGGCGTGCCCTCCTTCTCACCGGCCAGGTAGGGAATCAGATCGACACTGTCGTAGGTCTTGTCCTCCGGCATCGCCGCTCCGGCGACGGAAAGGGCCGTTGCGAACACATCGAGCGAACTCACCGGAAGTCCGTAGACCGATCCCTGCTTCAGCTTGGCCGGCCACTTGACGACAAAGGGCACCCGCATGCCACCTTCGTAGACGTCGCCCTTCGCGCCCCTGAGCGGGTCGTTGCGGGAGCCGTTCACCGAAATCGGTCCGCCATTGTCGCTGAAGAAAAAGACCAGCGTGTTCTCCTCCTGACCCGAAGCCCTCAGGGCACCAAGCGTCTCCCCGATCGCATCGTCCATCAGGCTCACCTGGGCCGCGTACTTGCGCCGCACGGGATCCTCGATCGAGGAAAACCGGGCGAGGCGTTCCTCGGTCGGCTCGTGGGGCGTGTGGGGAGCGTTGAAGGCGAGGTAGAGAAACCAGGGTTTGCCGACATGGCGATTCACGAATCCGGCCGCTTCCCGTCCAAACGCCGTCGTGAGATGCTCGGTCACCTCGACGGGTTCGCCGTTCCGCTCGATCGGCACCGTGTATTCGACCTTGGGGTTCACCTCCCAGTTGAGAAACTTGTGCCCGCCTCCGATGAATCCGAAGGTCTCCGCAAACCCACGGTTCTCGGGGCGAAATTCCGGCGCCGCCCCCAGGTGCCATTTCCCGATCCACCCGGTCACATAACCGGCCTTGGCGAGATGGGCCGGCAGGAGCGTCTCGCTCATCGGCAGGCCTTCCCGGTGGTCGGAGGGATTATAGAACGGATTGTTCTCGTGCCCGAAACGCTGCTGATATCGCCCGGTCATCAGCCCCGCCCGGGTGGGACTGCAGAAGGGATGCGAGACATAACCGCTCGTGCAATGCACGCCCTCCGCGGCGAGTTGGTCGAGGTGTGGGGTGGGAATGTCCTTGCATCCCTGAAAGCCGACATCGGCATAACCGTGATCGTCGGAAACAATCAGGAGGACATTCGGCGGAGCCGCCGAAACAACCGAAAATCCGCATCCGATCCCTGCCAAGAGGGTAACCACCAGTGTCGCGAGGAATCCCGTTTTCATGCGGGCATCAAAGGTGAAAACCGCCGCGTTGGCGAGTCCAATCCGAGTTCGATTCGCTACCCGCCCGGTTTGATCCCGATGGCGACGGGATCCGTCACCACAAAACGAACTAGTTTCTCAGGACGCCCCGCCCCCTGAATCGCTGGCGACCGGGCTGATAGGGCTTGAGCGTCTTCTTCAGCCGAATGTATCCCGAATACACTCCGAAGTTGAAGAAACGCCTCCGCACCTTGACATAGGTTCGGTCCTCGCTGCCGGACGCACCTTCACGATGAAGGACGACCTTTGCCGGATAATAGCCCAATATGCTGGGTTCAGCCAATCTCGTTCCTGGAACGCTTCCCAAGAGACCGGAGACCGAATACTTCTCCGTCGGAGCGCTGGTTTTGTCGATTTCGATCCCCCGAAACGAAGCACCGATATTCTGGCGCTCTGAGTTGTTGTTGATTCTTCCACTCACCGTCAGGAAATACGCAAACTGATCCTCTTCGGCGAGTGCAGTGATTGCGATGACTGAAATGAGGCCGACCGCGAAGAAGACGCCCCGGGTCAGCTTTCCGGGTTTCGACAGGATTGTGGAATCCATGGACTTGGAGCGAGAATGCCCTAATGCGATTTCGAGGTCAATCACAGACCGCGAAATCGCCTTTCAAAGACCCGTAAAGAACGTCTCACGACCTCCTCTATCTTGCCGCCCACAACGCCAATGATGGAACCGGTTTCCTGCGAGTGATGATGGAGGAGCTCACTTCAGCTCAATCGGATGGGCGAGGGGTTTAATCGCAGGGGGAGGCGGCGGCGGGCTAGGGCGAGGCTCAAAGAGCCAGCGGTAGTCGGGAAGTCGGATCAAATCGATTCCGTTATCAACAAGGAATTGGAACAAATCGATCAGCGTGGTTCCTTCGACTCCTTCTGAACAGGAAACGACGAGAATCGGCCTTGAGTCAGTCAGACGCGCAGACGTCCCATAGTTATGAACTCGTTCGCGAAGCACGGAAAGCGATACTTCCTCATCATTTATCAGGTAATTCCAAGGGTTGATGCGAATAGACATCGCATCAACTTCGATACAAAAAGGCGACGATGGTCCAGTGGTTAAGATCGACCCCTTCCGTTGGCCGAAAAACTCAATCCTCACCCCCCGCTCATTCGACAACACCGCCGCCGCCGCGAGGATTTCCTGCCCCATCAGTCCGCTTCCGTCGCCGATGTTCAGGACAGCAGGCGATCCCGGAGCCAATGGCTGATTCCGGAGCCACCAGAAACCGATCACGGTGGTCCCGCATCCTGCAAAGAGTCCCAACACGATGAGCAGACCCTTCCCATATTTTGAAGGTCGTGACACGCTCGAGGAATCCATGGGACGCTCCCGAGGATGTCCGAACGTGGCGACAGGGTCAATCGCAGAGTAGCTTGGCTCTCACACCACCAGCTCCGGAATCGGCTTGCCATGGTCGACGATGGGCGTGGGCCGTCCGTTGAAGTCCTCGATCG
>JAGRPC010000245.1 GCA_020439925.1 Verrucomicrobiia bacterium | reverse complement strand
CTCGTCAATCACCACTCTCATCTCGGGGGAATCCTTTCGAGCGGGCTGGGTGTCTGGGATACGCTCTGGGAAGGAAAACGCTCTCCGGTCTACGACGAGGCGCGCGAAGCCATTTTTGCCCATTACCGGCTCACCTACGGTGCTGACTCTCCCGAGTACCGTGACGCTCTCCCGGGTAAGAGCGGCCACACCAACGGCAAGTTCGAGCCGAAGGTCGCTGAAGCGATTCTCACACGCATGGTGAAGCGTGAGGCGAACCTCACCGTGCTCCGGGGATTCATCCCCGCGTCGGTCGAGCGCGGAGACACCATTCTCGAGGCGGTCACTTTCCACGAACTCGACGGGACCTCGGAAGTCCGAGTGGTTGCAAAGGTATTTGCCGACTGCAGCTACGAAGGGGACCTCGCCGCCCTTTCGAGAGTGCCCTGCCGGGTCGGAAGGGAATCGCGCGAGCAGTTTGGAGAACCTCACGCCGGAGTGATTTTCATGGAGCCCTTGAAGGAACCTCCGTCCGAGGCGATCGTCCGGGCCGCCGAACTCCATCATCGTCTCAAACTCCGGAAGTTCAGCGGCTACCAGCGCATCGATGCGGAGGGAAGCACCGGAGCGGGTGACCGGAACGTGCAGGCCTTCAACTACCGGACCCTTCTGACCTCGGACCCAGGCAACCGTCTCCCCGTGGAAAGGCCGGCCGACTATGACCCGACGGTTCTGCGACTGCTCGAGCACGGCTCCATCGTCGCGCCGATTCCCGGATCGAAACGCGGCTGGAACCGCCCCCAGCTGATCGGCCTGCAGAGTGACTACGTCGAGGCCGGGTGGGAACGACGACAAGAGATCATGGACGCGCACTGGGACGCAACAATGGCCCTGCTCTATTTTCTCCAGAACGACCCCTCGGTTGAAGCGGACCGCCAGGCTTCGTGGCGTGAGTTCGGCCTCGCAAAGGACGAGTTCACCGACAACCGTCACCGGCCCTATGAGATCTATGTGCGGGAGGCGCGTCGCATCGTGGGGCGCTTCACCTTCACTCAACATGATGCGATGCTTTCACCCGGACACGAGCGCGCCCCCGTGCACGAAGACAGTATCGGCGTGACGGAATGGTACCTGGATACCCACGCCTGCACCCCGCGTCGGCTCGAGGGCACCCTCGACGAGGGAAAGATGATGCTCGATGTTGAAACTTTCCCCGGACAGGTCCCCTATCGGGCCATCCTTCCGCAGGGACTCGACAATCTCCTCGTGCCGGTTTGCCTTTCCTCGACCCACGTCGCCTGGGGTACGATCCGCCTCGAGCCGACCTGGATGAATCTCTGCGAATCGGCCGCTCACGCCGCAGCCCTTGCGGTCCGGGAAATGACCGCACCGGCGAGAATAGATCCCGACAGGCTGTTGAAGGAGCTGGTCTCGCACCACATCATGATCGGTTTCTTCAACGATCTCGACGTGACGGACGACGAACCCGCGGTGGCCGCGGCCCAGTTTTTCTCTACGAAGGGGTTTTTCCCGACCTACGACGCCCGTCTCGGGCAACCTGCGAGTAAGGAAGTCGAAGCGGCCTGGCGACGGGGACTCGCGAACCTGAGGGAGGGCACCCACGATCCTGCTCGTTTCCTCGACGAAGTGCGCGACGCGGAAAGCAAACCTGCTTCGGGCACCGGACGGCTCCGGGGCGATATCCTCGTCGATCTTTGGCATTCCCTGCTCCACTGACTTCGGTGGGCTGGTCACACCTTGACGTCCTCTCCGGTCCCGACCAAACTTCACCCGGTTCCGTCGCGCCCGCAGAGTTCTCTACGCATGTTTCCAGCAAG
Source organism: Verrucomicrobiia bacterium (assembly GCA_020439925.1). Taxonomy (GTDB): domain Bacteria; phylum Verrucomicrobiota; class Verrucomicrobiia; order Verrucomicrobiales; family DEV007; genus Arctic95D-9. The sequence continues at coordinate 2,120 of JAGRPC010000245.1, read as the reverse complement.
GAAATCCTCAGCTCTTGCCCTCGTCGTTCTTCTCGGCATGATCGGGAACCTGGCTGCCCAGGTTCCTCCTCACAGCGAGGAACAGGGACAAACGGCACTCTCGGATTCCTTCGGAAAAGACTACGAGGAAGCACTCCGCAAGGCCGAGGCGGAAGAGGCCCGTTTCCGTTACCAGTTCCGATCCTTCTTCCTTTCCCGAAAGGACTTCGACGATTCGCGGAAGGAGGCATGGGCCGCGGGTGGATGGGTGGGGGCGAGGACCTCCTACCTGGCCGATCGGTTCTCCTTTGGCACGACCGCCTACACTTCCCAGCGACTCGCTGGTGATCCCGCGGAGGACGGGACTTCCCTGGTCGGACCAGGCCAGTCCGGATACGAGGTCCTCGGGGAACTCTACACGGATGTCCGGCTCACCGAAGCCTTGCACTTTTACGGTGGCCGCAAGGAATACGACACCCCCTATCTCAACCGCAACGACAGCCGGATGACTCCGAACACCTTCGAAGCCGTCTCCGTCATCGGCATCACCCCGGCGGGAAGCGGCGAGGGTCAGTTCCGTTATGGTGCGGGTTACTTCAACCGCATCAAGGAACGGAACTCCGACGAATTCATCTCCATGGCCACCGCCGCCGGAGCGACCGTCGAGCGCGGAGTCGCCGCCGCCGGAGCGATCTACGAGTCCGACGAGTTCTCGATCGGGGCGATCGACTACCTCAGTCCCGACATCATCAACATCCTCCACGCGGAAATGAAGATTCCCCTTCCGCTTCATTCGGATTTTCGTCCCCTCGTGACCTTCCAGTTCTCTGACCAGCGAAGTCATGGGGACGAGCTTCTCACCGGAGCGCCTTTCGAGTCCCAACTCTACGGGGTCAAGGCCGAGGCTCCCGTCGGTCCGGTGCTTCTCTCAACCGCTTGGACACAGGCCGCAGGCGACAGCGACCTTCGAAGTCCTTGGAGCGGGAACCCGTCCTTTACGAGTGTCCAGTATGGGGACTATAACCGCGTCGGGGAAGAAGCGCTGCTTTTCCGGGCTGCCTACGAATTCGAATGCATCCCCGGCCTCAGCGCCTACGCGCTCTGGGTAAACGGCTCCGCTCCCGATGCTCCAGGCAGCCAGGCCCGCGACGAGGGCAACCTGAACCTAGAATGGGCTCCCGACGAAGGCAGGCTGAAGGGCTTTTCCATACGCGTCCGCTACGCCAAGGTCGCCGAGCATGGCCCCGCCCATCGCGATCTCGAGGATTTCCGGACTATCCTCAACTACGGGCTGGAGTGGTGAAGCCTGACGTGCTCGCGGTCTTGCCGGTTTCGGCGAAAACTGGTTTCCTCGCCGGAGTCATGAAGATCCTCGCTTTCCTGCTCTTCGGTTCCGTTGTGAGCCTCTCCACCGCTCAGGAGTTTCACGAGAATGTTCCCTACGTCGAAAGGGGGCACGAACGGCAGGTTCTCGACATCCTTTCCCCGGCGAAAGCCGGAAATCTTCCCGTCCTCTTCTGGATCCATGGAGGAGGCTGGCAGACCGGGGACAAGTCGAGCGTTCAGGAAAAACCCCGTTTCTTCATGGAAAAGGGTTTCATCTTCGTGTCGACCAACTACCGGCTCCTTCCCGAGGTCGAGATGGGCACCCTCGTCCGCGACGTGGCCAAGGCGCTCGCCTGGACTCATCGCCACATCTCCGAATACGGTGGAGACCCGACTCGCATTCTCGTCGGAGGACATTCGGCCGGTGCCCAGTTGGCCGCGTTACTCTGCACCGACGAACGTTACCTGCAGGAGGAAGGCGTGACTCTGTCGAGTCTGATCGGATGCCTTCCCGTCGACGGAGACACCTACGACATCCCGGCGATCATCGAAGTCGCCGAAACCCGGCAGCGGGTCCATCACCTGCCCCTCCCCACTTTCGGCCATCGGCTGAAGTTCGGGAATGACCCCGCCAAGCACCTGGATTTTTCTGCTGTCACCCACGTGGCTAAGGACAAGGACATCCCTCCCTTCCTCATCCTCCATGTCGCCGACCATCCCGATGTCACCGCGCAAGCCAGGCGTTTCGGTGCCGTTCTGGAGGAGGCTGGCATTCCCGTAACCATCCATGGGCAACGAGACACCAGTCACACCCG
>JAGRPC010000244.1 GCA_020439925.1 Verrucomicrobiia bacterium | reverse complement strand
GAGGAGCGAGATGTATCGGATCATGGTGGTCTGAGGTGGGTGGGTTCGACAGGGTCTGGTGGTGGATCTGACAGGGTGCGTTCACGGGGTTCCGGCGCGGTAGGCGGCGTAGCGCGCCCGCTGCTCCGGGGTGAGGTTCGCGGGATCGGTGCGCGGATCGGGGATGCCATTGATCTTGAGATGGATCACGTTGGCCATGTCGGCGGCGCAGTTCTTGATGTGCTCCGCGTTCTCTCCGGCGAAGAGACCGTCGACGGTGGCACGGAAGAGTTCGAGCCAGCGGTCGAACTGGGGGCGTCCCATCCCGGTGAGCGGAACGAGCTTCGCATGGGCGGCGAGGGGATTGCCCGTGTAGCCGCCGCTGCGGAAGAGCACGGTCTCCCAGAAGTCGTACATCTTCGGAAGGTGCTTGCTCCAGTCGACCGCGGCGACCTCGTCGAAGATGAACCCGAGCATCTCATCTGACCGGACGCGGTCGTAAAAGGCGTTGACGAGCCGCTCGATTTCGGTGCGTCCGGCGAGATCCGGAAGGGGATAGTTCATGGGGCGATCAGCTTCTTCAGTGCCTCGACCGTCGGGGCGATGTCGCTTCCGAGCGACTCTTCGCGATGGACGACGTTTCCCTCGGCGTCGAGGACGGCGATGAGGTTGGAGTGGGCGAAGAATTCCTGCACGGCCTGGAACTTGAATTCGAGGGCCACGGCCAACTCCCGGACGGTCTCGTCGGGGGCGGTGAGGAAAGTCCAGATGGCCGGATCCATTTTCAGGTCGGCCATTTTTTTAGCCATCGAGTCCGGCGTGTCGTGTTCCGGATCGATCGAAAAGAAGGAGAATCCGATTTTCGCCGCGTCAGCACCGAGCGCGGCCTCGATCCGTTGCATGTCCGCGAAGATTCTCGGGCAGGCATACTCGCAGCGGGTGAATCCCATGGTGATGACGCGGGGTTTTCCACGAAGCCGGGAGAGGGTGACGGACTCTTCGTTCTGGGTTTGCCAGGTGCCCGGCAGCCCGTAGACGGTGGTGAATACGGCCGGGGGAGGATCCGCTTCACCGGATCCGGCGGATTTCGCACCGCGGAAGCCGAGGCTGCTCACGCAGTAAGTGCCCTCAAGGCTCGAGCGAAAGGCGTAGCGCATGAAGGCGGGATAGTTGCCCGTGTCGGAGGCGAGCAGGGATGAGCCGCCGCAGAAGAGCTTCCGCTCGAGCGAATTGTCTCCCCGCGAGTCTCCCACAACCATGGTGGAGTTGAAATCGTCGACCCACTCCCAAACAAGGCCGTGGAGGCCTCGGACGCCATGGGCGTTGGGCTCCGCCGTCGCGGCCGGCGCGAGGACGTCGCCCGATGGTTTCGAATACCACTCCAGGAGTTTTTTCTGGAGTTCCGGATCCTTGCTCGCGTCGGCGCGGGTCGCGTCGGCGAGGGCGACGAACTCCCACTCGTCCTGGGAAGGAAGGCGCTTTCCCCGTGCCGCGCAAAAGGCCTTCGCGGCGAACCACGAGACGTTCGTCACCGGGGCCGCCAGAACCGATTCGTCGCCCGGGTCGAGATCGTCCCTCCAGTGCGAGAGATACTTCGCGTCCGCCTGGCTCCGTTCGATCCGGGAACGCCTCCATTCGGGGTGTTCGGTGACGAAGGCGAGGAAGTCGCGGTTGGTGACCTGACATTCATCCAGAAGAAAAGGAGCGACCTGCCGCGGTCCGGCCTGCTTCGAGTAGAGGGGCGAATAGGCGCCTCCCGCAACCCGCACCATACCGGGAGGAGGATCCTCCGTCCCCGGTACATCCGCCATGGCGAAGGCGGCGAAGGCCGCGAGCGGAAGGCGAACCGAGAGGATCGATCGGAAGGACAGCGGTTTCATCTCTGGGATCGCCTGCGAAGGGGTGAATCATTCGGCCTCGGCGGCCGGAGCCGACGGAGGGGTGCTGGCCCTGACTTGTTTCACCTGATCGGGGAGCACCTCGGTGCCGTTGTTGCCCCAACTGTTGTAGACAAAGGTCAGGACGTTGGCGACCTGCTCGTCGTTGAGGCCGAGCTGCGGCATGATGCTGTTGTAATCGGCGCCGTTGACCTTGACCTTGCCGGAAAGGCCGTGAACCACGGTGGCGATGGCGCGGTTGACGTCGGCATTGAGGTAGTCCGACGCGGCCAGGGGCGGAAAGGCCTGCACGATGCCCTGGCCCTCGGCCTGGTGGCAAGCCATGCAGACCTGGGTGTAGACCATCTTGCCGCGCTCGATGCGCTCGGCCTTGTTGGCGGCGGGCGGCTGCTGGATCGAAGCCTGCGGGATGGTCTGGATCGCGCCCCCCTCGAGCAGGTAAATCCGGTCGTCCTGCTTGCCGGAATAAGTGAGGAGGTTCTCGTCGCCCGCGACCTTGATCATGCCCACGGCCCCCTTGTTGAAGGCACGGAAGATGGAGTGGTCGACGAGGATGTAGGTGCCGGGCACCTCCAGGCCGAATTCGACGATGGCCGAGCCCCCGGCGGGAATCAGCGTTGTCTGGACCTGGTGCTGGTTGGGCTTCATTCCGCCCTCGGTGTAGACGTTGTCGAAGATCTCACCGATCACGTGAAACGAGGAGACGAGGTTTGGTCCGCCGTTGCCGACGAAGAGGCGCACTCTCTCGCCGACCTTCGCGTTGACGGCGTTGTCTCCAGCCATCGCGCCGACGGACCCGTTGAAGACGACGTAGTCGGGGATCTCGGTCAGCGCCTTCTCCATGCTGAAGGGCTGGAGGCCGGCCTCGCCGTTCGGCCCTTTGGTGTAAAACTCGGACTGCATCACATAGAACTCTTTGTCGACCTTCGGGAGTCCGCCGATCGGTTCGACGAGGATCAGTCCATACATCCCGTTGGCCACGTGCATTCCGACGGGTGCGGTGGCGCAGTGGTAGACGTAGAGTCCGGGATTGAGCGCCTTGAAGGAGAAGACCGAGACGTGACCGGGTGTGGTGAAGGACGAGGCCGCTCCACCGCCGGGTCCGGTCACCGCGTGCAGGTCGATGTTGTGGGGCATCTTGCTGTCGGGGTGGTTCATGAGGTGGAACTCGACCTCGTCGTTCTGACGGATCCGCATGAACTTGCCGGGCACGCTTCCTCCGAAGGTCCAGAAGGTGTAGTCGACCCCGTCGGCCATGCGTTTAACAACCTCGACGACCTCGAGCTTGATCGTCACCTTTGTGGGATGATCGCGAGTGATCGGAGGCGGCACGTTTGGGGCGTCCGTCAGGATGGCCGCCTCCTGGCCGGAGACAGGCTTGTCCGATTGACGGGTCGGCTGGGAGAGGAATTCGGAACCCACCGAGATCTGGGGCGTGGCGGATGGCGGCGGAGTTGCTGCAGCGTTCCGGTCGGCAAGCTCCTTGAGTTCCTTTGCGAGACTGTCGCGGGACATCTGTTCGTTCTTGCTCAATTCATTGTTGCCGCACTGCACTAGAAACGCTGAGAGAAGAAGGGACAGGGCGGCTCGTTGGATGGGAATCATGGTCAGATTTTAGGGTTATTGGAGAATTCGTTTCGGGGACGAGTCGGGGGATTTCCATAGGTTATCACCTGTTGCCCCCGCCATCGTTGATCTGGATCAAGAAAACCAAAGGGAATGGTGCGAAGTTCGTGGAACGGGATCGCTTGCCGACCTGCGATCAAGCCGTGGCAGCTGAAGATGGTGTCGTGGCAGCGTGGGACGTTCCGGACTCCCGTACCGCGCTCTCGTAAAAGGTGATGATGTCGCATCCTTCATTCGCGGCATGGTTGTAGGCGATCGCGGAACGGGGATGGAGATTGCAGAAACCGTTGATCATGTAAGGAAGGTCGAAGCCCCATTTCAGATCGTCGCGGAGGGGTTCGATCACCTCATCCACACAGCGGAGCACGGGCTGGAGACGGTAGTCGTGCTCCCCGAGGTAACCGAGCAGCAGCTCCATCGGGCAATTCCCGGCACCGCGACCGAGCCCGGCCATGGTCGCGTCAAGCCAGGTGGCTCCCGCTGCGAAGGCCTCGAGAGTGTTGGCGAAGGCGAGTTGCAGGTTATTGTGGGCGTGGATGCCGACGCGGATTCCCTTTTCCGCGACTGCGGCGAGGTATTTCCCCACGAGTCGCCGGGTTTCGGAGAGGTCAAGCGCCCCGAAACTGTCGACGACATAAAGGGCATCGGCTCCTGAAGTGGAAAGAGGTGGCAGGGTGCGGTCAAGCTCCTCCGCGCTCAATGTGGTCACAGCCATGAGATTCAGGGTGGCTTCATATCCCTTGTCCCGCGCATCCTTGACCATGTCGAGGGCGAGAGGGATCTGGTGCGCGTAGCAGGCGACGCGGATGAGATCGACGAGGCTGTCGCGGCGCGGCGGGATGTCCTCGTGGTAGTCGCATTTTCCGGCGTCAGCCATGATCGATAGCTTCGGACCGGGACCACGTTCACCGACGATCCGGCGGATATCTTCCTCGAGGCAGTATTTCCAGCGACCATGTTCGCCCGCAACGATGCCTTTCCTCGAGGCGCGATAGCCGATCTCCATGTAGTCGATCCCCGCGTCGGTGCAGGCGGCATGGACCGCGGCGACGACGCGGTCGTCGAAGTGATGCCGGTTCATCAGGCCTCCGTCGCGGATGGTGCAGTCGAGCACGCGGATGCCTGAAGGTGTCGCCCTTTCCAACTTGTGCGGAACAGGAGATACGGAGAAGGCTCCGCTGTCACCGGGTGTTTTCATGGAGGCCATCGTGAAGAAATCCCGTGGGCGCCTGGTGCCTATTCGAATCCCATCTTCTTCATCTTGGGCGAGATCACCGCGCGGCAGTAGCCGAAGTTCGGATTGTTGCGGTAGAAGTCCTGATGATTCTCCTCGGCGAGCCAGAAGGTCGAGGCCTCGCGGATTTCGGTGACGACGGGGCCGGACAATTTGCCGGAATCGTCGAGGGCGCGTTTAGAGAGCTCGGCGCGGTTTTTCTGATCGGGAGTGTGGGTGAAGATGACGGAACGGTACTGGGGGCCGCGGTCCTCCCCCTGGCGGTCGAGGGTGGTCGGGTCGTGCGCCTGCCAGAAGACGTCGAGGAGTTCGTCGTAGGTGATCTTGTCAGGATCGTAGGAAAGCTGGATCACCTCCACGTGTCCGGTGTCCTTGCGGCAGACCTGCTCGTAGGTGGGGTTCTCGAGATGCCCCCCCATGTAGCCGGATCGCACGTCGCTGACGCCCTCGAGCCGCTCCATCACCGCCTCGGTGCACCAGAAACAACCGCCTCCGAAGGTCGCGAGTTGCTCCGCAGGGGCGGTCTCGGCCGTCGCGCCTTCCGGAGCGGGCGGAGTTTCGGGGGGAGCCGGGACAGGTTCTTTCCCGCAACCGGCGAGGATCAACGCGAAAGCGGACAGGACCCAGGGGGGGCGCATGGAACACAAGGGTGCGGGTTTCGGGAGCTTTGTCAGGGATCTGGACATGACGGCGAGAAGGTGTGGAATAGGAATTGGGAGCCGGACGCGGTTCAGGGTTTGGGAGGCTCGGGGGGCGTGCGGATCTCGACGAGGAGCCGGTCGGCCGGGACGAGGTGCCGGTAGGCGAAGGCCTGCATCATGTCCTCGGCCGGGACCGCCTCGACGACAACGGTTTTTCCCTCGATCTCGGCGGTTCCCTCGACTTGCAGCGCGACCGGTTCGCCCGAATGATTGTAGGGCACGGCGATGGAGACGTCGGCCTTGTCTTCGCCGGAGGGAACGGGCCCCCCTTTCAGTTCAAAGCCTTCCGGCGCGTCCTTGAGCCTCAGGGAGACGGGGCCGTCGAACCCGTCGATGCGGAGAACGTGGACGGTGAGCCGGGCCGAGGCGCCGGGTTTGGCGTTGAGCGAGGCGGGAGTGGCGCGGAGGGCGAAGTTGGGCACTCCCTCGGCCACGCGAAGCCGGTAGGCATGCGCGTAACCATAGCGGTTCTGCGTGTCGGCGACCCTGACAAAACAGCGTCCGTTGCCTGGCAGGGTGACGGTGACGCGGGCGTCGGCGTGGTGCGTGGTAAGCCCGGCGGCGGGGTTCTCGTAATCGTCGTTGTAGGCGATCATCTCTCCGTCGTCGTCGTAGACCGTGAGATTGGCATCGAGGGGCGATCCGAGCCGGCGCGCGAAGATCTCGAAGCTCATGGGCCGTCCCCCGCGACCCTCGACTTTGAAGAAATCGACGTCGCCGGGCACGGAAATGGTGCCGTTGACCAGACCGGGCGAAGGAACCGGATTGGCCGCACCGAGCCGGTTGTTGTCCTCGCGTTCGGCTTCCTCGGTCATCGCCTCGACATGGAACGCGATGGGATTCGATCGCCCGCCGGGACCGGACGCGGTCAGCTCGACGATGCCGGTCTCCCCGGGAACGGGATGTCTCGGGAAGTGTTGTTCGGAAAGGTTTGCCCCGTGGAAGGTGAGATCGACCTCCGATCCGGCACGGGCGCCGAGCGGGGAGATGCCGGTGATGAAGGGCAGTTCGCCCAGGGTGACCCGGTAGACGAAATCCTCGCGTCCGCGGTAGATCGAGTCGCGGATGCGGAGCCGGTAATCACCCTCGCGCGGGATCTTGTAGAAGATGACCGGATCGGGATCGAAGCGGTAGTCGTCGGCAAAGGCGAGTTCCTTCCCCCGCGCGTCGTGGAGCGAGACCACGGTCTGGAACCATCCCGGCACGGCGTCGGCAAGATAGGGGATGAGGTTTCGCGCCTGGAGGGAGACGACGAGTTTCTCGCCCTCCCTCGCATAGAAGGTGAACTCGTCGACCTCGCCCGGCAGGATGCGTCCGTTCAGGGTGACGGGAAGAGTGATGGGTTCTGCTCCGCGTTCCGCGGTCCTCGACCCGGCGGGAGCGAGGCCGGCGTATTCGAGCAGGTCGAAGCGGTGGGCTTCCGGCTCGTTGCGCTCCGGGTGCGCGCCGACGACAAACCGCATCGGATTGCTGAGGCCCGAGGCGGTCTGCAGGCGCCAGTGCCGCATCCCGGGTTCGGTTCCCGAGTCGATCGTGACGCGCACACGGACGACCTCGCCAATCTGAGTGTTGAGCTGTTGCTTGGGATCGTTGCGGCGGCGGTCGTATTCCCACATCAGGCGCAGCTTCTTTTCGTCGAGCTCCACACCGGCGAGGAGCGCGGAGACCGCCTCACGGAGGGCTTTCGCGTCGCCGGGCGAGGAACCCTTGAGCGGTTCGAGTTCCGGTTTCAGTTCGCGGAACTTGTCGCGGTAGTCGTCGATGACCTGGGCGGAAGGGATCTTGTCGTGTTCGACCACCTCGACGCTCACGCCCTCGCCCGAGATGACGACTCCGAGCGGCTGGTCCAGCGACTGGCCGCCCATGATCACCTCGAAGGAGGACCCTGCCTGGCCTCCGGCCGGGTAGACGTAACCGATGCGCGGAAGGGCGAAGGCGGTGGTGGCAAACGTGCCGATCACGAAGAGCGCCGGGACAAGGACTCGGGGATTCATGTGAGTGGGTTCTCCGGGTCAGACCAGTTCCTTGAGCAGACCGGCGGTGGGGACACCCTCGGACTTGTCGGGGACCACGTGGGTCGGAGTGCCCTGGGGATGGGGCAGCGGCGCATCGGCGGGAATGCCGAGTTGACCGTAGATGCTGCCAATGACGTCGGCCGGGTAGACGGGCCGCTCGGCAACTTCCTCTCCCTTGGCGTCGGAGGCGCCGACGACCTGGCCGCCCCGGAAGCCCCCTCCGGCAAGGAGACAGGAAAAGACCTTGCCATAGTGATGGCGGCCGCCGTTCCAAGGCGACTCGGTCGCGACCTTCGGGGTGCGCCCGAACTCGCCGGTACACCAGACGATGGTGCTGTCGAGGAGCCCTTTGCCATCGAGGTCGGAAAGGAGGGCCGCGAGCCCCTTGTCCAGTTCGGGCAGCTTCCGGTTCATGATCTGGAAGTGTTGCTTGTGGGTGTCCCAGCCCTGGTAGTTGATCGTGATGTAGGGCACGCCCTTCTCGACGAGGCGACGGGCCATGAGGCAGGACTGGCCGAAAGTGGTACGTCCGTAGGCGTCGCGGACCTCATCCTTTTCCTGCCCGAGGTCGAAAAGTTTTCCGGCATCGCCAAGGATGAGCTCGTAGGCCTGGGTTTCCGAGTCGACCACGGTCTTGATCGTGGCGTTGCCTGGCAGGGCGCCGCCGAGGGTGTTGAGCCGTCCGAGGAGATTGCGGCGCTCCCTCTGATGATCCTCGGTGATGCCGGGGGCGACGATGCCCTCGACCGCAAAGACCTTCGCATTCGGATCGCCGCCGGTGGCGAAGGGCTTGTAGCGGGGGCCGAGGAAGCCTGCCTCGGAGAAGCGACCCTGTGGTTGTGTCAGGACCACGTAGGGCGGGATCAGCCCCTTGTAACCGGCGTCGTAGCCTTTGAAGTAGGAGACGACCGCACCGAGTCCGGGAAAGACGTCGCGCTCCGAGGTGCGTCCGGTCTGCACGAGGTAGGCGGCCGTCTCGTGGCCGTTGTTCCCGTGGGTCATGCTGCGGATGAGGGAGTACTTGTCGGCCTGTTTCGCCAACTCGGGGAGGAGCTGGCCGATGCGCATGCCGCTGATGTTGGTTTCGATGGGTGAGTCGAGGGCTCCGCAGTAGCTGGTTCCGGCCTCGGGTTTGGGGTCGAAGGTGTCGATGTGGCAGGGGCCGCCCCAGAGCCAGATCTGGATGACCGACTTGGCTTTGCCATCGGCCGCTGGCATGGCGGGTTTCGCGCGGAGGGAGAAGGGCTCGCAGAGGAGCAGACCCGCGGAACCGTAGACCGCCCGGCGCATCGCCTCGCGACGGGTCAGGGGGACTCCGCCGAAGGCTTGGGTCATTCGGTGCAGATCGCGGAGCGAGTCCGAAGTCGGGGGAGTGGCGGGTGTGTTCATGACCGGGTTCGGGGTTGGGGCGGTGTCGCCAAGGGTTTTGGGTCAGTGGTTGAAGAGAAATTCAGGCTGGTTGAAGAGGCTCCAGACGAGGTCGGCGGCGAAGGTGCGGCCGTCGGCCGCTGTGGATTCGGCGTGTGCCTGAAGGGTGGCGAATTCATCCGCGGTCGGAGGACGCGACAGCACGGTGAGGTAGATTTCCCTCACCAGTTCGGGGAGGGCGTCATCGTCGGAGGAGGCCTCCACGACGAGCGGACAGGCCTCGATCTTTTTCTGCACGTGGCTGGAATTGAGAAGATGGAGCCGCTGCGCCGGATTCGTCTCGAGGCTGCGCTCGAACTGGTGGCCGGTGTCGCGCGGTGGCCGGCCGAAGAGTTCGAGAAAGGAACTGGTGATGCTGCCGTCGGGCAGGGCGATGCCGCGCACGTCCTCGGGAATGAAGGTGAACGGTTCGGGAATGGGGCTGCTGTAGGATTCCTTCGTCCCGGTGATCTGGTTGAGGGCGTCGATGAGGACCTCGGCCTCGAGGCGGCGGAGGGGATAGTGGGCGAAGTGGATCGCGGCCTCGGGAGCGTCCTGGGCGGGGAGGGAGGAGAACTGGAAGGTGCGCGAGTTGAGGATGACGCGGACGAGGTGCTTCAGGTCGCAGCGCGAGGCGATGAATTCCCGCTCGAGAAAGGCGAGCAGCTCGGGGTTTGAGGGGGGATTGTCGGGACGGAAATCGTCGGGCTCGTGGACGACGCCGCGTCCGATCAACCAGGTCCAGACGCGGTTTGCGGCGCAGCGGCTGAAGGAGGGATTCTCCGGTCGCAGGAGCCACTGCGCGAAGACGACGCGCGGGTCGCTTTTCCCCGGATCGAGCGTCACGGCCGTTCCATCCGGAAAGATGGCCTGTTTGTGAAGCCCGTCCTTGTCGGCGGTGGGATCGAAGTAGACGATCTCCTCCTTCCATTCCGCGGTGGGTTTGAAAGCGACGTTGGCGAAAAATCCGGCCATCGCATCGAGCTTGCGGGGAGGCCACTTCTCGGCTCGTTCGCCCATGAAGGTGAGGGCGACGGTGGCGGCCATCCCGCGCGGGCTGCGGTCCTGCATGGCGCGGTAGAAGTTCACCTGGCCTTCCCGGAAATTGCTTCCGCTCCCCACGAGGAGTTCCTGGGCGAACTGGTGGAAAGGTTTGTTGTCGCGGACGCTCGCGTGGATCCACTGGTGGTAGATCTGCACCGCGTTCGGCCAGAGCTTGATGGGGAACTCGGCTTTCACCCGGAGGACGTCGGCCCACTTCATCGCCCAGTAGTCGGCGTATTCGGGACGCGAGAGGAGGCGCTCGACGAGCATCGCGCGTTTTGCCTCGTCCTGCGATTCCAGAAAATCCCTCGCTTCGTCCTCGCGCGGCAAGGTGCCGATGGTGACGAGATAAGCGCGGCGGAGAAAGACCGCGTCCGAGGAAAGGTTCGCCGGTTTCAACCCGAGCGAGTCAAGGTTGGCCAAGACGATGCGGTCGAGCTCGTCGGCCGGGTTCTCCGATTCCGCGGGAGGCCGCACGACCGGCCCGGATTCGAAAACCGGATGCACGCCTTCCGCCAAAGCGAGACCGGAAACGGTCGTGGCGATCCACAGGGTGATCAAGGCGGTCGGGCGCATGGGGATTCAGGGGGTGGGGGGATCGGGCAAGCGCCGCGGGATGGGGGAAAAGGCGACACCCTCGATCTCGACGAGGAGGTCGGGGCGGCACACATCGGCCTGGGCGTAGATCGCGGGGATGCGTCCGAGGCGGCGTTCGCAGACGGCGCGGCAGGCTTCGAAATCCTTCGCGTGCTTCACATAGACACGCACCTTCGCGAGGTCGGCAAGCGTCGCTCCGCAGTCGTCCCAACCCTGGCGGGTGAAATTTTCAGCGGCGATCAATTTCTCGATGTTGTCGAGAGTCTGCTCGGTTTGCTTCGCGACGTCGCCCGGATGCACCGTCTCGGCATTGACGATGCTGGCGGTGCCGGAGACCCAGGTGGTGAGATGGTTGCCAAGGCGCATGGCCATGGCCCGGGAGAATTTCGGACTCTTCCGCGAGTATTCCTTGGGGTAGTCGAAAGCGGAGGTCTGCTGGGGATTCTCGAGGGAAAGGACACGCACATCCTTTCGATCGGTCTGCACGGCGAGGCAGGTCGTGATGAGACCGTGCTCCAGCGTGCCGATGCCGGTGCTGGCGGGATAGACCGCATGTCCGTGGGCGGTCGCGGCGAGGGGATTCGTGGCGAAATCGTAGTTCTCGAAAAAGTCGGTCCGGGCGCGGTTGAGCTCGCGGTAGCGCTCCGTGCCGTCTTCCTCCTCCTCGGTGATGTTGCCTTGATAGAGCCAGACCCGCACCACGTCGGTGAAGGAGGCATGGACACCCGAGAGCACCTTGCCAAGCGCGGCGAAGGCCTCCGCCGATTGCTCGTAGGCGGTGCGTTTGCCGAGGTTGAGGGTTCCCGCGGAGGCATGGATCCAGCGGATTCCGTCGTGCTCCAAGGTGAGCAGATGCGGACCGTGATAACCCACGCTGACGGTGCGGGTGCTGATCGCCCAGGCCTCGATCGCGATGCCGACCCCGCCGCAGGGCGGCTGCACGACAAAGAGCGTCAGGGGCATTTCCTCCCCGTAGGCCGCATCGAAGATCTGGCGCGCCACCGGGACATCGGCGGCCTCGGCGACAAAGACCGTCTGCACCGTCACCGCCATCGGCTCGCCTTGTTGTCTGAGGATCGCCCGGATCGTCGAGACCGCCTCCCAAGCCTGGTCGCGGAAACTGCCGCCGCAGTCGGGCGTGATCATCATGGCGACCCGTGTGAGGCCATCGTACCCGATCGTGGTGTGGTGCTGCAAACCGAGGAGACAAGGCGGCACCTCGTGGACGTGGCCACTCTCTTCGGATTCCGCGTGCTGGCAGTGGTCGCAATCGGATGAGCCACACCCGCCATCAAGGAGCCGTCGATCGGGATGCATCCGGTAGCAGATGGGCTGAAGGCGACCGGAGGTCGATACCGGAGGGGTGGTGGGGTTTCCGCTCATGTTTGATTTCAGGTTAGTGAGGTTTTGTGCTTTAAACAAGAAAAAAAGATACTTGTTTCGTTATTTATTCCATTCATCCAGAAAAAGGACAAAAAATGCGGAATGGCGTGATCCCCACGGGAGCCGAACGGTTCACGTCATAACGATCCCCAGAAAAACAAAAGCGATGATGAGGGATCCGGCCGCAAACGTCCAGACGGCGGCGGCGTGGCGGAGTTCCATGAAATGCCGCGCGACGAACCAGGCTTTCGCCGCGGCCACGAGAAAGAGCGCCGCCGATGGGAGGTGGCGTTCACCGAGAGCGAAGCTCAGCAGGGTGAGCCCGAGGAGCAGGATCCAGACGAGGGTGTTGGCGCGGTTCACAGCAGGTAAAGGGTGGGAAAGAGAAAGAGCCAGATGAAGTCGCAGAGATGCCAGAAAATGCCGCCGGCGGCGACGTCGTCATGATCCCCTCCCCGGTAGCGTCCCTGGCGGATCTTCATCGCGAGGTAGAAGAGGATGGCAACGGCGACGGCGACGTGGATGAAGTGGAATCCGGTGAGGGCGTAGTAGAGGGTGAAAAAAGGGTCCTCTCCGAAGACGTGGCCCTGGCTGGATTTGGCCCCGTATTCGACGCCTTTGACGACGAGGAAGGCGAGGCCGCACGTGATCGCTGCGGCGAGCCATCGCAGGGAGCGGCCGCGATCATCCCGGCGCAGTTCGGTAAGTCCACAGGCCATGCACCAGCCGCCGGTGAGGAGGATCAGGGTGTTGAACAGCGCGAGGCGCTGATCGAGGAGATCGCGTCCCCGCGCGAAGCCTTCCGGATTGGCGCCACGCTCGTAGAGAAACACGCCGATCCCGGCGAGAAAGGTGACTACTTCGACGAAGACGATGATCCAGACGAGGATTCCCCCGGGTGGTTC
>JAGRPC010000243.1 GCA_020439925.1 Verrucomicrobiia bacterium | reverse complement strand
CGGCCCGGTCGCTCAGGAATTCCCAGCCGGCCCGGTCGTGGTGGGCTTCGATCCGCGAAAAGGCGGCAGAGCCGATGGGCAAGGTCATGCCCGCGGAAGGGTCCGGTGCGGGGAGTTCGTAGGAAAAGGTGGCGGTCAGCCCTACTTCGGAAGCCACTGATGTCGCCTCTCCCACAATGGTCACGAGGTAGCCGGGTTCGCCGCCTTCGAGCGGTTCGCGAATGAGGTTCAGCCCAAGACCTTCGAAGGAGGTGAGTACGGCCGGAGCGCTCAGGAGGAGGAAGGTGTCACCCGCCCTTCCCGAGTAGACCGCCGTTGCCGTGACGCGCAGCTTGTTTTCGCCGTGTCTGATTTCGGCCTTCTGTTCGATCGATGTGGCGGTGGAGAATTCGGAGCCTGCGGACTGGGCTTTTGCGGGCGATGCCGAAAGGGCAAGGAAACCTGCGAGGAGAATCGAGGCCACCGCGGCACTTTCCCCACCCGGGGAGGGTTTGGTTTTTCTCGGGCGGCCCTTCCAGGCATCGCGGACGCGGGGCCAACCCCAGCCGAAAGCGAGGAACAGGGCGACAAGGGCGAAGAACCACTCCTCGCTGCCTCGCTGCCAGAGCAGGCCCGCGACAATGGCGGCGACACCGGCGAGCGTCGGAATCGTCGCGGCGCGAAAGCGACCCGCCATGACGGCAATGAGACCGGCGAGAATCAACGCGAGTCCCGCCCAGGAAAGATTCGCCTGCCAGGAGGGGACGGATCGCAGGGCCAGCGCGACTTCTCCGTTGGCGGGCAGGAGAGGAAGGCTGATGCGAAGGGGCGCGGGTGCTTCCGACCGGCCCGCGGCGGAGAAGGCGGCCGCGACGGAGAGAACCACGGCGGCGAGCAGGGCGAGGAGTCCCGCAAGACGCCTGCCCAGTTTCTGAGAACGAGTCAGGGTGATGCCGACCAGTGCGAGCGCGAGGATGCCGCCAAGCAACCCCAGCCAGTTCCTGACAATCCCCCCAAAACCCGTCGCTATCCGCACCGGACGGGGAGGCGCCACCGTTCCGCCAACGGGGTAGAGGACCTGCTTCTCTCCTCCGGCAAGGGACCACTCCGTCTTCAGAACTGTCGCGTCGACGCGGGGGAGGGCGAGCTTGAAGGCGCCTCCCTTTTCCGAAGCGCGCCCGAGCCGGAGCCGAACCTCCACGGGAGTGTCCGGGTCGGTCGAGCCCGGCAGCGGGATACGGGTGATCCCTCCGTCCTGTCTCGCATTGACCGTCGCTCCCCCGACGGTCACGGACCAGAGCTTTGTGCCCTCCGGCAGGGTCAGGTCGAGGGCGTTGCGGGCGCGCGATTTCACGAAATAGACGAGATCGGTGACGGCTTCGCCCTCCTCCGTGACGCGAGTCACCGCCTCGGCGAACTCGACCGCCTGGGGCACCGTCGTGCCGGGTTCGAACCATCCGATCGAAAGACTCAGTTCGAAGGGGCGGGCGGTATACTGCCATACCCCCTGCGCGGGCGCGGCCGCGAGGAGCCGAAATTCGGCGGGCAGCTCGAGGGGATCGAGAGCGAGCAGTTCGGGCGAGGCGGTCGCCTCGAACTTCACCTGGCCGGGGCTGACCACTTCGATGTAGCCGCGCTCATCCGCCACGCCGAGCGGGGCCACGCGTCCGGCCGCGAGGGTTCCGCCCGCGTTCGGGATCGACTCCTCGAAGGTCACGAGCAGCGTGCTGGGGCCGATCACGGGTTGATGCAGGGAAACGACGAGCTTGTCGCCCTCGCGCCTCCAGGTCCTGACATTCTGCCCTTCCACACCGGGGTTCGCGACATCGGACGGCACCGCGATCTCCCATTCGGAGACGGGGGCGCCGGTGACGAAGTAGTTGATCACCACGCTCGCCCTCGCCGCGCCCTCCGAGAGCGCATAGAGGTGGAAGACATCGGCGGCGACGCTTTTCTCGAGGGGTTCGACTTTCATTGTTGCGCTCCATCCGGGCTCACGGATGCGGAAGGCCTGTTGAAGGCGCGGGGTCGGCTTCGGGAAATAGGAGAGGGGCTTTTCCACGAGCTGCTCCGAGTTCTCCGTGGTGAGACGGAAGCCGTGCGCCGCGGCCACACCGAGATCCCCCCGCACCGACTTCGCCCCGGGGAACTCGAGTCGGGGCAGCGTCCAGCTCCCGGCAACCGCCGCCTCGTTCTTCTCGAAGACGAGACTGACGAGCTGGCGTCCCGAAATCTCGCCGCCGAACAGCAGGGTCAGTTTTTTCCGCCCGTCCGTCGCCTCGGCCGAGACGAGAAAGTCGGCGAGGGTGGCTCCCGTCGCGGTGACGAGGGAGTAGTCCTCGGGAAACTCGACGACCCATTCCCGGATCGGAGCCTCGCGGATGTCGAGCTCGAGATCCGCGGAGAGTCTACGCTCCGTCTCCGTGACCTCGCAGGTGATGAGCTGCGAGATGCCCACCTCGGGCTGGACCCGGTCGGCGGTGACGTTCAATCCGTATTCCGACGAGGGGAAGCGATAGACGAAGATCTGCCTGGCCTCCAGCGCGTCTCCGGGGAATTGCTCGGGAGAAAGCTGCGCGAGTCCGTTGATCGTGCCCGGCTCGAGCCGAACCGATCCGACGTTGGAAAGGCGGAGGTGCCCGGAGTGTCGCACCGCGCCCCGGGGGGTCAGGCGCACGAGGTCCGTGCTCACCGGAAAGGCGTCGAGGGGCGTCTGGGTGCGGACCGATAGGGTGGTGTCTCCCGTCAGCGCGCGGCCGAGCGAGATCTCGAGACGCCTGGCCCCGTCCGTGCCCTCGACCACTTGCCAGGAAGTCAGGCCGGCGCCCTCGACCGAGACGACTTCGCCTTCCCCGGAAAGATCGAGGACGAGGCTGTCGATCTCACCCTGGAGCACCCGGTAGGCGATGCGGTGATCCTGGCGCAGCAATCCCGCACCGACCGAGGCCTCGACGAGGGCGCTGGTGGTGAAGAACAGTTTTCCCTCGGTAGCAGGGCGACCGGGTTTCCAAGCGAGGCGGGCACGTCCGCCGGCAGGCAGAAAGGCGAGCCACTGCGCGTCGCGATACTCCGGAGCGAGTTCGCCCGAAGCGGAAGAGAATTCGGACTCCCCGGGCAGTCCAGTGAGGGTCAGAGGGGTGACCGCGGCGGATCCGACCGAGAAGTCGAGACGGCGCCAGGGACCGTCCTCGCTCGCGGCGGCGACGAAGTTCAGTTCAAGGGGGAAGGCGCCCGTTTCGGGGTAGGAAAGTCGCAGGGAAGGAGCTCCGTTGGTTTCCGCCAGGACGAGGCGTCCCGGTCCCGCGGGTGTTTTGGTCAGGGCCGCGTTGCCACCGAGCACCGTGAGGCTTGCGCCGGCTTCGTTCACCTGGGCGGTGCCGCGAAGGACAAATTCCGCCGTTTTGCCCGAAGGATCGACGGTGCCGGTGAGAGTCACTCTCTCGAGGGAAACCGCTTCCGGGGCGAGGCCCGAGCGGCTCAATTGCAGGGCGAGTCTGCCTCCTGTCGAAGTCTGGTAGCGGTGCGGGGTGGTGTTTCCGTCAGGATTTCCGAGCGGGATGAATCCTTCCGCTGTGATGACGCGACCGCTCGTTCCGCCGGCAAAGGCCACGGTGAGGACCGATTGGAAGGACGCGGATTCCATTCCGCCCGGGCCGAAATGGGTGAGTTCGAGCGATGCCGGGATCGTGGGGAAGGGATCGGATTCGAGCCGGACGACGAAACGATGGGTTTCCGCCTCAGGTGTCTTCACGGCAATTTCCAGCACTCGCGATCCGTCCGCCTCCTGACGGATGGCCCAGGAGGCGACGGTTTCGCCCGCGACCGAAACGACCTTGTCGACCCCGCGCAGGCCGAGGCGGTAGCGGTTTCCCTCGCCCTGGAGTTTCGTGACGTCGATCGTCGCTTCCGTGACGACCCGCTCCCGCTGGATCGTGGAGGTGCCGTCGACGACGACCCGGTAGAAAGGGTCGGGCTTGGGACGTTCCCCGCGCGTGTCGATGATGATCCTGCCCGAAGCGTCGGCGGTGACGGCGGGTTCGACCGGGGGTGTCTCCTGAGCGACCAAGGGCGCCGCGAAGAGGACGGTGAGAAGTAGGGAAAGAGGGTTGGGTCGGGGATTCATGAGGGTTGGGTCGGAGGGAGTCATGAAGAACTTTCGGGATAGGAAAGGGTGGAGATCCGGGGGATGGAATGGAGTCGATCGAAGGACGCGCGAGCCGCACGTCCCTACCTGTGTCGAGGTAGCCGCGACCGGCCCGGTCG
>JAGRPC010000242.1 GCA_020439925.1 Verrucomicrobiia bacterium | reverse complement strand
CGCGTCCATCTCGACCTCCTCGGTCTCGTGCCGACGGAGAAGGAGGCGCGGGCCTTTCTCGACGATGAAAACCCTGACAAACGCGCCCATCTCGTCGAGACGCTGCTGCAACGCCCCGAGTTCGCCGACTTCTGGGCCCTGAAGTGGGCCGATCTCCTCCGTGTCGAAGAGAAGGTCCTCGACAACCAAGGCGTCGCCGCCTTCCACGGCTGGATCCGCAAGTCCATCGCGGAGAACAAGCCCCTGGACCGTTTCGCCCGCGAGGTTGTCTCCTCGCTCGGCAGCACCTACGAGGTCGCCGCCTCGAATTACTACCGGGCCCTCCGCGCCCCCGACCAGCGGGCCGAAGCCATCGCCCAGATCTTCCTGGGTGTCCGGCTGAACTGCGCGAAATGCCACAATCATCCCTTCGAAAAATGGACGATGGACGACTATTACCAGTTCTCCGCCGTCTTCGACGGAATCGACTACGAGATCAAGGAAAACAAGCGCTACGACAAGAATGACAAGAACAATTTCGTCGGCGAACAGGTCGTGAAGTTCGTCGACAAGCGCGACCTGAAGGATCCGCGCAGCGGGAAAGCTCCCGTTCCCCGTCTCCTCGGAGAACAGGAGCCCCTCTCCTCCGATCCCAGGCGCCTTGAGAAACTCGGTGCCTGGATGACCTCCCCGGACCATCCCCTTTTTGCCCGGGTCCAGATCAACCGCATCTGGTTTCACCTCATGGGGCGGGGGCTCGTCGATCCCGTCGATGATTTCCGCGCCACCAATCCGCCGGTCAATCCCGCCCTTCTCGACGCCCTCACCGACGACTTCGTGAGGAGCGGCTTCGACCTCCGTCACGCCATCCGCACGATCTGCGCCTCGCGGGCTTACCAGCTCGGATCCGAACCCAACGCGAGCAATGTGGACGACGAGATCAATTTCGCCCGGACCCTTCCGCGACGTCTATCCGCGGAGCAGCTCCTCGACTCGGTCCACCTCATTCTCGGAGGTCTGCCCAGCTTCGAGGGATACGAGAAACCGATGCGAGCCGCCCAGCTCCCCGGCGTGCAGGCCGTTTACCGCCCCAAGAGCCCGACGAGCGCGGACACCTTCGTGCGCCTTTTCGGCAAGCCGCCCCGGCTCACCAATTCGGATACCGAACGCACCACCGACACCTCGCTCGCCCAGGTCTTCGAACTCACGAGCGGCTCGACCCTGAACGGCCTTCTCACGAAGAAGGGGAACCTCCTTGACCGCCTCGTCGATGAGCAACTCGCCGACGAGCCTCTCGTCGACCGTCTCTACCGAACGATCCTGACACGTTCTCCAAGCGGAGAGGAGCTCAGCTCCACCGCCGCCTATCTGCAGGCGGCGAACAACCGCCGCGAAGCGCTCGAGGACCTTGCCTGGTCACTGCTGAACGCCAAGGAATTCCTGCTCCGAAGATGAGATCCCCCGCCTGCCCCGGATTCGATTCCGTCCGACTCTCCCGCCGCCAGCTCATCAGGGCCGGTGGGATGGGGGCGCTCGGGCTCACCCTGCCGAAAATCCTCGCCGGCAGCGAGTATCCCGGGGGCCGTCCTCAGGCGCGGGCCAAGTCGGTCATTTTCCTCTTCCAGTGGGGAGGCCCCTCCCACGTCGACATGTTCGACCTGAAACCCGATGCCTCCTCCGAATACCGAACGCCGCACAAGGCGATTCGCACGAGCAATCCCGACCTGCTCACGAACGAGCACCTTCCCCGCGTAGCGAAGATCATGGATCGCTTCACCGTGATCCGCTCGGTTCATCACAACATGAAGAACCACAATTCGGCGGGCTACTACGCCCTCTCCGGCCACGCCCCGCCGACCGACGACCAGCGCCTGCGCGACTCCATCGATCTGCGCCCCGCCTATGGTTCCGTCGTCGATCATCTCGCCCCGAATCCCCCCGGGGGACTGCCCACCTTCGTCACCTATCCGCATGTCGTCGCGGACGGTTCCCGCACACCGGGACAGGCGGCGAGCTTTCTCGGGAAGAAGCACGACCCCCTCTTCGTCCCCCGGGACCCCAATGACCCGAACTTCCAGCTCCCCGAACTGAGCCTCCCCTCGAACCTCAGCCTCGACCGTCTCCACGCCCGACGCGGCCTGCAGGAACTCGTCGACCGCCAGTCCCGCCTGCTCGATTACTCCGCGGAGGCGCAGGGACTCGACGACTACTACCGGAGCGCCATCGCCATGCTCAACAGCGAACGGGTCCGGCGGGCCTTCGACATCTCCACGGAGCCGCAGCGGATCCGTGACGCCTACGGACGGTCCACTTATGGCCAGGGTTGCCTCCTCGCCCGCCGCCTCGTCGAACACGGGGTGAAATTCGTGACCTGCTATTTCTCCAGCAGCATCGGCGGACAGAGCATCACCGAGGGAGGGTGGGACACCCATGGTTTCAACGACACGCGCATGTATCCCATCGTCGAGCAGTATCACTACCCGATCACCGAGACGACCCTGCCGACGCTGATTTACGATCTCGAGAATCGCGGACTCCTCGACGAGACCCTCGTGGTCTGGATGGGCGAATTCGGCCGCACTCCAAAGATCAACAAGAACGCCAGCCGCGACCACTGGCCGAACTGCTACAGCGTCCTCCTCGCCGGCGGCGGAGTGAAGCGCGGTTACATCCACGGGGCGAGCGACGAGACCGGAAGCAGTCCGATCGAGAAGCCGGTGAAACTCGAGGACCTCTCCGCGACGATCTATTACCTGCTCGGCATCGATCCCACCGCACACGTTTACGACACCCAGGGACGACCGCTCATGATTTCAAGCGGCGAGCCGATCCTCGATGTCATCGCGTGATACGAGCGTCCCTTCCCCCTTCCTTGACGCTTGGTTCGTGCTTCCCTATCGTGAGCCGAGAGCGCTTTGAAAACATCCGGTCCCACGATTCCCTTCCTTCGGATCCATCTTACGGCTGCGGCGGTATTCGCGGCCTTTTCGGCAGCGTGCAGTTCCCCTCGCAGCAGCGTTTCCGTCCCATCCTCAACCAAGCCGGTTGCTACCGCGGTCCCCGACAATGCCATCTCCGAAATCGCGCAGCGGGAAATCGTCCGCCGACAGGAGCGGATCCGGCAAATGGACGCAACGGCACTCGAAGCGAACCGCGCCCTGTATGCAAACGACCTCGAAGGCGCCGTCAGCGGCTTCCGGGAAGCGTCGCGCGTGAGTCCGTGAGAAAATCGAATCCCCTTTCCCCCGACTCTTCCGAAAATGAAACGATCCATCCTTCTCACTCTTGTCTCGCTGGTTCTCACCACGCTTCCCGCGATTTCGTCGGCCGAAAGCCGGACCGTCAGGCTCCTGACGATCGGAAACAGCTTCTCGCGCAACGCCACCAACCACCTCGACGACCTCGCCAAGGCCGGCGGGCACACCCTCATCCACCGCCCCATCGTCGTCGGTGGAGCCTCCCTCGAACTGCATGCGACGAAGGCGCAAAAACACGAGGCCGCTCCCGACGACAAGGCCGGGCTCTACTCGAACGGTCGCAGCCTCGAGGAAGAACTGCTCGCGGAGAAGTGGGACTATGTCACGATCCAGCAGGCCAGCATCAAGAGTCACGACCCGGCGACCTACCGGCCTTTCGCGGACTGGCTCGCTGCTTGTATTCGGAAAAACGCGCCTTCCGCGTCCCTGCTTTTCCACCAGACCTGGGCCTATCGTGTCGACGATCCGCGATTCACCCGGCCCTCGGACAAACCGGGCGAGCCGAAAACGCAGGAGGAGATGTACCGCGGCCTGACAAACGCCTATCGTTCCCTCGCAAAGGAACTCGCCGCAGGAATCCTTCCGGTGGGCGACGCGTTTTTCCTCGCCGACACGAACCCGATGTGGGGATTCCAACCAGATGCGACCTTCGACTCGAAAAACGCGAAGGCCCCCTCTCTCCCGGATCAGACCCATTCCCTCCACGTCGGCTGGCGCTGGGCAAAACCGGCGGACGGCGGCGAGGCGAAGCTCTCGATGGACGGCCATCACGCAAACCTCGCGGGGGAATACCTCGGCGCCTGCGTCTGGTACGAGATTCTCTTTGGATCCAGCGCCGTGGGAAATCCCTACATTCCGAAAGGAATCGAGGCGGAATACGCAAGATTCCTCCAGGAGACAGCCCACCGTGCAGTGGAGGCCAGTGCCGCGATGATTCGCCCGTGACCGGTTCACGGATCTCCGGGAAGCGTGATACGAACCACTTCCCGGTCGTTTCTCGCGAAGACATTCCCGTCGGCGAAAGCCGGAGGCACCCAGGCGCGGAGACCCGCGAAGGGCGAAGTGGGCTCGATGATTCTCGAGCGCCCGATCTCGCGGTATCCTGCGGGGCTCAGCTCCGCGAGGATCAGTTCGCCCTGGTCGTTGTACAGGAAAAAGCGGTCTCCTCCCGCGGGAAAAAGGTGCACGCTGGCGCCGCTCTTCGGTTCCGTCACCTCGTCCGTCTCCCAGACCGATTCTCCGCTATCGGCCCTCAGGCAGACCAGTTCACCGCGGGTGCGGGCCCCGTAGACGAAGGCTTCTCTCAGGAAGGGCGTGCAGGTGTTGCTCAGGACATGTTTCGTCCCGACGAGTTTGTCCGGCCAGAGTGGCACGGGAGGATTTGAACCGTCGAGCCTCAGCATCAGGCCGCTGACGAGGAGGTTTCCACCGTCGCTGACCGGAGTGGCGATGTCGTCGTTGTTACTCGTCTTGACGGGGACACGCCAGAGGACCCCGCCGGTCGATGGATTCAGCGCGGCAACGGAGTCTCCGGTCCAGGCGACGATCTGTCGCACGGTTCCCGCAGTGATCGCAACAGGGGAACTGTTGGAGACTTCCTCGTCGAGGGACTGCCATACGGTCGCACCGGTCTCACGGTCGAGGGCAACGAGACAGGCGCCGGGGCGGCCGCCGGGGAGAAGGATGAGGAGCCCACCCTCGATCAGGGGAGAAGCGCGACATTGCATCTGTCGGATCTCGAAGTCTTCACCGAGGTCCCGCCGCCAGCGCACTGCTCCGGTGGTCGCGTCGAGGCAATGCACCACCCCGCAGGCGCCGAGGCAGTAGAGGCGCCCGTTCTCGATCAGCGGGGTCGCGCTCGGACCCGAGCGTTGGGCTTCCTGGAAAACCCATTCCGCATAGTTCGCCTCGTAGGCGAAGGTCCAGAGAGTTTCTCCGCTCACCGCGTCGAAACAGTGAATTCGCTCCCGCGACTTGGGGTCGAGCAGTTCGGCATCAAAAACGTAGACCCTTCCATCCACCACCACCGGACTGGCCCACCCGTACTGCACCGGTTTTCTCCAGCGCACTGGCCAGCCGCCCGCAGGCATCGTCCTTATCCCCTCCAAGGCAGTCGAGACGTTGTTGCGATCCGGTCCGCGGAACTGCGGCCAGTCCGCCGCAACGAGAACGAGAGGGATGGCGAAGAGAGCGAGAGGAAGGACCCACCCGGCACGGAGCGGCGTGATGGCATCGAAGGGGAGACGGACCTTCATCGCATCGAGGGTGCCGGAAGGGCGACGCCAAGTCCATCGAAATGTCGCGGCATGGAAAGCTCTCGACCTTTGCTGCCGGCGATGCTCCACTGGTTGTCATGCATCGCCTAGTCTTCCTCATTCTTTCGGCGGCTTCCCTCCTTCGCGCGGAACCCGGCGCGTCCTCGAGAGCCCTCTCCGACGTGCCCTACAAGACCGGCGATTCGCTCAGCGACTACGAACGGGAACGCTGCAAGCTCGACGTCTACCTGCCCGAATCCGGAAAGGACTGGCCAGTCCTCGTCTGGTTTCACGGCGGCGGACTCAAGGCGGGCGACAAGCGCGGCACTCCCGAGGACGGCGTCAAGACCGAACCCATCGTCGCCAGCCTCTCGCGCGCCGGGATCGCCGTGGTGAGCGTGAACTACCGCTTCAGCCCGAAGGTCACCTTCCCCGCCTACCTCGAGGATGCCGCCGCCGCAGTGGCCTGGGCGAAAGGACACCTGAAGGAGCTCGGCGCAAACCCGGATCGCCTCTATGTCGGGGGCCACTCCGCCGGGGGTTACGTCGCCTTCATGATCGGACTCGATCCGACTTATCTTCTCAAGGAGGGACTTAGCCCGAAGGACCTCGCCGGGCTGATTCCGGTGAGCGGGCAGACCGTGACCCACTCCACGGTGCGGGAGGAGCGAGGCATCGCTCGGACCACGGTGATTTCCGACGAGGCCGCGCCTCTCTATCACGTTCGCAAGGACACCCCGCCGATCCTCGTCATCTACGCCGACCGGGACATGGCCGGCCGGGAAGCGGAGAACGAGTTGTTTGTCGAGATGATGAAGTCGGCGAAGAACGAGGGGGTCACGGGCCTGCGTGTCGAGGACCGCACCCACGGCAGCATCGCGTCGGAGATCGCGAATGAGGGCGATCCCGCACGGGAGGCGATCCTCCGTTTCGTCGGCGTCAGTTCGGGTCCGACTCTCGAATGAGCTTGCGGTAGGCCTCGCGGGCCTGTTCGAGGTGGGCTTCGACCTCGGGCCATTCCTCCGCAGGGATGCGGTCGCGGCTCCGCAGGTCGGTCTCCAGCCGGTCGATCCACTTCAGGAAAAAAGCCGCATCCCTCGCGGAATCGGCGGGACGTCCCGCCACCTCGACGTAGACGGGGCTGGTGTGGCCCCCCATCGGGCGCATCATCGAACGTTCGCAGGGAGGACCCGAAGCCCGCAGAGCAAGCCAACCACTCCGCTCGATCCCTATCTCCGTCTCGATCTCTCCCGAACGTGCCCCATCGGGCAAGTCCGCCTCCGTGGCGGTCTCGCCATCCCGCAGGAGCAGGAAGGAAGTCACCGGATCGGCGGAGCGAAAGCGTCCCCGCACAGTCACTTTTCCGGGCTTGTCCAGACGGATCACCGCACCGGGACCCTCACCGTTGACCGAAAATTCCAGCATCGGACCGTTCGTGACGAAGGTGCGCCCGTGCTTCAAGCCGTCGACCCAGGCATCGTAGGAAAAGTCGCCCTCGACATGGACATAGGCACGGCCGTGTCCGGCGGGAAAACTGTTGATCCGGTTGAGGAAAACGTCGGTTCCCGCGGCGGCGGGAAGACGGAGACCGCAGTTGAGGAGGCGGTGCCAGAAGGGAACGGTCGGCTCATAGACGTAACCCATCACATCGAGCACATCGACCAGTCCGAGCGCGGCGTCGACAGGCAAGCCCTTCGCCGAATAGGGTTGGTCGTAGAAGTCGAGCGGGTTGTTGGTTGGATGCGTGTAGCTCGTTACGCCCCCCTGCATCCGGGTCCTCCGCGAGATCTCCCCGTTCGTGGGAACATCCCAAGGATTGGTCGTTCCGGGAAACCCCGTGTAAACCGGTTCAACCACCTGTCCAAGGTGGAAAAGGGTCATGTGCCCCCAGATCGTGCTGCGGAACTCCTGGTTCCACCAGACAAGGGCGTGAGGCTTCGATCGAGGCTCAAGACGTCCGAGAAAGAACTCGCGATCGAAGACCCCGTTGCCGTCGGAATTCGCCACGACGAGATTCGCGACCCGGAGGTCCTCTCCGTCGCAGAGTTGCACGATGCTGGCCGGCGTCTGGAGCCACTCTCCATAACCGTAGTTCGCGTGGATGTGGTTCTCACCCGAATACCAGCCCCGAGCCGCCTCGTCGGTCCAACGCTTCGGAACCAAAGTCACGTTCACCTCCTTCCCTGCAGCCTCGAGCTTCGAATCGAGAATCTCGTATTCGAGCCCCCGCGAGCAGAGGATCGAATAAGAGTCCGAGGGAAGATCGAACGAGACCTCTCCGGAAACGTAGAACCAGACACGGTTGTTGAAGCGACGGTAAAGTGATCCGGGAGGCGCGTGGAATCCTCCTGCACTGTCCGCAACGGAAACGCGGGCCGTGAGCGGAGCCCCCGACTCATCCTTGACGAGGATTTTCAAGCGGGATGGGTCCCGGCGGAAATCGATTTCGCTCGCGCGCACGAGGTCGCTCTCGCCGGTGTCTAGAGCCTGGCGCACGATGGCGGTTCCGCCGTGCCGGTTGTCGAGGAACACGAGGAAGTTCCCTCCCGATCCGAGCGAAGGAGAATCCTCGTCGGCTTCTCCCCAGGTGAGTTTGGTTGACCCGGCAAGCGGATCCGTGAAGGGAATGCGCCAGATGCCGTTGTGGGTGTCGCCCCCGTCGGTGACGGCGTAGACAGCCGCACCCTTCGGATCGGGAAAGAGCCCGTAGATCCGCGAAGGCCAACGGACGATCTTCGTGACTTCGCCGCCGTCGCAGGGAATGCGCCACAGATCGGCTTCGGATCCCCGATTGCCGCCCTGCTCG
Source organism: Verrucomicrobiia bacterium (assembly GCA_020439925.1). GTDB lineage: Bacteria > Verrucomicrobiota > Verrucomicrobiia > Verrucomicrobiales > DEV007 > Arctic95D-9. Next base: position 846 of record JAGRPC010000242.1, on the reverse strand, counting down.
CCTTCCCGGTCGAGGTGCTCGACAAACAGGAGCGCTTCTCCGTCCGTGGTCGGAGCGTAAACACCACGCAGTTTCGAGGCGTGGTTCTCGGGACCCCCCGCCACCGGCGAGACTTCCCCGGTCGCGAGGTCGAGCCACGAGAGCGGCATTTCCGGTGCTTTTGTCAGGAATCTTCCCAGCACCTTTCCGCCGTCTTTCGTGAACCAGAAGGGGCCTCGTCCATTCACCCGCTTCGGAAGGGGCCTGTCCTCTCCGCTCTCCGCATCGACCCGGAGAATCGAACCTCCCGAGGCGAAAAGGATGGATCGACCATCCGGAGACCACGCCGGATGACTCGCCGGGGAGGAACCCGCAGAGAGGATCCTCAAGGTTCCGCCCTCCGCGGGAATCCGGGCGAGCCTCCCCTGGTAGATGCAGGCGATCTCTTTTCCGTCATCGGATACCCTCGGCTGGAGAGCCCCGAAGGCGGAGGGCATCGGCTCCGCCCGCAAAAAGAGGAGAGGCCCGGAAGCCAGGAGAACGGAAAGCAGGATGAAGATCGGCCTCATGGCGGAGTCGCCCTTCCAGTGCATCAGCAACGGAGGTGAAGGTCAAGACCACGCCCGACTTCACCCATCGCGCGATGCGGTCGGTCTTCGCGACGGGAAGCGGTGAAACTTGTCGTTCCGCAAGGAAAAAGAGGACCGCTGACGGGTTGCCCGCTGCCTGTTGGGAGAGGTGGTCCGGAGAAGAGGGATCCGAAATTCCAGAACTGAAATGGTCCAGCACTGGAGGAAATAGGCCTGGCGACCCGATCCTAGTGTGGTGTTAGCCAAATTCGTGTGCAAAACCCGTGAGAAATCTTTT
>JAGRPC010000241.1 GCA_020439925.1 Verrucomicrobiia bacterium | reverse complement strand
GCTTGATCGAGCCGTTGCCCTTGCAGGCCTCGCAACGGCCCCCCTAGGTGTTGAAGGAGAAACGCGACGCGGTGTAGACGCGCGCCCGGGATTCCGGACGCTGGGCAAAGAGCGCCCGGATCTCGTCGAAGACCTTCACGTAGGTCGCGGGGGTGGAGCGCGAGGTCTTGCCGATGGGGGACTGGTCGACCTCGTAGACCGTCTCGATGCGATCGACGCCCTCGATGGAATCCCACGCGCGGGCGGGTGTGGTTTTTCCGCGCGATTTTGTCTTGCTTTTCGTGGGTTTGTCAGGATCACCGGACTTCGAGGAGCCTTTTGCCGAGGCGAGGATACAGGTGACGGCGGGTTTCAGAACCCCGCGGAGGAAGCTCGATTTGCCCGAACCTGAGATTCCGGTGATGACGGTGAGGCGTCCGATCGGCACGCGGACTTCGAGATTCTTCAGGTTGTTCGCCCGCGCGCCTTTCACGACGAGCCATTCCCCGGTCTCGTTCTTCTTCGGAAGCTTTCGTCGTGATCCCCGCAATGGATGAACGAGCGGATGGGAAAACGCCTCCCTTGTCGGCGAATCCAGTCTGGCTGCGGACGTGGTTCTCTTTGCCGTGCCCTTTTTCGAGGACTTCCGGGACTCCGAGAAGAGATCCTTCGGATTGCCCTGCCAGACGACTTCGCCGCCGTACTGGCCGGCTCCCGGGCCCAGGTCGATGAGGTGGTCGGCGCGGCGGATGGTGTCCTCGTCGTGCTCGACGACAACGAGGGAGTTTCCCTTTTGCCGGAGCCCGGCCAGGGTGTCGAGGAGTTTCGCGTTGTCGCGCGGATGCAGGCCGATGGTGGGTTCGTCGAGCACGTAGAGGACCCCGCGAAGATTCGATCCGAGCTGGGCGGCGAGGCGGATGCGCTGGCTTTCCCCGCCGCTGAGTGTCGTGGCGGAGCGGTCGAGCTGCAGGTAGCCGAGCCCGACTTCCTCCATGAAACGGAGGCGCTGGGTGATCTCGGGGAGAATGTCGCGGGCGATGAGGGAACCGTGCCGGTCGAAGGAGAATCCCGCGACGACCTCGCGGGCGGCGGCGACGGAGAGCCGCGCGAGGTCGGTGATGGCCAGGTCGCCGATGCGGACGTGCCGGGCGACCTCGTTCAGGCGGGTTCCGTCGCAGGACGGACAGGTTTCGGTGTCGCTCTCGTCGGCGCGGGAGCGGCGGAGTTCTTCCCGCAGCTCGGCGTCGAGCACGGATTCGGCGTCGCGCTCGTCGAGGCCGTGGGGCCGCTTCTCGACCGTGCCATATCCCCGGCAGACGGGGCACCAGCCGTGCGGTGAGTTGTAGGAAAAAAGCCGCGGATCGAGGTCCTCGAAGGATCGTCCCGTCTCGGGGTCGACCATCTCCGTGTTCATGACGTGGACCCGGTTTTCCGCGTCGAAGAAGCGCAGGGTGCGCTTGCCGAGGCGAAGGGCCGTCTCGACCAGCTCGAGGACTTCGGCGGCGGGCATCTTCTCCCTGAGCTCGCCGACGATGACGTCGATGTGGTGTTCCCGGAAACGTTCGAGTCGCTTGAAATCGGAGACGGCGATGATGCCCCCGTCGACGAGGAGGGAGGTGTAGCCCTGCTTCGCCGCCCATTCCGCGACCTCGGTGTGGTAACCTTTCCGGGCGCGCACGAGCGGGGCCATGACGCGGACGGTGCGGCCCTTCTTTGCCGCCTCGGCGAGGAGCCGTGTGACGATGGCCGAGGGTGTCTGCTTCTCCACGGGATTGCCGGTGTCCGGGGAGTATTGACGGCCCAGCTTGGCAAAGAGGAGTCGGAGGAAATGCCAGACCTCTGTGACGGTGGCCACGGTCGACTTGCCGCCGCCGCGCGAGATGCGCTGCTCGATGGCGACGGTGGGGGGGAGCCCGGTGATGAGGTCGATGTCGGGGCGCTCCATCTGTTCGACGAACTGCCTCGCATAGGTCGACATGCTGTCGAGGAAGCGGCGCTGCCCCTCGGCGAAGAGGATGTCGAAGGCGAGGGTCGATTTTCCCGATCCGCTCAGGCCCGTGAGGACGACAAACTGCTCGCGGGGGATGTCGAGATCGAGGTGCTTGAGATTGTTTTCGCGTGCGCCGTGCAGGGAAATCACGTTTGCGCTTTCCCTGCGGTGATTGGTGACCGGGGTTCGGTATTCGGTGGCGGGAGCCTCGGCAACCCTGCGCGACCGCTTCGCGGGCCGACTGCCGCACACCGGCAAGCGATCAACCAGGTATTGCCCGGTCCGCGACTCCGGGCAGGCCGCCACTTCCTCCGGCGTGCCGCACACGACCAGTGCGCCGCCGTTCACCCCCGCCTCCGGTCCGAGGTCGATGACGTGATCGGCATTGGCGATGACATCGAGATTGTGCTCGATGACGATGACGGAGTCGCCCGCCACGACGAGACGGTCGAACATCTTCAGTAGCATCGCGGTGTCGTCGAAATGCAGTCCCGTGGTCGGTTCGTCGAAGATGAGGAGCGAGGTCTTCCCGTCGGGCGCCTTGCGCGAGGGCTTGGCGAGGAGGTGTCCGACGAGCTTGAGACGCTGGCTCTCGCCGCCCGAGAGCGTGTTGAGGGGTTGCCCGAGACGCAGGTATCCGAGTCCGACCTCCGCGAGGAGTTCGAGGCCCGAGACGACGGAGGCGGGCGGCTTTCCCTCCATCGCGGAGAACCAGGGGATGGCCTCGCGAACCGTCATCGTGAGGACCTCGTGGAGATTCCTTTCCACGAGCTGGATCTCGAGAGCCTCGGGAGTGTAGCGTTTGCCCTCGCATTCGGGACAGGTCACGAAGAGGTCGCTGAGGAACTGCATCTCGACCTTCTCGAACCCGTTCCCCATGCAGCGTCCGCATCGCCCGGCGCCGCTGTTGAAGGAAAAGTAACCGGGGGTCAGTCCGCGGGCCTTCCCGTCGGGCGAATCGGCGAAGAGCTTGCGGATCGTCTCGAAAAGGCCGGTGTATACGACGGGCGTGGAGCGCGGCGTCCGTGCGAGGGGCGACTGGTCGACCATGACCACCTCGCGGAGATGGCCGGCTCCGCGGATCTCCCGGCATTGCCCGACCTCGGCGTCGCCGGTGGGAAGGCCAAGGGCCTCGAG
>JAGRPC010000240.1 GCA_020439925.1 Verrucomicrobiia bacterium | reverse complement strand
CGGGCAAGTCGACGACCCTCGCCGCCCTCATCAACGAGATCAATCACCAGCGCAACGACCACATCATCACTCTCGAGGATCCCATCGAATACGTGATCGAATCGGCAAACTGCCACGTGAACCAGCGCGAGGTCCATACCCACACCGAGAGTTTCTCCCATGCCCTGCGGGCTGCCCTCCGGGAAGACCCCGACATCATCATGGTCGGTGAAATGCGCGACCTCGAGACCATCTCGCTCGCCATCACCGCGGCGGAAACCGGTCACCTCGTCCTCGCGACCCTGCACACCGGGAGCGCGGCGAGAACCCTCGACCGGGTTCTTGACGTCTTCCCCACGGAGCAGCGCGAGCAGATCCGTATCATGGTCGGGGAGTCCCTCCGCGGCATCATCTCGCAACAACTCGTCCCCCGAAAGGACGGCACCGGGCGGGAACTGGCTCTGGAACTCCTCGTCAACACCCCGGCGGTTTCCGCCCTTGTCCGCGAAGGCAAGACCTTCATGCTGCCCGGCGTCATGCAGACCGGCAAGAACGTCGGTATGATCATGATGGACGACGCCCTCGCCAAACTCTACAAGGACGGCATCATCTCGCGCGAGGAAGCAATGGGACGAGCCATCGATCCAGGCACCCTGAAAGCAAACATCGGCGCCTGAGGTCCTCTACGCTTTCCACGATTCCATCGAACTTTCACTCTCTCCTTTTCTGCCATGGCTGTCATCGACCAGTATTTCCAGCACCTCATCGCCTCGGGCGGTTCCGACTTGCACCTCAGCGAGGGCCAGCCCCCGAAAATGCGCGCCCACGGCGCCATTTCCCCCATCGCCGAGGGTGTCCTCGAACACGGAACCCTCGACTACATGCTTCGTGAAATCTGCGACCCGAAGGCTTACGAGCGCTACCTCGAAAAAGGCGACCTCGACTTCGCTTACGAGATGGACGCCCAGTCGCGTTTCCGCTGCAACTACTTCAAGCAGAACAACGGCCTGGGCGCCGTCTTTCGTCTCATTCCCACGAAGATCAAGACGATCGACGACCTCGGGGTGCCGAAGACGATCGAGAACTTCGGAGACATGCGCAGCGGTCTCGTCCTCGTGACCGGTCCCACCGGATCGGGCAAATCCACGACCCTGGCAGCTCTCATCGACTACATCAATCGCACCTACGCCCGCCACATCATCACGGTCGAGGAGCCGATCGAATTCGTGCACAACAACAAGAAGAGTACCATCTCGCAACGCGAGGTGCCCATCCATTGCCCCTCGTTCGCCGACGGTCTGAGGGCCTCGCTCCGGGAAGATGCCGACATCGTCCTCGTGGGCGAAATGCGCGACCTCGAGACCATCTCGCTGGCGCTCACCGCGGCGGAAACGGGACTGCTTGTTTTCGGAACCCTGCACACCAACAACGCCCGCAAGACCGTCGACCGTCTCGTCGACGTGTTCCCTTCCGACCAGCAGGCCCAGGTGCGCACCATGCTCGCCGGGTCTCTCCGCGGGGTCGTCGCGCAGCTTCTCCTGCGCCGTTGCGACACCGAGGGCCGGGTCGCGGTGAACGAGATTCTCGTTTCCACTCCGGCCGTCAGCTCCGTGATCCGCGAGGGCTCGACCCAGAAGCTCTACGACATCATCACCGGCGGCAAGGAATACGGGATGCAGTTCATGGACGACGCGATCTGGAGAAAGATGCTCGAGGGTCAGGTTTCGGCAGTGGAGGCCTACATGAAAGCCATCGACAAGAATCGTTTCCGCCCCGCCCTCCCGCCGGAATATGCGGAACTGGGCAACTCGGGCGGAGGCACCGCGAAGGAATGACGGGGATCGGAGCCCATCACTCCTCATATCGTCGAATCACCGATTGGGCTCCCGAAAGCCTTTCCATCGCCAGAATCCGGCGAGGAAGCTGCCGATCAGGCTGTGATACACCGCGCTGATGGCGCAGGGAACCGGAGCCGCCGTTCCGGGGAAGCTGTTCTTGGCGAGCACACTTCCGAGTCCGGAATTCTGCATTCCCACCTCGATCGAGACGGTGCGTGCATCGGGTTCGGCGAGCCGCAGTATCCTTGCCGCGAGGTAACCGAGGAGGAAACCTCCGGCATGGAGCAGGGCCGGGGCGGCGAGCAGGCGCCAACCGGAACCGAGGACGAGTTCGCGGTTCTGACCGATGATGCTCGCGACGATCATGACGATGGCGACCACGGAGACAAGGGGAGAGGCAGCGGAGACGCGTCGGCTCAAGCCGGGCACGAAATGATTCAGGAGCAATCCCGCGAGCACCGGAACGAGCACCACCTTCACCGTGTCGAAACAGAGCTTCCAGGCGTCCACCTCGACAATCGCTCCGGCCAGCCATTTCGTCAGCAGAGGCGTCAGGGCGATCGCGGCAAAGGTCGAAACCGTCGTCATCATCACCGATAGCGCGACATTCGCCCGGGCAAGATAAGCGATGACATTCGAGGCCGTTCCGCCAGGGCAGCAGGCAACCAGGATGAGACCGGCGGCCAGACTCGGATCCAGTTTGGCCAGACCGAGCAGCGTGGCCACTCCCCAGCCCAGCGCCGGCATGAAGACGAACTGGCAGACCACTCCGACCACGCCGGCCCGGGGCAGGGACAGCACCGCCTTGAAATCCTCGAAGGTCAGGGTCAGCCCCATTCCCAGCATGATGACTCCCAGTCCCCAGACGATCCAGGGGCCCCGAAACCAGGTGAAGATTCCCGGCTCAACGAGGGCCAGCCCGCTGCAGAGAAGAATCCAGAGCGGAAAAGCCGCGGTGAGAAAAGCGAGGAGACGGGACATGGACCGGAAGAGGAGAACGGAAAACAACGAAGAAAATCCGCACCCAGCCCGGCTTCGCCGGAACTCACAAGGCGGACAATTCGGCGAGGGTCTTTTCGAAACTCTCGACGTCGGAAAAGCTCAGGGCCTTGGCGTTGCGGTCGATGCGACGCATGAGACCGGCGAGAACCCTGCCGGGACCCAGCTCGATGAAGAGAGTTTCACCCTTTCCGATAAAGTGCTGGATGCTCTCGCTCCAGCGGACCGAACCGCTCACCTGGGCCTCGAGCGTCTGGCGGATTTCGTCGGCTCCACTGACCTCCCGGGCCTCGAAGTTGCAGACCACGGGCACCGCGGGCGTTTGAAAGTCGGTCCCGCGCAGCACCTCCGCGAGCTTGACCTGAGCCGGCATCATGAGACGGGAATGATAGGCCCCGGCCACGTCGAGTTCCTGGGCGATACGGATGCCGTGGTCCTGCGCGACGGCGATGACCTGGGCGATTCCTTCCTTTTTCCCCGAAACGACGATCTGTCCTGGTGCATTGAGGTTGGCGACATCGACATCGCAAGCTGCCGCCAGGGCCCGGACATCGGCTTCTTCGCCTCCGATCAACGCGGCCATGGAACCCTCCACCTGCGAGGTCGCCTCTTCCATGAACACTCCGCGCTTGGCCACAAGATCGAGTCCGGTTTCGAACGAAAAAGTGCCGGCGGCGGCGTGTGCGGTGAATTCGCCCAGCGAAAGCCCGGCGCATCCCGCGACTTCGAGGTCCGGAACCTTCGATTTCAGAAGCTCGAGGCAGGCGAGACCGTGAACGTAGAGAGCAGGCTGGCAAATCGAGGTTCGCGTCAGTTCCGCAGCGGGTCCCTCGAACATCTTTTGAGTGAGGGAAAATCCGAGCTGCTCGTCCGCTCGGGCAAAGAGGTCTCGGACGGATTCAAAACGCTCCGCGAGATCACGCCCCATTCCGACAGTCTGGGCGCCTTGTCCGGCAAACATCAATACAGCTCTGGTCCCCATAGGTAAGGGCGCTACTCAAGCCCC
>JAGRPC010000239.1 GCA_020439925.1 Verrucomicrobiia bacterium | reverse complement strand
CGAGCTCGCAACGGCTCGGTGACGATACTCCCGGACGGGCGCACCGCACGGTTCACACCTACGCCGGATTTCAACGGGGCCGCATCGTTCCGTCTCGTCGCCCGGGACCAGTCGCTCGGCCCGCGCACGCTGATGCTCTACGACTTCGAACCGCCCGATGTATCCACCGATGCGAAGAGCACCGATGTCTCGAACTTCAACCGCACAGGCACGCTGGAGGTCGGAGGTGTGGGCGGTGAATATTCCTACAGTCCCGAAACTCCGCCACTGGTAGCGCCCTACGACTCCCAATCCCTCGGCCTCAGTGAAACGGGTTCGGGAGGGGCACGCGTTCGGCGCACGCTGGCCTCGACCGATCTGAACTACAACGATTCGGACTGGTCCTTCTCGACCTGGGTCAACCGCACGAGCAGCTCGTCGGACGATTTTATCCTCTACCTTGGAGCGGGCACCGGCTTCGGGCCGGATTCGAGTCTGCAGCTCTACTTCCCTGCCGGCAGCGACTCTCTCAAAGTCAGGAAATATGGATCCGCCGGATTGGAGAAGGAGATTGTCGGGCCGGACGTCCCCGTCGGCGAATGGCACCACGTGACCCTCACCTACGACCGCACCTCGACGAACTCGGGCAATCTGGCGCTCTACCTCGACGGTTTCCTCGCGGGATCGGTGTCCTCGGTGGCGATGGACGTGAGTCAGTCTGCGGCCTTCTCGGTTGGAGGGCACAACAGCACGAGCGTGAATCCCGAACGCTGGCTGGACGGGTCGCTCGACGACGTGGTCCTCCAGAGCGGACTCAACAACCGGCAGGAATCCTGGTTCCTCGCGCACATGGGCACACGGTCCTACAACGGACTGACCACAGGCGCCACGGTCAACGTGACGGTCACGGGGACCAATCAGGCGCCCTCCATCAGCGGCATCCCCGACTTGGTCATCCCGGTCGGCACGACTACCGTGCCCTTCCCCTTCCTTGTCAGCGACGCCGAGTCGGAGGATCGCAATCTCACGGTCAGTGTCGCGACATCGAATCCCTCAGTGCTTCCCCTCGGCGGGATCGTTGCCAGCGCCGCGCCGCCTGCATGGGTCGGCGGGAACATCGGTTCCCCCACCACTGCAGGTTCCTTCACCCAGGATCACGGCACCTTCATCATCGCCGGCGCAGGCACCGACATCGGGGGAACGGCCGACCAGTTTCGCTGGACACGGCAGGACCTGAACGGAGACGGCGAAATCATCGCCAGGATCGTGAGCATGGATTTTTCCAATGTCGATGCGAAGGCCGGCGTGATGATGCGCGAGGCGGACACCGACACCTCTCCCTACGCCTTTGCCCTCGTCACTCCGTCCAATGGCGTGGCCTTCCACTACCGTAGTGTGGACGGGGTCGCTGCGGAGGTCAACGGCACCGTCAACTGGATCGCTGCACCGTGCTGGCTGCGCCTGGTGCGCGCCGGCAACCAGTTCAACGCCTACTACGCCGTCGACATCGACGGGGTGGCCGGTGCCTGGCAGCCCATCGGCACGACTCAAACCGTGGCCTTCAGCGGATCGTCGAATACGGTCGGACTTGCCGTAACGAGCAAGACTCCGAATTCCGCAAACACCGTGACCTTCGACCGCCTCGGTGGCACCGTGCAACTCGGGGGAGAGCGCACCATCACCCTCACACCGACGCCCGCCACCGCGGGATCGGCAACGGTCACACTCACTGCCAGCGATGGATCCGCCGGGACTTCCACGATGTTCGATGTTCTCGTCGATGGCGCACCGCCGAGCACCTCCGTTTGGAATGCCACAACAACTGGAGGCCCTCTCCATTGGAGCAACGGGGCGAACTGGACCGGCAACTCGCCACCGCCGAACAGCCGTTTTTCCACGGTGGAGTTCTTCACAGGACAGACTCTTGCCTCAGGAACGATCACCTCGAACAACGACACTGCCGACGGTCACGCCCTCAATGTGCTCACGCTGGGTGGCACGGGACCGACCACCGGCACGACGACCATTTCGATCGAGGGTAATTCCATCCTCCTGCGTCGCGAGACCACCCTTTATCCGGCGATCAACCTGACCGCGACCAACGGAACGGGCCTCACCTACGATGTGAGCGCCCCGCTCATCCTCGACGACGACACCTCGGTGCAGGGCAACGGCACCGCAACCTTCATCCTGAGCGGCGGAATCGGCGGCGCAGGCGGTCTCACGAAGACGGGGTCGAGCAGGCTCATCCTTGCCGGCGAAAGCACCTACCTCGGCAGCACCCTGATCAGTGCGGGCACCTTGCAGATTGGCAACGACGGCGATGCAGGCACCCTGCCCGCCGGCGAGGTGATCAACAACGCTTCCCTGCGCTTTGATCGCACCGGCACGCTGCTCGTGCCGAGCAACATCAGCGGCACGGGAGGGATCACGATCCATTGTCCCATCAATGAAGGCACCGTCGTGCTGAGCGGCGCCAACTCGTTCACCGGCGGCGTCACCATCTCTTCCGGTGCCCTGCGGATTACCAACAGCAGCGCACTCGGCACCACCGTGCCGGCCGGAAACAAGACCATCACCTTGAGCGCGGGAACCGCGGGGAACCCCCAGTTGCGGCTCGACGGCAGCGGCGGGGATATCGACCTTCCCGAAAGCATTCGCTACACGACCAGCAATACGTCCGGTGCGATCTTCAACGAGGCGGGCAACAACATCCTCCGAGGCAACATCACCTGCGCCTCCGGAGGAGGAAACACGAGAATCGTCGTCCTTGCCGACTCGCTCACCCTCGAGGGCACCATCGCCCCGAACACCACCAATCGAACCCTCGTGCTCGCGGGCTCGGGCGCCGGATTCTGCAATGGGGTCATCCAGAACGGAAGCGGCAACCGAGTCCTCGCCGTGACCAAGACCGAAGCCGGCAACTGGACCCTTTCCGGGTCGAACTCACATTCCGGAACCACCACCGTCGGCGTGGGAACGCTGCGCCTCGGACATGCGAGCGCGCTTGGGCATGGTGGACTCAACCTGGGAACGGCGACCGGTGGCACGAACGTCAACGGAGGCGCCACCCTCGATCTCAATGGACAACAGGGCATCAATGAAGTGCTGACGATTCGCGGCGCCGGTGTGGGTGCAAACGGTGCCCTCGTCAACAACAGTGCGACTGCAGCCAGCATCGCGGGAGGAGTCGTGTCCTCGATTTCCACCACCGCGGGAGGCACCCACAGCTCCGTGCCCTCGGTGACCATCAGCGGTACCGGATCGGGAGCCACGGCGACGGCCTCGCTTGGCGTGACCGCAGCCAGTTTCACCATCGATGGCGGCACCACGGTATATTCCGCCCCGCCGTCCGTCGCCATCAGCGGCGGCGGCGGCAGCGGCGCAACGGCGACCGCCGTGCTCACCGGAGGGGTCGTTTCGGGCATCACCATCACCAATCCAGGCGTTGGATACACCACCGCCCCCAACCTTTCCTTCAGCGGAGGGACCGTCTCGACCGCGGGCACGAATCCCACCGGTTCCGGGAACAACACCAACTTCACCGTCAGCGGCATCACCGTGACGAACCCCGGCAGCGGTTACACTGAGGAGCCGGTCGTTTCCTTCGGCAGCGGAACCGGGACCACGGCCACCGCAAATTTGTCCGCCGTGATTCTGGGCTCCTCGACGTCGATCGGCGGCACAGGCGATCTCACGATCGATTCCGACTTTCAGGGAGACTTCCTCCTGACGAAGAAAGGAAATGGAACCCTGGCTCTCTCCGGTATGAAAACGTTCTCCGGGGACATCAAGGTCAATGCGGGCACACTGGCTCTCTCCGGTCCGTTCGCCAACAACCTCACCAACTCGGCCAGCATCGAAATCTTCGGCGGGGCCTTTCTGGACGTCAGTGAATTGACTTCGGCGAGGCTGGTGGTGGCGGCGGGACAGACCCTCAAGGGGAGCGGCACCGTCACCGGCAACGTGACCGTTGGCGGAACCGCCCTTGTCTCTCCCGGCAACTCGGCAGGACAGCTGTCGATCACGGGGTCTCTCGATCTTTCCACGGCCGGAGAAGGAACGCTCCTTTTCGAACTCGATTCCCTTGCCGCTTCCAATGACCGGATCGCGGTCTCCGGAACCGTCAACCTCGGAGCCGGCACCCTCGGCTTCGATCGGTTTGCCTTCACCAACCTCGGTGGCCTGCAGACGGGCACTTACAAGCTCATCACCAGCGGAGGGTTCATCGGCTCGCTCGACTCCGCGAACCTCACGGGCTCCATCGGAGGGTTCACCGCCACCCTGCAACTCAATGGAAACGACCTCGAGCTCGAGGTGTTCACCAACACGGCTCCCACCATTTCCACGATCGACGATCTCACGATTCCCTCCGGCAGCAACACGGGAGCCTTGTCGTTCACCATCGGCGACAACGAGACCGATGCCGACGCGCTCACCCTCACCCGAAGCAGTTCCAACACCACCTTGGTGCCCGTCACCGGCATCATCTTCGGCGGCACCGGCGCCAATCGAACCGTCACCGTTTCCCCGGTCTTCGGACTGACGGGCACGGCGGAGATCACGCTCGCCCTCGGCGACGGCATTTCGAGTGTGTCCGAGACCTTCCTCGTCACCGTCACCGAAAACTACCTCTCATGGACCAGAAGCCAGGGCATTACCGGGGCCCTTGCCACCAATGACGAAGAGAAGGATGGCCTCACCAATCTCCTGGAATACGGCCTCGGCACAAATGCCCTCGCCCCCGACGCGCCCCCGGAAGTCATGTCCGGCAATGTCATCACCTTCACCAAGGGTGCCTCCGCCATCGCCAACGGTGATGTCTCCTGGGTCATCGAAAGTTCCGAAACCCTGGCCCCGGGATCGTGGACCGCGAGAGTCACGCAGGCGGCCGGGGATCCATCCCCAACGATCAGCTACACGATCCCACCCGGAAGTCCCCCGAAGACCTTCGTTCGCCTTCGCGTCATCCTGACTCCCTGATTTCCTGATTTCCTGATCAGAACCGTGCTCGTCCGACTGTCCCGGCGACTTCTTTGATCGGGGAACCCTCCATATCCGGCCTGGGAAGCCCAGCAGTCGAAGACTTCGGATACCCCTTCGCACCCTTTGACGGCAACTTGGCACGTCCTGCTCGTGACAGAAGCGAGGAGCGCGCTATCATGACCCATTTCAACTTGCCCAGGCCGACTCCGGGTCGGAATCCGTGAAAAAAATTCAACGAAGGCGATCCGGGTTCCACCAGGTGACCACGGCCCGAAAATCGAAACCCTCACCAGGAAATGGCAATGCCTCGGACTTCAACGACTCAACTCACCTATCGGGTCCCCTATGCGGATACGGATCAGATGGGCATCGTCTATTACGCCAACTTCCTCATCTACTTCGAGCGATCCCGGAATGAGGCGCTTCGATCCCTGGGCCTGACCTATCGGGAGATGGAGTCCGAGGGGATCCTTCTCCCGGTGATCGAGGCCCACTGCCGGTATCTGCAGCCGGCTCTCTACGACGACCTCCTGGAAATTCACGGGTGGTTCGAGTTGGAGGGCCGCACGAGGGTCCGCGCCTGCTGCGAGGTGCGGCGCGGAGAGACCCTTCTGGCGGAGGGCTACACGATCCACGCCTGCCTTTCCCGGGAAACCCGACGCCCCGTCCGTTTGCCCGGGATTTTTCTTCCTTCGGGGAACGAGGCCTGAGCAGAACCCACGCACGCTCCGGGTTCACCGCTACCTGTTAACCAGAAGGTGGGCCCGCAGGGATTTGAACCCTGGACCAAGGGATTATGAG
>JAGRPC010000238.1 GCA_020439925.1 Verrucomicrobiia bacterium | reverse complement strand
AGATCGACGGGGATCTCGTCGAGAAAGCGCGAGGGGCGCTGGATGACGTCACCGGTGAAGGAGCCGTGCCAGAGGAGCGGGTAGGTGAGATAGAGTTCGTCCTTGGCCCGGGTCACGGCCACGTAAAAAAGGCGACGTTCCTCCTCGAGCCCGGATTGGTCGTCGTTGTCGTCATCGATGACCCGGCTGTTGGGGAACATGCCGTCGGCCAGCCAGACGCAGAAGACGACTTTCCACTCGAGCCCCTTGGCCTGGTGCACGGAGCTGAGGCAGACACACTCCTTGTCCGGCTGGTTGGCGGTGGCCTCAACGGCGTCCTGCCCGGCGAGGAGGCTGAGCTGGCTGAGGAATTCACCGAGATCGTCGAAGCGCTCGGCGTAGCGCTCGAGCTGGAGAAGATCCTGCCGGCGGTTGTCGAAGTTGGTGAACTTGCCCTTCATGTAGTCCTCGTAAACTCCCCCGAGGATGGAGGGCATCATGGCCGCGGGCGGTTTCGGATGGCCTCCTCCGTCGACGAGTTCGTCGAGGGTGTAGGCGAACTGTTCCCATCCCGACCTGGCCTTGGCGGGAACCTTGAACTTGAGGAGGGCTTCGGAAAAATTGAGGACCGTCGGGGCGCCGGCGAAATCGCCGGCAGACCACTCCCGCCAGAGATTGTCGGCGCCCTTGTTGCCGACTCCGGGGAGCATGCGCACGAGGCGCTTGAAGGCAACCTCGTCGCGGCGGTTGAAGACCAGCTTCATGAAGGCGGCGACATCCTTGATGTGCGCCTGCTCGAAAAACCGCAGACCGCTCGTGATGATGAAGGGAATACCACGCTTGGTCAGCTCGAGCTGGACCTCCATGGCATGGAAATGGGCCCGGTAGAGCACGGCGATCTCGTTCAGCTCGATCCCGTCGTCGCGCAGCTCGAGGATGCGTTGCGCCACGAAGGCCGCCTGGGTGCCCGGGTCCTGCACGGGCACGAGTGCCGGAAGGGATTCACGATCGGGCCTCGCCGGCGCGAGGTCCTTCCGGAACTGTTTCGAGTTCGGGGCGATCGCGGCGTTGGCGAGGGTAAGAATCTCGGGGACCGAACGGTAGTTGGTCTCGATGACATATTTCCTCGCCCCTTCGTAGCGTTCGGGGAACTCGAGGATGTTCGTGAAATCGGCTCCGCGCCACGAGTAGATCGACTGGGCGTCGTCGCCGACAACCATGACATTGTTCTGGGGGGCGGCGAGCAGGTCGATGAACTCGGCCTGGAGGAGGTTGGTGTCCTGATACTCGTCGACGAGGATCCACTCGAATTGCTGCTGGTAGAGCCTGAGGATGTCGGCTCGGTCACGGAAAAGGCGCAGGGGTTTCTCGAGGAGGTCGTCGAAGTCCATCGAGTTGGTCTCGCGTTTCTTCCGCTCGTATCGCTCCTGAAGCGACTCGATCTGCGGGACGAGGTGACGGAAGTAGGGATAGCGGCGTCCGACGATCTCGTCGAGGGGCTCGCCGGTGTTGACGGAAAGACTGAAAAGGTCGGCGAGGACCTCGGGTTTGGGAAAGCGCACCGCCTTGGTGTCGATCCCGCTTTCCTCGACCGCGCCGGAGAGGAGCTCCTTCTGGTCCTCCCGGTCCATGATGGTGAAGCCGGGTTCCCAGCCCAC
>JAGRPC010000237.1 GCA_020439925.1 Verrucomicrobiia bacterium | reverse complement strand
GCCTGCCTCCAGTGCCACAAGGTCGGCGGCGAAGGCGGCGACAAGGGCGGAGTGCAGGGGCCCGACCTCCGCGATGTCGGCAAACGGCTCGCGCGTGAAAAAATCCTCGAGTCCGTCGCCAATCCGGGAGCGGAAATCGCGGCCGGTTACGGCATGACCACCGTCTCGCTGAAGAACAACGAATCCGTCATCGGGCGCCTCGCCAGGGAAACGCCCGAACAGGTGACCGTGATCGGGCTCGACAACAGCGAGCGCACCATCGCCCGCAACGAGATCGCCTCGATCGCCCCGCCGGTTTCGGCGATGCCTCCGATTGCCGCCGCCCTGCCGCCACGGGACTTCCGCGACCTCGTCGCCTTCCTCGCCTCGCAGAAGGGTGGTAAGTGGAAAGCCGACGATGCCTCGCACGGCGACGACGAGAAGATCGCGAAGTGAAGGGTAGGATCGCGCGGCCCGCACGATCGTTCGATCCTCATTCCGCGACCGGGCCGGTCGCGGCTACCTTCGCGGTGATTCGGCTACCTTCACTGCGCCAACAGCCGCAAGGCCGTCGCCTCGAAGATCTCCTGCCATTCCGGGGCGAGCAGGCAATCGCTGTCCTCCTGGGCGTTGCCCCGATTCTTCGCCTGCTCCCTCGTCGGGGCGTAATAGAGGTAACCGTTCGTGTAACCGGAAACAAAGCTCAGGGGATGGGGTGACTTCTTCTTCAAGTCCAGGCCGATCTCGACCGTCAGCTCCGCGGGAAAGGTGACGAGGCGAAAGTCGCCGATCCGGAGACTCATCACCTCGGCCGACACCGTCTCGCCCAGCTCGGCGCGCCGCGCCTGGTGACGCGAGAGCAGGTTGAGGTTGATCTGTTTCCGGGTCAGTTCCTCCATGGTGCGGATGTTGCGCAGGTAGGCCTCCATCGCCGCGCGGTTGCCGGCATCCTGGCTTTTCCAGTCATTGCGCCCGATCAACTCGTCCTGCAGGTAACGCCCCGCGACCTCGGAGGGATAGTCGGCGTTGAGGTGATACTTCACGTAGAGCGGAAGAAAGGTCTCGAAATTCAGGGTGGTGCCCTTGAGCGCCACGGTGAGTTCATCGATTTCCTTTTCCATCGCGTCGATCCGCGGTCCGTGGTCGGCGCGGGGCAAGGTCAGGGTCTCGCTCGCGATCGCGAGTGGCACCTCGGCCTGGGTCTCGATGTCGCGGAGTCCTGACAAAGCGCTCAAACCGAGCCGCATTCCCAGGTTTTTCCCGTCGCGCGGCAGGTCGACCGACTTGTACAACGCCGGGTTGATGTCGCCCCCGCAAGCCTGCAGGAAAAGGGCCGTGGCCGTGCCGTCTCCGAGATTCGCCTCGATCGTTTGCGCCGCGAAGCCACTCAGGTCCGCCCCGTTGCTGCCATCCGGCACTCCCATGATGGGATGCACGGCGAACTGGAACACCGCCGCGAGCGGCTCTCCGTTGTCGATGCGGTCGAAGCGCAGCAGCCCGATCTCCGGATCGATCGGACCCATCGAGGCGACCTCGTCGTCGAAGGGCAGCGCGTAGGCGTGACGGACGTCGGCTTCCTTGCCGCTCTTCAGCTTGAGGCGCCGGTTCTCCATGATGCTGTCCTCGTAGCCGGTTCCTGCGCCCGCCTTCACCGGGACACGGGACTTCCAGGCCTCGGTGACGGCTTTCACCGTTCGCTCCGCCATGTCCGGTGACACGAGGGCATGACAATGACTCGCGTTCACCACGAGCGAGTTACCGGGGATCCCCAGGTCCACCTGCAGCGCCGCGCGCACCTCGGCGAGGAACGGATCGCGGATCGACCCGATCTCGGCAATGGCCACCGCATCGATCGCGACGATCACCGCATGCGTTCCGCCCTGCGAAAGAACGAGCGCCCTCACCATCGGCGGATTCTCCTTCGCCGGATGATCCTGATGGGTGATCTCGACCTTGGCGACCCCGGCGAGAAGAGGTTCGGCCCCGGCCTCAACCGGACCAAAGAGGGTCAGGAGCGCGACCAGAGAGGGTAGAATCAGAAGCGGCATCTTCATTTCCCGGAGTCTCACGACTCCGGACGGAAATGTCGATGGGAAGCTGAGGCGCTTCTGCGCGAGGAAACCACGATAGGCTCCCGATTGGAAGCTGGGTGCGATTTTGTTAGCCTCTGATCTCAGTTTTGGTAGTTTTCCAGCCTTCCCGCCGCACGACGAGTTTTTGACCTCATTCATGCCTGCCCTTCCCGAACAACTCGCCCGTCAACACATCGACGTCCAGTTGGCGGCGGCGGGCGGGATGGTTCAAGGTCTGGACCAACTCAACCTCTCCGCCTCCCGCGGCGTCGCTGTCCCTGAATTCCAGTCGCAGGGCGGTCCCGCGGATTATGTCCTTTTAGTCGTCGGCAAGGCCCTCGGGGTCGTCGAGGCCAAGAAGGCCGGTTTCACCTTCAGTTCGATCGCCGAACAACACCAAATTGTCTCCGCAGTCGAAGCCCGCACCACCGGCATCGAACACCTCGAAGCCCAAATTCAACTGCCAAATCACCCGATCCAACCGCCTCGGCCAATCTGCTCTGGCCGCAGCATTCTTCAGCCAACTTTGAACTTTCAAAACGACCATAGCCTGATATAGTTCTTTTGAACAAATGAGCACGAATTCCAAAATTGAATGGACTGACGCCACGTGGAATCCGGTCCGCGGATGCACGAAGGTCAGCCCCGGGTGTAAGCATTGCTACGCTGAAACATTTGCGGAGCGGTTCCGCGGTGTCCCGGGACACCCATTCGAATTCGGTTTCGATCTTCGAATTGTCCCTGAGAAGCTGGGAGATCCGATTCGGTGGTCTCGGCCGCAAAAGATCTTCGTAAACTCGATGAGTGATCTCTTCCACGAGGACGTCGACGACTCCTACATCGAGCAGGTTTGTGATGTGATGCTGGCCGCCAATTGGCACACTTATCAGGTGCTCACGAAGCGAGCCGATCGTCTTCAACGGCTGCTCACGACTAGGTTGAAGGATGTAGCATCAGCACAACACGTTTGGTGGGGTGTTAGCGTTGAAGACCAAAGATTCGGCCTTCCTAGGATTGACAAATTGCGTGCCGCTAAAGCTGCAAGTTCCTTCCTCTCAATCGAACCCTTACTCGAAGATCTTGGAGAGTTTGATCTTTCAGGGGTGGATTGGGTAATCGTGGGGGGAGAGAGTGGGCACGGTGCTCGTCCGCTCAAGAAGGAATGGGTCCGAAGTATTCGGAAGCAGTGCCGATCTGCTAGGGTTCCCTTCTTCTTTAAACAATGGGGCGGCGTTCGAAAGAGCCTCAATGGCCGAACTCTGGATGGTCGAACCTATGACGAGTTCCCGAAGCCGTCCTGTCACGAAGTTGCGTCGCTCGAAAG
Organism: Verrucomicrobiia bacterium; assembly: GCA_020439925.1. GTDB lineage: Bacteria > Verrucomicrobiota > Verrucomicrobiia > Verrucomicrobiales > DEV007 > Arctic95D-9. Next base: position 1,351 of record JAGRPC010000237.1, on the reverse strand, counting down.
GCGCCGAGAACTGATCGCCACTCTAGCGCCAGCATAACTGTATGCCTCGCGAAGAATTCCACGACAAGCCCTACGATGAAGGCACTCTCACCAAGCTGAGAATCTTCGAACTTTACGTTCAGGAATGGCTCCCGGTATTCCTGTCGCAGCCTGATCCTCCATTCGAAGAGCTCCACATTTTTGACTTCTTTGCCGGCCCAGGAATGGATGCCAATGGCGTGTTAGGGTCTCCTCTACGAATTCTGAGAAAGCTGCAGGACTACCAGAAATCGACTCTCGCAGGATGGGGAGCGGTCAGAAAGGCGGCCCATTTTTTCGATTTGGATGCTACCAAGATCGAGGCGTTGCAGAACACCATTGCGTCGGAATCGCTCGAAGTGCCCGGAGTGGATCTCGACTTGAAGCCACGCGAGTTCAGCGCAGCGCTCCAAGCTTTCCAAGCAACTTTAGAGAACCCTCGCGCTGCCAAATTACTAATTATCGATCAGTTTGGTGTGGATGCGGTAAGCGACGCAGTTTTCCTCCAATTGACGTCTCTCCCTACGACCGACTTCATTTTTTTCCTGTCTTCGTCGACTCTTCACCGTTTCCGGGAGCATCCTTCTATAAAGCAGAAGATTGCCAACATCGACGACTCTTACCACGTCCATCGAGCTGCCTTCGACTACTATAAGAAACTGGTTCCAAGACAGGACGAAGTATTCCTTGGTCAGTTTTCGATTCGTAAGCGGAGCAATATTTACGGACTAATCTTTGGTAGCCAGCACCCACTTGGAATCCATAAGTTTTTGCAGGTTGCATGGAAGAATGACCAGATCGCGGGCGAGGCAAATTTTGACGTCGAACGGGAGAATATCGGGAGCAATGAGCTTCTGTTGGGATTTGAGGAAATGAAGCCAAGGAAGATTCAATCTTTCGAGAAGGCACTTGCCGAAGCCGTTCGTGCACAGCTGTTCTGCAACGAAGCGGACATCATCAAATTCTGCATCGAAGGAGGAATGACAGCCCAGCACGCCGCCCCAGTAATCGCACAGCTCAAAAAAGAGAAAGTAATCGCCGCCGATTTCAGAGTGCCCAACGTGCGCAACACGAAAACGCCTCGACCAATAACTTACCCCTAGATGTCAGACACTTCTGGGATGGTCCAAGAGGTCTGGACACTACCCCCATGTCCTCAAGAACGCGGAGATCGGTTACGGCGACTACGTCGAGCAGATCACCTACTTGCTCTTCCTCAAGCTCGCCGATGAGATCACCGAACTGATCTTCGACAACCCGATCCCCGCCGAGTTCCAGCGCCCCGTGCTTTCCAGCGGGAGCGGCAATGACCTCCGCACCAACCAGCACTTCA
>JAGRPC010000236.1 GCA_020439925.1 Verrucomicrobiia bacterium | reverse complement strand
CTGAAACCTTTCCTCACGATCTACTCGACCTTCTTCCAGCGCGCCTACGACATGGCCGTGCACGATATCGGCATTCAGAACCTGCCGGTGCGCCTTTGCATGGACCGTGCGGGACTCAGCGGGGACGACGGCCCGACCCATCATGGTCTTTTCGACATCGGCTACATGAGGCACATCCCCAACTGGATCTTTATGCAGGCGAAGGACGAGGATGAATTCGTCGACATGCTCTGGACGATGGCGAATTACGACGCAGGACCCTCCGCGATCCGCTATCCCCGTGGAGCCGGCACCGGAGCAACGCCGAAGGACGAGCCCCGGTTGCTGGAAATCGGCAAGGCGGAAGTCGTCGCCGACGGGACCGATATCGCCCTTTTCGGACTCGGTAATCTCTTCGAGATGGCGGAAAAGACCCGCGACCGTCTCGTGGAGATGGGTTACTCCGTCGCCCTCGTCAATCCCCGGTGGATCAAGCCCCTCGACACCGCCTGCATCGAGAAATTCGCCCGACAGTGCGGACTCCTCCTGACCTTCGAGGATCACACTCTCATGAACGGTTTCGGCGCCGCGATCATCGAGCACCTCAACGATGCCGGTATCGCCTGCCCCGTCGAGCGCATCGGCTGGCCCGATGAATTCGTCGAGCATGGTCGTCCCGACATCCTCCGCGCGAAACACGGCCTCACCGTCGAGAACGCCGTCGAGAAGGCCCTGAAACACCTTCCCGCCCGGCAGAAGCAGGCGGTCGCGAGTTGAGCCTCCGAAACCACCGCATAGGGGCTCATGGATCCCTTGCGGGAAGCGTCACGACAAAACACGTCGTTTCTCCGACGGTCTCCTGAAGGGAGAGGCGGCCTCCGTGCCCCTCGACGATGACCTTGGCGAGACTGAGCCCGAGTCCGAACCCGTCGACGTCCCGTGAGCGCGAACGGTCCCCGCGGAAGAAACGTTCGAAGATCTTTTCCCGATCCTCCTCGGCGATGCCGGATCCGGAGTTCTCGACCTCGATGTGGATCTGGTCTCCCTGGCGCCAAGCCCGCATCCTGACATAACCCCCTTTGGTATTGAACTTGACCCCGTTGCCGAGAAGGTTGAGCAGAGCCTGCCTCAGGAGGACGGCATCTCCCGTGACACCGAGCCCCGGGGCGATGTCCGCGGCAAAGGCCACCTCCGCCTGATCGCAGAGGATCTCGGCATCCTCCGCGATCACCGCGAGTTCGTCGCTCAGGGCGACAGGCTCGCGCTTCTGGATGAGATGTCCGACGTCCGCCCGCGAGAGCATGAGAAGACTGGAGATGATCGATTTCAGCCGTCCCAGTTCCCCCTGCAGGACGAGCAGGGCCGATTCCTCCCGGCCTCCGGGGGAACACTCGCGCAGGGCCGTCTCGATCTCCGCCTGCATCACCGCGATGGGCGTCTTGAGTTCGTGAGAGACGTCGGCACTGAACCGGTTCGCGTGGGCAAAGGCGGTCTCGATGCGTTCCATCATCGCATTGAGCACCGCCGTCAATTTGGCGATCTCGGGATCGGAGTGGGGATCTCCCGGCATTCGCGCGTCAAGCGCCTCGACGGAGACGCGCCTCGCGGTGTCGGTGATGCGTCGGAGGGGTCGCATCGCACGCTCGGCCACGAGCCAGCCGCCGAGGCCCGCAAGCAGGGCCGCCAGGGGAATCCCCAGGAAAAAGCTCCGGCGCAGTTCCTCGAGTCCCGGATTTGCCCTGGCAAAATGGAGTCCCGCGAGGATCCCGAAACCTCGCTCCTGCACCGAGATAAAACGCCAGGTTTCCCCGCCTACCACCACATCCGAGTATTCGATGACCCGGTTGCCGTGGATCGGAGCTCTCCCGGGACCGTCGGGCCCTTCGGGAGGCCGGTCTTCGAAAGCCTCGGGTCCTGCAGGAGGCGGACGATCGTCCCCCCTGCGTTCCTCAGGAGGAGGACGATCATCTTCCCGACGATTCTCGGGCGGAGGTTCCCTGAAATCGTCCGGTCCACCTGGTCCCGGAGGACCCGGCCTCCCGCGCGGAGGAACTCCGCGTCGCGGTTCGGGACGACGCACCGGATCGGGGTCGAGCTCAGGGAAACCGTCCGGCAAGGCGGCCTCCATCGCATCCGACCATCCCGACGAGGCGATCACGCGACCGCCTTCCTCGAAATAGTCCCTGGCACTGATGGCCAGTCGTCCGCTTTCCAACTCCTCGCGATGGTTCGCATCGAACAGTTCCGTCATCGCCTCCTCATCCGACCACGGATTCACGTCACGGATGAGCCGGCTCGCGACTCCTTCGAGGCGAACGTCGGTCGATTCGAGAACCGCCCGAATCATGAGCCTCCAGGAGACTATTCCAAGCACCGCGATCGCCAGGCCCGATACGAGCATGGAGATCAATGCGAGACGAATCCGGAGCGAGCGCAACATGACCAGGGCCTTTCAGTCCGGCTTGCCGATGCGATAGCCGACACCGCGCACCGTTTCGATGAGTTTGTCAGGGTGTTCCCGGTCCACCTTCTTGCGAAGACGCTGGATGTAGACGTCGACGAGATTCGTGTCGGGATCGAAGGTGTAGTTCCAGACGTGCTCGCAGATCTGGGTGCGGCTGAGGACCCGGCCGGGCGAGCGCATCAGGTACTCGAGCAGGGAGAATTCGCGAACCGAGAGCGGGATCTCCTCTTCACCGCGGGTCACCACCCGGGTGACGAGATTCATGGAGAGATCTCCGACCCGCAGAAGATGACTCGCGACTCCGGCGGTTCTTCTCACCACCGTGTGGAGGCGGGCGATGAGTTCCTCGATGTAGAAGGGCTTTGTCATGTAGTCGTCGGCGCCCAGATTCAGGCCCTCGAGACGCTCGTCGAGTTCACTTCGGGCGGTGAGCAGGATCACCGGGACGGCGTTGCCCTTCTTTCTCAAGTTCTTGAGGATGCTGAGTCCGTCGCGCCCGGGCAGCATCACATCGAGCACGATCGCGTCGTAGGGTTCGGTCAGGGCGAGGGCGTAGCCTTCGTCGCCGTCGCGCACCACATCGATGACAAAACCATGCTCCTTCAGCCCCTTGCCGATGAAGGATGCGATGCGCTCCTGATCTTCCACTACCAGCACTCTCATATCCGCGGCGAAAAGGAGATCAGCATGACCGGAGGTGCGGGAGGGTTCAAGGCAAAACGGGCCGGGCCTGGTGTCCATGGTTTCACTTGGCGATAACGTTGACTCTCGCCACATCCACCGCTCCCGGATCGAGACCGGAAATGGAGCGGAAGTAATAGGAGAGCTTGTAGCGTTTCTTCTTTTTGGCCGAAGCGTTGCGTTCCGGTTGCAGGCGGATCTCGAGGCTTTCACTTCCACCCGACTCCAAAGCGCTGCTGCTCGCCAGCCCCACCCTGAGCGCGGCGGTGAGATTCTCCGCATCCGGAGAGGTTCGAAGGCAGGTGAGCCGGACGCAACGATTCTTGCCGATTCCCGCGTAGTTCATCGAGTCGGTGAAGACCCCGTCGTTCTCCGATCGCACCCTCACAGTGAGGCGGTCCCAGCGATCAATTCTCGCCACGCGGGTTTGCCCTCCCCCGGAGAGATTGATGATGTCGTCCCCGAGGAAGGAGCCGTTTCCCGCCTCGACGAGGAGATCAGTCGTCGCCGTGCCGGCCTCACCCTCGGCAGCGATCCCTTCATCGACGGTTTCGACACCGCTGTCGACGGCTGCCACCCAGTAGTGAAAGGAAGTGCCGGGATCGGCGTTTTCATCGATGAACTCCGTCGCACTGCTCGTGCCGATATCCACTGCATTCGCGAAAACCCCGTCGAGGCTCCGGTAAATCACATAACTGTCCGCGCCCTCGACGGCCTCCCACGAGATATTGAGTTCTCCCAGCTCCGTCCCCGGGGAGACCGTGACACCCGAAGGCGCCGAAATGGAACGCCTCCCCTCCTCCGGAACGGAAGTGAGGTCGCCCGCACCGTAGCGATTCATCGATTGGACGGTATAGACAACCCGTACTCCCGGGGGGGAATCGGTGTCATCCACGGCAGTTTCCGAGATCGTCTTCCAGAGAGTGCTAGACCCTCCCTCGACCGCTCGGAAAATCCGGTAGGTTTCCGCCCCATCCACTGCCTGCCAGGAAACGGAGATGCGGTCGGTGTGCGTGGAATCGGAGGCGGTCAGGCCCGCCGGAGCAGCGAGCCTGCGGTATCCGGAGTCCACGAGACTGCGGCCAAGCACCGTGCCTGTGCCATTGAGCTTCTCGACCTGATAGTAATAGAATCGCAGCGGATCCGGAACCGGGTCGGAATGGGAGACGTCGGCGGTTTGCGAGAGCTCCGTCATCAAGGCGGGATCGTCGGTGACTCCGCGGAGGATGCGATAGTTCGAAATATTTCCGCCCGCTTCCCAGCTGAGAGAAACCGTCTCGTAGGATTCTCCGTCACCCGCATCGATCGTGAAACCGTCGAGGCTGAGTCCATCGGCCTTCACTGCCTCTCCCGGGCTGCTGGCCTCGTCGGCATTGACCGCGACGACCCAGTAATAGTCTCCTTCCTCGAGGTTGCCTGCCTCGTCGGAATAGTCGGTTGCACTCGTGCTGTCGAGAAAGACCGCATCGGAAAACACGTCCGTGCTCGAACGGTAGACGTCATATCGAGTCGCTCCGTTCACGGCGTTCCAGGACAATTCCACGAACGAATCCACCAGGTCCCGTCTCGCGACCAGGCTTGCGGGGGGTGCCAGCAAGCCCGCCGTTTCCCCAAAGACGGTTGTCGTGAAGGAGGCCGACTCGCCGACCACGTTTTCTCCATCGACAAACCACCGGCCGTGCAGAGTCGAACCCCGGAGTGCCTCTCCGCCGGGAATGGCCAGCGCGACACTGGCGAATCCGGAGTGGTCCGTACCGAGAGTCGAGTCCCAGGCACTTCCTCCCGTGGCAGTGAGTTCAAAACGGTATCTCACCGCACCCGCATCCGGCACGCCCGCGAAGGAAACTATCGGTTCATCGTCGATCACGAGCCAGACCGTGCTCCCCACCGGCACCCGGGAAAGTCCGACGGTAAAATTGGCGCTTCCCGCGAGAGCGGGTTCGACAGCCGTAACGAGAGGCAGGTTCCCGACCTCGTCTTCGGCCGCTTCGCCCGAAACAACCGGGGTCTGGGCCGAGCCGGCGGAAAGAGCGGGACGCGAGAAGGGACCTGTTTCCGCCGCGACCCGGGGATCGGTCAGGGGACGTCCGAGAAAGGCGACGAGCGCCGCCTTTTCCGTATCGGTAAGTCCGAGCGGTTGGATCACGGGCGGTTTGTTGGGCGCGTCGAAATCACCACCACGATTGTAGAAATCGACCACTTCCTCGAGGGTATTGAAGCGACCGTTGTGCATGTATTCACCGCGCAGGGCGACGTTGCGCAGTGAGGGAGTCTTGAACTGACCCCGATTCCCATTGACTCCCGTCACGGCGGAGCGCCCGAGGTCTTCTCCCTGTGGGCGCACCCCGATGTAGTGGAAAACATCGTCGGTGAGCCGGTTTCCGGCGTGGCATCCGGCACAGCCATGGGTGCGGAAGAGGTTCTGCCCCTGCTGCTCCTGCGCCGTGAGCGCTCCCGGAGTGCCGGCGATGAAGGCATCGAAGGGGGCCTGGTTCGACACGAGCGATCGCTCGTAGGTCGCGATCGCCATGATGATGCGCGAGGGCGTGACTCCGGCGCTTCCGAAAGACGCCTCGAAAAGCTCCGCATAGTCACGGCCCGCGATCCAGGTGGACAAATCCGTCGGCACCGAGGGGGACAGCGTGAGCGGCACGGCATGATTGAGCCGCGAGGCCACCGCGGACCAGTCGCGCCCCGCATGGGCCATCTCCACGCTGCTTGTCGGCGGCCCCGCTGCCTGGCTCTCGAGCGCGGCTCCTGCGGCGAGTACGACCTCGCCGCTCACCGGATCGGTGAAGGTCCCGGTCGCCCGACCATCCCAGAAGAGCAACGGGGGATAGGCCGCGTTGATGGCCGAGGGTGAATAACGTCCCGTGACCTGCGCTGCCATGCCGAAAAAGTCATCGAGCCGCTGGAGTCCCTCGCCGTCGGTCGCGATGACCCCGGGCGAACCGACGATGTCATCCCCGTTTCCGAAGATTCCGTTCGGACCAGGGTGCAGCGTGGTGGGCGTGGAGCGGGAATCCGACCCTCCCGCCACCGGCTGGTGACAGGTGCCGCAAGCCACCGTCCGGGTCGAGGAAAGTTGCTCGTCCCAGAAGAGGGCCTTCCCGAGTTGAACCTTGTCCGTCGTGATCGGATTACCTGCGGGAGCGACCGGAGGCAAGAGCGGCAAGAGCGGCTGGAGCGGCGGCGGCGGCGGTGGCCCCTGGGCGAGGAGACTACCGACCATCGAGAAAACGGACACCAGGCAGGCGAGGAGACGTGGACAGGGCAAGCGGGAGGTTTTCATACACCCTTTGATACCTTCGGAGAATGACAGGTCCGTGAACGGAAGCATGACAGAATTGTCATCTTGCCAGATTTTTTTCATCCCGGTAGCATCCTTGCCACCGCGATGACCGATCCGGACCGACGCCTCTTTCTGAAGCAAACCACCGCCGGACTGGCGCTCGCCGGGCTGCTCACGGAGTCTCGTGCCGTCACCCCCGCCCCCGTCTCGAACATGAGCCCCGAAGATCTCCGTTCCCGTCTTCTTGTATGCCTTGGAGGCCCCTGGCCCGCTCCCGCCCCTCTTCATCCCGTGATCCGGGAGACAAACCAGCACGAGGGATTCCGCATCGAATCGCTCACCTACGAGTCCCCGAGCGGGCTCGACGATGGTGTCGTCGAGAGGATCCCGGCCCTGCTTCTCGTTCCCGATGGCGTGGATGCCGAGCATCCCGCTCCGGCGGTCGCCGTCTGGCACCAGCACAACGGCGAGTGGCATCTCGGGAAAAGCGAACCGGCCGGGCTGGCGGGCAATCCCTCTCACCACACCGGAGCCGCCCTCGCCAGGGAAGGTTACGTTGTCCTCTGTCCCGATGCCCAATGCTTTGAGGAGCGGCAAGACGCGACGGAACGCCACAAGGGCGGAAATTATGAACGCTTCGAATTCCTCCGTTACCTCGTCCAGGGAAAGTGCATGGCTTGGAAAAACATCCTCGACATGCGCCGGGCGATCGACTTCCTCGCCTCTCGTCCCGAGGTGAAAGCCGACCGCATCGGATGTTACGGGCACTCGATGGGTTCGACCCACACCTGGCTCGTGGGACCTTTTGAACCTCGCCTCAAGGCCCTCGTCGGTAATTGTTGCCTGCCGACCTACGCCGCGATCCACGAGCACGGCCTGCTCCACTGTTTTCCGAACTACGTCCCCGGCTGGCTGGCCTACGGGGACACGCCCGAAATCGCCGCCCTCAGCGCACCACGGGCCCTGCACCTCAATCTCGGCGAGAACGACGGGGGCAGCCCCATCGCCGAGGCGCGCGCCGGAGTAGAGCGCATCGCCGACGCCTATGCCGCCGCCGGTGTGCCGGACCGTTTCAGCAGTTTCATCGAACCCGGAGCCGGCCATGTTCTTTCCCCCGCGATGTGGGAATACACGAGGGCCTGGTTCGCCCGGCACCTCGGCGAGTGAGTCCATCCAGTCACTCATCGCGCCATCTCCGGACGGCCCCGCACGCTGGACGACGGGCCGCGATCCGCTAGGGTGTGTTCGAAAACCGGGGTGAGGCGCGGCGCAGGCCGCTTTTCCGTCTGGCGAAACGCGACGAGCGAGCGGGGCTGTCCCTGTGAGCGAGGAGCAACGCTGCCAGGTGGAAAAACGGCCGCGGTCTTCCAGCACCAGCCCCGCTTGCGGGGCCCGACTTTCCAACCAACCTTTTAAATCCGCGTCCATCCCGGTTTTCGAACACACCCTAGAGTTTCCACCGCCATGTTGAGAACCCTTGTTGCCGCCCTTTTTCTCCTGAGTGCCCCCACGTGGGCCGCGGAGAGCGCCCCGCCGGACTACCGCTTCCACTTTGAGGTCCTCGCCGAGAACCTGCCGCAGCCGATGACGATGCAGGAAGCGCCGGACGGTCGCATTTTTTTCCACGAGATCGCCGGAAAGGTGAAGGTCTTCGACCCGCAGACGAAACTGGTTTCCGAAGTCGGAGAGATCACCGTGACCACGGCGCAGGAGAACGGGCTCCTCGGGATGGCCCTCGATCCCGATTTCGCAAAGAACGGCTGGATCTACCTCATGCATTCGCCGCCCGACTTCGACGGCCAGTATATCAGCCGTTTCACCCTCAAGGACGGGAAGCTCGATCCCGCCTCGCGCAAGGATCTCCTGAACTGGCCTGAACAACGCGAGCAATGCTGCCACCACGCCGGCGCCCTGCGATTCGGTCCCGATGGCTGCCTCTACGTTTCGACCGGAGACAACACGAATCCCTTCAACGACTCCGAGGGTTACGCCCCCATCGACGAGCGACCCGGGCGAGGCCCCTGGGATGCGCAGAAATCCTCTGCCAACACCAATGACTTGCGCGGCAAGATCCTCCGCATCAAACCGACGCCGGAAGGTGGCTACACCATTCCGGAGGGAAATCTCTTCCCCGTCGGCACCCCGAAGACGCGCCCCGAGATCTACGCGATGGGCTTCCGCAATCCGTGGCGCTTCAACATCGATGCGAAGACGGGTTACCTCTACGTCGGCGATGTCGGTCCCGACGCCGGCAGCGACAGGGAGGAGCGCGGTCCCCGTGGATTCGATACCGTGAACCAGCTCCGCGGTCCCGGGAACTATGGCTGGCCCTACTCGCGCGGCAATCGCGTCTACCTCGACTACGACTTCGCCGCCAAGATCCCCGGTGCGGTTTACGACAAGGCGAAGCCGCTCAACCGGAGCCCCAACAATACCGGTCTCGCCGAGTTGCCCCCGGTGCAGGCGCCCCTCGTTTTTTATCCGGGTGCCGATTCAGCGGAATTCCCCATCCTCGGGAAGGGCGGACGAACCGCCTGCGGGGGACCCGTCTTCCACTATGACCCGGCCTTCGAAAAGACGGGAGGCCTGCCGCAGTATTTCGACGGCCTGGTTCTCTTCTACGACTGGCAGCGTCCCTTCATCCACTGGGCCCGTCTCGACGATGCGGGGAACCTCGCGGAGATCCTGCCCTTCACCGAAGCGGCCCGGGTCGCCCAAGGTGACGACGACGGCAGCGGCCGCTTCCAGATCAAGCGTCCCGTCGATTTCTTCTTCGGCAGGGACGGGGCCCTCTACTTCCTCGACTACGGCGAGACCTGGGGCGCGAACCCCGACTCGAGGCTCGTGCGCATGAGCTACCAGCGCGGCAACCTCGCGCCGGTGACCAAGGCCTCCGTCACCCCGACGGCAGGACCGCAACCGCTCGAACTGCTTCTTTCGGCAGCGGGTTCGAAGGATCACGAGGGAGATCCCGTGACCTACGAATGGCGCGTCGGCGACCAGGTCCTGGCGAAGGGAGAGGAAGCCAGGGTGACGATGAAGGACCCGGGCGATTTCCGGATCGAGCTCGTTGTCAGCGACGACAAGGGCGGCGTCGGCAGGGCCGTGGTTCCCGTGACCGTGGGCAACACCGTCCCCCGGGTGAAATTCCTCTCGCCCCGGGACGGCGATTTCTTCACTCCCGGCGAACCCGTGAGTTTCCTCCTCGAAGTCGATGACACCGAGGACGGCTCCTCGAAAGGGCGGGAAGCCGAGTTCTCTGCGCGCACCCTCGTCAGTTCGTCCTGGGCCGCGGCCGACGGAAAGCTCAGCGACGTCGATCCGGGCCTCTCGCGCATGAAGCAGTCCGACTGTTTCAACTGCCATTCGGTCGACCAGAAACTCGTCGGACCGCCCCTCATGGAGATCGCCACCCGCTACAAGGGCCAGCCCGGCGCGCTGGAGGCCTCCGTCGACCGGGTCATCAAGGGTTCGGCGAACGTGTGGGGCCTCATCCCCATGCTGCCCCATCCCCAGCATACCGCCGACGAGGTCCACATGATGGTGAAATGGATCTACTCGCTCGCCGAAGGCCAGACCACGCCGACCGTCGCGAGGGGGCTCGAGGGACAGATCACCCCGCCGAAGGACGGGAAGCTCGCCACCGGACTCGTCGAGGCGACCTTCACCGACCTCGGCAAGGCGCCCGCCGGTTCCCTCGCCGGCAAGGCCACGGTGCGGCTCCGCACCCGCAGGCTCGAGGCCGAGCAGGCCGACGCACTGGAAGGACCGAAGAAGCAGGGCAAGGTGATCGGATCGACCGCCCACGGACATTACGCGCGCTTCGCCTCGATCCCCCTGGCCGAGGTCGCCTCGGTCAAGGTCCATGCCTCTTCCGGCAATGTCGGCGGCACCATCGAGTTCCGCGCCGGCGCTGCGGACGGCCCTCTCCTCGGGTCGGTCGCCGTCCCGAACACGGGAGGATGGGACCAGTTCCGGGATTTCGAGACGCCCCTGACAAAAACCCAGGAACGCGCCGACGTCTTCCTTGTTTTCGTCAATCCGGGCAAGGGCGGACTGATGAACGTGGACTGGGTCGAGTTCCGAAAGTGACCCGGTTCAATCCACCGTCCCCGACATCATCAACACGATGTTCGCCGCGTTGAAGAAAGCGTGCATGCCGATGGGAACCCAGAGGCAGCGCGTCGCCTCGTAGGCGATCGTGAGCAGGATGGAAAAGACCCAGAGCGGGAGCAGCGCGGGCAGGTTGCCGTGCACCACCGCAAAGAGACCTCCCACCACCACCGCCGCGAACACCGGGTGCGTGAGCGACTTCACCGTTCCGTAGAGGTACCCGCGGAAAAGCAGTTCCTCGACGAGGGGGGCCGCGACGCAGGCGAGGAAGACGGTGAGGACGAACTGCAGGGTCGACGAGGACTCCTGGAGCAGCTTGACGGGCTCCTGCACGTCGAGCTCGCCGAAGAGTCCCTCGAGATACCGGTTCGAAAAATCCCCGACAAGCCAACCGCAGAGGAGCAGGGAGCTCACTCCCGCAAGGATCGAGACGACGATCACGTTGGCGGCGCGCATCCGCTTCAGTCCGAAGAGTTCCGTGACCCGGCGGTCTCGCACCCATTCGATGAGTCCGAAGGTCATGATCCCGACAAAGGCAAAATAGCCGATGTTCATCAGCAGGGTGAGCGCACCGGAATCCATCTTCGAGACGAGGGTTTCCGCCGGCTCCGCCTCCCCTTTTCCCTTGGCGGCGACGAGGGCCTCCGCGATCGGGTTGATGAGGAACATCATCGCGGGGAAGAACATCAGGACGACGTCGAATGCGTCGAAAACCCGCCCTTCCTCCTCCAGGCCCGAACGGTGACGCCGAACCCGACGCGTCATGCCATAGGCCAAGAGCCCCACCGCCAGCGCGATGAGGGTGATCAGTTCAAAATCGAACAACACGTATTTGGCAGCCGTCTCGTCGTCCATGGGGCGACAACCGCTCGCCTACACCCGCACGGGTGACAACCCCCAAATCTGCTCGGCGTATTCCCGGATGGTCCGGTCGCTCGAGAATTTTCCGACACGGGCCGTGTTGAGAATCGCCATTTTCGCCCAGCGGGCCGGGTCACGATAGGCCTCGTCGACCTTGCCCTGGGCTTCGACATAAGCGCGGTAGTCGGCGAGACAGAGATAGGGATCCCCGCCGTCGAGGAGACTGCCGCGGATCATGTCGAAGGAACCCTTCGGCGCAAAGGTCGTCGAGGTGAGCCAGTCGATCACGTCCTTCAGCTCGGGATCGGCCCAGAAGAGATCGTAGGGATTGTAGCCGTTGGCCCAGAGATCCTCGACCTCCTCGACGGTCAGGCCGAAGATGAAGATATTGTCGTCGCCGACCTCCTCCCCGATCTCCACATTGGCGCCGTCGAGCGTACCGATGGTGAGGGCACCGTTGAGGGCCAGCTTCATGTTCCCCGTGCCCGAGGCCTCCTTGCCGGCGGTGGAGATCTGCTCGGAAAGGTCGGCCGCGGGAATGATGATCTCGGCGGCGCTGACGCCATAGTTCGGAATGAAGGCCACCTTGATCTTGCCGCCGATGCGTTCGTCGTTGTTGATGACGGATCCGACCGCATTGATCGCGTGGATGATCTGCTTCGCGAGCTGGTAACCCGGCGCCGCCTTCGCTCCGAAGACGTAAACCCTCGGCACCACGTCGAGGCCGGGATTCTGGAGAAGACGCCGGTACTGCGTGAGGATGTTCAGCAGGTTGAGGTGCTGGCGCTTGTATTCGTGGAGACGCTTGATCTGGACGTCGAAGAGGGCCGCGGAGTCCACGGTGATGCCGCAGCGGCGCTCGATGAAACGGGCGAGGCGCTCCTTGTTGGCCCGCTTCACGGCCATGAATTCCGACTGGAAGCCGGGATCGTCGGCATGAGCCTCGAGACCGCGAAGCCGGTCGAGATCCGCCGGCCAGTCCGGCCCGATGGTGCGGTCGATGAGGGCCGAGAGCCCCTCGTTGCAGGCCTTGAGCCAGCGGCGCGGGGTGATCCCGTTGGTCTTGTTCTGAAACCGTTCCGGAAAGAGCTCGTAGAAACTCTTGAAGAGGTGTCGCTTCAAGAGGTCGGTGTGAAGGGCCGCGACTCCGTTGGTGGCGTGGCTGCCGATGACCGAAAGATAGGCCATGCGGACCATCTTCGGTGCCCCTTCCTCGATGATGGACATCTCCGCGAGCTTGCCTACGTCGCCCGGCCAGTGTTTCGCAACCTCTTCCTCGAGGAATCGGCGGTTGATCTCGTAGATGATCTGGAGGTGGCGCGGGAGGACCCGCTCGAAGAGCGGCACGCTCCATTTCTCGAGGGCCTCCGGGAGGAGGGTGTGGTTGGTGTAGGCGAAAGTCTTCTGGCAGATCGCCCAGGCCTCGTCCCATTCCAGGTTCTCCTCGTCGACGAGGAGCCGCATCAATTCGGCCACGGCGATCGCCGGGTGGGTGTCGTTGAGCTGGATGGCCGCCTTGTCGGGGAGGGTGTCCCACGATTCGTTGTAGACCTTGTGGCGGCGCATGATGTCGCGCAACGAACAGGTCACGAAAAAGTACTGCTGCACGAGGCGCAGCTCCTTGCCCGCCTCGGTCGAGTCGTTCGGGTAGAGCACCTTCGAGACCGACTCGCTCAGGGACTTCTCGCGCACCGCCTCGACGTAACCGCCGCGGTTGAAGACATCGAGGTCAAAATCGCGCGAGGCCTTGCTTTCCCAAAGGCGCAGGTAGTTGACCGATTTGCCTCCGTATCCGGCCGCGGCGAGGTCCCAGGGCACCCCGAGAATCGATCGGGTTCCGGTCCAGACGGGACGTCCCCGTCCCACCTCGTCGAAGACCATCTCGACTTGACCATAGAGCGGCACCTCCACTGCATACTCCGGACGGCAGATCTGCCAGGGGCTGCCGAACCGGCGCCACTCGTCGGGCGATTCGGCCTGCTGGCCGTCGATGAATTTCTGCCGGAAAAGGCCGAACTCGTAGTTGATCCCGTAACCGACCGCCGGGTAATCGAGCGTGGCGAGGGAGTCCATGAAACAGGCCGCGAGACGCCCGAGACCGCCGTTCCCCAGCCCGAGGTCGGGGCTCTCCTCGACGATGTCCTCGAGATCCTGTCCCAGCTCGGCGAGGGCGGCCCGGCAGGTGTTGAGCATGCCGAGATTGACGAGATTATTCACGAGGAGTCGACCCATCAGATACTCCAGCGAGAGATAGTAGGCCCGCTTCACGTTACGGAGATTGCGCTCCCGCCGCACAGTGCAGGCGAGTTCCATCATGCGGCCGCGCACCGTGAGACTGACGGCGCGCCACCAGTCTCCGCGGGTCGCCGTGCCGGCATCGTGCGCCTGGTCACGGACGAGGTGGTTCAGGATCTCCTGCTTGAGGAGTTCGATCTCGTGGCGGGAATCTTCGGAAATGTCCATTTCGGTTTCGGGGGAGAGGGTTCGATACGACCGATCCCGCGAATTGCAATCGCTTCAGCGGGAGGAAGTTTTGTCACATCCCCTTCCCTCTCTAAGCAGGGTTGGTTCCATTCGGGACGGAAATTTACCCATCCTTGCAGGCCAGCCAGACCTCACCTCGCGAACCCGTTCGGTAGAGCCGATCAAGTCCCCAACAATTCCAGCAGATCCCCCGGCGAATCGAGAATCACCTCGGCTCCGGCCTCGAGCAGTTCCTCGACTGGACGGAAACCCCAGCTCACGCCGATGGCGCGCATGCCGGCATTGCGGGCGGTCATCATATCCACGTCGGAATCCCCGACAAAGAAACATCCTCCGGGCTCGACGCCGAGCACGGCCGCGGCCTCGATGGCACCGGCCGGATCGGGCTTGCGGGGATGCCCCTCGCGTGCGCCGATGAGGACATCCCACTTCCACGCATCGAGGAAAACCTCGACGCATTGCAGGGTGAAATCGTGCGCCTTGTTGGAGACGACGCCGATGGGCACGCGATCCGCGACGAGGCGGTCGAGGACCTCGGCGATCCCCGGAAAGGGCACGGTGGTGTTCCGCCAGTTTCGCCCGTAGGCGGCCCGGTATTCCGCGAGGACCGCCGCGATTTCTTCCTCGGTCTCGGGCCGCATCTCCGGGGGGAAGACGTCGCGGGCGAGGTTGACCATGCCGTTCCCGATAAAGGTCCGGTAGGCGTCGAGAGGATGCGGCGGGAGGCCACGTCCGGCGAGAACTTCGTTACCCGAATCGGCAAGGTCGCGGAGGGTATCGAGGAGGGTGCCGTCCAGGTCAAAGAGGACGGCTTTTGCTCGGGAAGGCTGGCTCATGCCTCCACGTGTTGCAGGTTCCACGCCGAAACGAGTGCCTTGAGACCGGCCATCTCGATCGAGGGGTCGACGCCGCAACCCCAGATGAGCTGGCCGTTGCCCAGGTTTTGGATCTGCACGTAGGCCGCCGAGTCGGCGTCCGACCCCCCGCGAAGCGCGTGGCTTCGGTAGTCGCTGACCTTGAAATCCTTGTGACCGGCCTCCTCGAGGAAGTGGACAAAAGCGTTGATCGGCCCGTTACCCTTGCCGGTGCCGCGCACCGTCTCGCCGTTCACCTCGAGAGTGACGTGACAGAGCATCTCCCCCTTCACCGCGGTGTTGTCGAGTTCGAAATCGACGAGGTTCATGGGGGACTCGAGGTTGACGAACCTCCCGAAGAAGAGATCACGGATCTCGTCGGTCGAGAGTTCTCGACCGAGGGCGTCTGCGTGATCGTAGATGTACTTGCCGACCTGCGGATGCATCGTCTTGGGCAGGTCGAAACCGTGCTCCTGGTCGAGCACGTAGGCGATACCGCCCTTGCCCGACTGCGAATTGATGCGGATGATGGCCTCGTAGCTGCGGCCCACGTCCTGGGGATCGATCGTGAGATAAGGGACCGCCCAGGGCAGGGCGGGATTCTCCCTGAGCTCGCGCTCGCGACGATCGAGACCTTTCTTGATGGCGTCCTGGTGGGAGCCGGAGAAGGCGGTGAAGACGAGCTCGCCGACGTAGGGATGGCGTTCGCCGACGGTCATGCGCGTGACCCGCTCGTAGACATGGCGCAACCTCGGCAGGTCGGAAAAGTCGAGCCCCGTCTCGATGCCGTGGCTGTTCATGTTCAGCGCGACGTTGACGATGTCGAGGTTGCCGGTGCGTTCGCCGTTGCCGAAGAGGGTACCTTCGACGCGGTCGGCCCCGGCCATGAGGCCCAGTTCCGTGGCGGCGGTCCCGGTACCGCGGTCGTTGTGGGTATGCAGCGAGACGTGGAGGGAATCGCGCCGGTTCAAATGGCGGCACATCCACTCGATCATGTCGGCATGGATGTTCGGCGTGGTCCACTGCACCGTGTCGGGCAGGTTGATGATCATCTTTTTCTCCGGCGTCGGCTCCCACACGTCGATGACGGCATTGCAGCACTCCAGAGCGAAATCGAGCTCCGTGTCGGAGAAGGACTCGGGCGAATACTGCAGCACGACCTCGGTTTGCGGGACCGTGGGAACCAGCTCTTTCACCAGCTTCGCCCCCTCGATGGCGATGTCGCGGATCTGCTCGCGCGTGGCGTCGCCGAAGGTGATACGTCGCTGCAGCGGCGAGGTGGAGTTGTAGATGTGGACGATGGCGCGCTTGGCCCCGTCGATCGCCTCGAAAGTGCGTCGGATGAGATGCTCGCGCGTCTGCACCAGCACCTGCACGGTGACGTCGCCGGGAATGCGGTCCTCCTCGATGAGACGGCGCAGGAAGTTGAACTCCGTGTCCGCGGCCGAGGGAAAGCCCACCTCGATCTGCTTGAAGCCGACGCTGCAGAGCAGGTCGAAGAACTCGAGCTTTTCCTCCACCGACATCGGCTGTGGGAGGGCCTGATTTCCGTCGCGAAGGTCGACGCTGCACCAGATCGGGGCATGCGTGATCGTCCGGTCCGGCCACTGCCGGTCCGGCAAGGAAACCGGGGGAAACGGCCGGTACTTGCGGATGGATTCAGGTTTCATGGAGTGTGGGGTTCGATTAAAGGGGAAAAAGGATCGGGACGCAATTCACCCGTGCGTGACGGGTTCGGAAGTTGGGAAAAGGGACACATGACTCGGCGATCAGCCGAGGAGCACCCGTCCGAGCAGGAGCGCGGAGAGCGGGAGAAGGGTGCCGGGTGTCGGGATATTCATCCGTTGGTTTCTAAAGCTACCGGTATTCGCGACCGTGTCCACCCCCAATTCGGCACCTCTGCTCCAGCACCCGGAACGCGGTGCCCGGACCATCATCGGCCATGGCGTCTCTCGCCGAGCCGAATCGCTCGAGGAATTTGCCCTGGCTCCCGAGTCGAACCGTTTCCCATCCCAACTCCTCTCCCCACCTGACGAGATCGGCGAAATTCACGTCGCAGGTGAGGTCCTGCTTCCCGAATCGCGAATACACTCCCCCGCCCTCGATCCGCTCGTGGCGGTGATAGGCCCGCAGGGTTCCGCCCGGTCGGCGCGCGTAGATCTCCGCAGCAGTGTCCGCACCGTAATCGATCGTCAGCATGGAGCCCTCGCGCCAGTGCGGGGCCAGGTCCCGCAGCCATCGGCGGAACGAAGGATGGATCTCGATGCGCTGGCCCTCGGGAGGATCGGTCAGGGCGAGGGCGGAAAACAGCTCGCCCACCAACCCGTCGGAAAGTTCGCGGAACTCCTCGCTCAGGTTCCCTCCTTCGAGACGCACCCACACCTCGCGCCAGGATCCCTCCGAAAAGCGAAGCCATTTCGCGGGAAAGGCGTCGACGAGTTCGTTCGAAAACAGGAGTGCCCTGCCACCCGCGGCATCAAGAGCCTCGACCACCGTGTCATGCCAGCTCACCGACCGGCCGAGGCGCTTCCGTTGGAGTCCGCGCAGGACCGGCGAAACCTCGACGAGGTGATAACGGATCGAGCGCCGCCGCCACCACCCGAGCGATTTCAGGATGCCCGCGGCGAGAGCTCCGTTGCCGCCTCCCACCTCGATCACCGCGACCGGACCGGACCAGCGATGGCGGGCGGATTCTTCCCTGATCCACGCAGCGATGCCGAGGCCGAGCCCGGCCGACAGGGTCGCCGAGGTCGCAAAGTCACCTTCGCGACCCCCCACCTCGCCGATGCCCGTCGTGTAATACCCGTGCTCCGCATCGTAGAGCGCGAGAGCCATGAATTCGTCGAAGGGCATCGCTCCGCCGCAGGCGGCGAAAATGCGTTCCAGGAATCCACGGAGGTCGGGCATGATTCACCCGACCTAAGAGGGTGTGATGCCGGAGTCAAGAGGGTAGGGCGACCTCGCCGGCCCAGATCCGGACGAGGCAAACCCGGTCAGCGAATCGCTCACTTCTTTTTCTTTTCGTCGTGATCATGATCATGATCATGATCGTGTTCGCAGATGCAGGCGTACTCCTTGTACTCGCAGGTCGGGCACTCCTCGAGATTGAGGTTGAAGCGTTCCGTGACGGTCTTGCCATCCTTGATCTGGACGACGGTGGGAAGATTGTTCCCCTTGGGAATGGTCTGGTCGCTGACAAGCTTGTTGCCCTCCTTGACGAAGGCAAGCTTGGTCGGAGCGGAGCGGTCTCCCATGATCACGCTGACGACCTGCTCTCCGGGAGCGACGGGCTCGTTGTCGTGATCGAAGAAACGGATCTCGATCTTGTTCTCCTTGGTGACAAAGAACTCGGCGTGCGGTTCGACCTTGGTGATGAGACGACCTCCGGTGGGACCGGCGACGATGTGCTCGTGATCATGGTCGTGATCATGCTTTTCCTTGTCGTCGGCGACGACGGCAGACGCGATTCCGAGGGAGATGAGGGCGGCGATGGTTGGCAGTTTCATTTGGTTGGTTTGTTTTTGTCAGGATGGTTGTTTACGGGTTCACTGGGCGGCGGGAGCGTCGAGGGCGAGAGCGCGCTCGGCGGATTTCCTGCCGAAATGGTAGAAAATGGCGGGAGTGACAAGCAGGTCGAGCAGGGTCGAACTGACGAGGCCGCCGACGATGACGACGGCGACGGGGTGGAGGATCTCCTTGCCCGGCTCGCCGGCAGCGAGGAGCAACGGGACGAGGGCGATGCCGGCGGCAAGGGCAGTCATGAGGACGGGCACGAGCCGCTCGAGAGTGCCACGCACGACCATGTCGCGGGTGAATCCCTCGCCCTCGTGTTTCATGAGATGGAGGTAGTGGCTGAGCATCATGATGCAGTTGCGAGCGGCGACTCCGGCGACGGCGATGAAGCCGACGAGGGTGGCGATGGAGATATTGTCGATGAGCAGCCAGGTGAGGAAGAGGCCTCCCATGATCGCGAGGGGGATATTGACCAGGACCTGCAGGGCCATGACTCCGCTCCGGAAATAGCCGTAGAGGAGAAAGCCGACGACCAGGAGAACCATCACGGAGAACCAGGCGATGCGGCGGGACGCCTCCTGCCGGGCCTGGAACTCGCCCTCGAAGGAAAGGAAATATCCCTCGGGCAAGGTGACCTTCTCCCTGACTTGCTCCTGCAAGTTCACCACGAGCGACTGGAGGTCACGCTCGGTGGTGTTGGCGCCGATGATGATGCGGCGAGTGCCGTTCTCGCGGTTGATGACGTTCGGCCCGGTGGCCTCGCGCACATCGGCGACGAGGCGGAGGGGCACCCGCTGACCCGTGCCGGTCTCGATGAGAACCTCCCCGAGTTTGGCGGGATCATTTCGATCGTTTTCCGGCAGGCGCAGGACGAGATCGATAGTGCGCTCCCCTTCTCTCAATTGGGCGAGAGTCTCCCCGCCGAAGAGGGTGGAGAGCTGCCGATTCAGATCACCCGACCGCAGCCCGTAGACCATGGCGCGTTGTCGGTTGACGACGATCTTGATCTGGGGAATGGGAACCTGCTTTTCCAGGAACACGTCGGTGAGGCCGGGTATGCCTTTCGCGATGGCCTCGATCTCGGCTCCCTTCGCTCTCAGGACCTCGAGGTCGGGCCCATAAACCTTCACCGCGATCTTCGCACTGACGCCGCTGAGCATGTGCGCGAGACGGTGCCCGATGGGCTGTCCCACATTGATGAAGATGCCGGGAATGGCGCCGAGCCGCTCCCGGATCTCGGCAAAAACCACCTCTCGGGTCCTGCCGCCTTCCTTGAACTCGATATCGAGCTCGTTCACGCTCACGGGCATGACGTGGTCGTCGCGCTCGGCGCGACCGGCCCGGCGTCCGATGCTCTTGATTTCGGGGATTTCCTGAAGCAACCGCACCGCAACTTCGCCGATCTCGTTGGACTGCGCCAGTGAGGTGCCCGGACCCGAGGCCATGGAGACGGTGGCGCTGCCCTCATTGAAGGAAGGAAGGAACTCCTTCCCCATAATAGGCCAGAGACAGAGAGATCCCGCCAGCATCACGGAAGTGATGACGAGGACGAGGAAGGGCTGGGAGAGGGCAAAGCGGACGAAGGTCTGTTTCACCACGGTCTTCATCGCCCTCACCACGACGCCGTCGCCGTGCTCCTTTCCAGCCTTGGGGTTGAGTAGCAGGGAACACAGCACGGGAATGACGGTGAGCGAAACCACAAAGGAGGCGGCCATGCTCGTGATCGTGGCGATAGCGATAGGCGGGAAAAGACGCCCCTCGATGCCCTCGAGCCCGAAGAGCGGAAGGAAGACGAGGATGATGAGCACGGTGGCGTAGAGGATGGAATTCCGCACTTCGCTGGAGGCACCCGCGATGACCTCGAGCTTCGGTTTGGGCGAAGAGGAGGAGGCATTCTCTTTCAAGCGACGGAAGACGTTCTCGACATCGACGATGGCGTCGTCGACGACCATGCCGATGGCCACGGCGAGTCCTCCGAGCGTCATCGAGTTCACGCTGATCCCGAGCCACTTGAAGACGAGCAGGGTGACGGCGAAGGAGAGCGGCATGGCCATCAGGGTGATGAAGGTCGTCCGAGCGCTCATGAGGAAGAGCAGGAGAACGATCGTGACCATGATGGCTCCGTCGCGGATCGCTTCCTTCAGGTTGTCGATGGAGTTCTGGATGAAGTCGCCCTGGCGGAAGAGGATCTCTGCCTCGACTCCTTCGGGAAGGGATGGCTTCAGTTCCTCGAGGGCACGCTCCACCGATTCCGTCAGTTTCAGCGTATCGAAACCGGGAGCCCGGTCGACACTGAGGACCACCCCCGGAGATCCGTTGACACTCGCATCCCCGCGCATGAGCTGGACTCCGTAATCGATCGTGGCGACGTCGCGAACGAGGATGGGACGGTCGCCCGCAGTCTTGATGACGGTGTTTCGCAACTCCTCGAGATCGGTGGTCATGCCCAGGTTCCGGACCATGATTTCGCGGGTCGGCGTAAGGAGATAACCGCTCGTGGAATTGCCGGCGGCGTTGGCGACCGCCTCGCGCAACTCCACGAGAGTCACGCCGAGAGCGAGGAGCTGGTTGGGATCAGGCTGCACTTCGATCTGCTTCACGCCGCCGCCGATGACGAGGACTTCGGCAACACCCGGGATACTCTGGAGACGGCGAGTCACGGTCCAGTCGGCAAAAACGCGGAGGTCGCGAGGACTGATCTTTCCGTCGGTGCTGTGAAGTCCGACGAGGAGAATCTCGCCCATGAGCGAGGAAACGGGTGTCATGCCGGGCTGCACCCCTTCGGGGAGGTTCTCGCGTGCCGCGTTGAGACGTTCCTGGACGAGTTGGCGGGCGCGATAAATGTCCGTCCCCCAAGCAAATTCGGCAAAGACAAGGGAAAGGCCCACGTCCGAATTCGAACGGAGGCGGTCGAGGCCACCTACTCCCTGCAGGGCGGCTTCCAACGGCTGCGTCACGAGGATCTCAACTTCCTCGGGAGCGAGACCGGGGCATTCCGTCAACAGGGTGACGGTCGGTTTGGTCATGTCGGGAAGCACCTCGAGAGGCAGCTCCCGAGCGGTGCGGAATCCGAAGACCAGCACCACGAGAGCGACGATCAGGACGAGAGACCGGCTGCGCAGCGAAAAGCGGATGAGAGCATTGAGCATGACTTCAGGCGGCGGGTCTTTTCCGGAAAGCGAGACTCAGGATAAGGAGGAGGAGCAGCAGTCCGCTCAACCCCGCGAAAAAAAGGGTGAGCTGATTGAAACCGCCGGCATCCCCATGATCGTCATCGTGATCGTGGTCATGATCGTGACCCTCCTCCCCCGCCAGCTCCGACCCGTCTTCCGCGTGGGCATGCCCGTGGGCGGCATCGAGCGCCTCCTTCAGGCTGACGCTTCCCTTGCCCGCGAAACCCAGGGCATAAGCTCCGCGCGTGACGACCGTGTCGCCGGGGAAGAGGCCATTCACGATCTCCACCATGGTGTCGTTCTGCTCGCCGATCTCGACCGGAACCTTTTCGAAGGCGTTCTCCAGTTCGAAGTCGGCCACATAGACGAAACGGGAAGCCCCCTCTCCCTGCACCGCCTCGCGTGGAACGGACATGACCCCTTCGCGCGAACCGGTAACGATACTGAACTCGGCGCGCATCCCCGGACGCAGGAGCGAGCCCGGATTTTCCACGTGGAAGGCGGCCTCGAGCGTGCCGGTGACGTCGTCGGCCATGGCTGCGAGATGCTCCAGGGTCGCTTCGAAACTCTTTTCGGGATACCCCGGCACGCGGATCTGCGCCTTCTGGCCCGGCGCGAGGAGTCCCGCGAAGTGCTCGGGCACCTTGGCGATGGCGTGAACGATGCCCAGGTCCACGATGGAGAGGAGCGAATCGTCGGGGCTCACGGGTTTTCCGGGAGCCACCTCCATGTCGGCGACGATCCCGTCGATGGGAGCGACAAGGGTCACGCTGGGCGGCGGGTCACCCGGCTGGCGGCTTTCGAGGACGATCAACTCGTCGCCGGTCTTCACGCTCTGGTCGGTCTTCACATTCACCTTCGTGGCGCGCCCGGGGATGCGGCTGCTAACGACATGAAGACGGCCCGGAAAGACTTCGATGCGGCCAAGCGCGAGAAGGGTGCGGTGGAAATCGGCTTCGACGGCCTCGGCGGTTTCAAGGCGCAGGTTTCGCACCCCCGCCTCGTCGAGGATGATGAGGTTGCGCTCCACGGCACCTTCCGCCCCGAAGAGACGAAGGCCGGCAGACAGGAACACCGCAAGAAGAGAGGACCGGAGAAGTGGAGTCATGGGAAGGAAAACTTTCGGTTCATTTGCCGGAACCCGCGGGAGCATGAAGCCCGATGGCCGCCTCGTAGCGGATCCGGGCGAGATGGAAATCGCGCGAGGAATCGAGGACCGCGGCCTCGAGTTCGAGTTGCTGTTCGCGGGCCCGCAGGACGGAAAGCAGATCGGCTTCGCCGTTCTTGTAGGCCTGCTCGAGACGACCGGACTGCTCCCGGATCGCGGGTAGCAGGGTCTGCCGCATCTCGGCGGCAAGCTGGGCATGGGCGGACATCTCCTCGCGGGCCGTCTCCGCCTCGTTCGTGATGGCAGAGGCGAGGGCCTCGCTCTCGAGCGCGGCCCGTTCCGCACTCGCGGATTTCTCGGCGACCTCCCCCTCGTTGCGTTTCCGCAGTGGCAGGGGGATCGAGAAGCGGAAACCCGCGTAGCCGGAGTGATCCTCGCCCCGGCCGGGAATCCCTTCGTGTTCCCTCGCCCCGAAGATGCCGGCACTGGCATCCTCCCATTTCTTCGAGCGGGCGATCTCGACATCGGTTTTCGCCGCCTCCTCCTTGAGAAGAGAAGCCTGGAAATCGGGACGCCGCTGCCAGCTCTCGCCTACCGGTACAAAGAGCGGAGGCAGGCTGCCGGAAACCTGGATGGTTTCGTCCGCCCCGACACCAAGAAGACGTCTGGCCTCGCCGAGGATGGTGACCCGTTCGGTCTCGAGCGTTTTCCCGGCGAGGAGGGCGCGCTGGGAATCGACGAGGGCCTGGGCGGCATCGAGCGGAGAGAGTTCCCCCTTGGCCGATCGTTCCCTCGCAAAGTCGGCGAGTTCCTTTGCGACCGTGGCCTGGCGACCCCGCAGGGCACGCTGCTGGTCGATCGCGATCAGCTTCACGACGAGCGCTTGGGCCTCGGCGATGAGTTGTCGCTCCGCGTCACGCACCTCGAGCTCGGCCGCGCGCACCATCTGGGAGGACAATTGCTTTTCCAGCTTGAGGCGTTTGGTCAGGGGAAAGGTCTGGTCGAGGGCGAGCCCGGTGGAACCCGGGCTGAGACCGCTCTCGCCCTGATGCTCGAAGCTGAAGACGGGATTCTCGAGCTTGCCCGCGCCGAGGAGACGGCCCTTCGCCTCGTCGATGGCAAGCCGCGCGGCCTTGAGCGAGGGATTGGCGGCACGCACCCGCGCTGGGGTCCCTGACAGGTCGATCACGAGCGCACACGCCGGGCCCGGCAAGCTCAGGAGGAGGCACGCAAAAACGGGAAGCTGGAATTTCATCGGAGAAAGTTGGAAAAAGATTCTGCCCGAAAGGGGCATACCCGTGGATGGGTTTGGATCTTCCGCCGCGAACGGACCAGACCGGCCGCATTCACGGAAACAAAGGAAGCGTCGGGCGGGAAGACGAACGAGTCCTCGGCCACAACGGAAAAACCGGGCAGGAACGAAAGCCCGGCACCAGGATTCAGATCAGGAAGACCACCGATCGAACCGCGTCGCGCCACTGGGGAGGCGGATCCGCAAAACGCGAGGCAAAGGTCCACTCGGCCCTGGGAGCGAAGGGACCGACCACGGCCTCGACCGGCAAGGGAGCCTGGAGGAGAGGGAGCAGTTTCAATTCCGGCGCACTCGCGATCGAGGGAGCACGGAGATCGGTGGGCGTTTTCACGAGATCGTGATGATGATCGCCATGTTCTCCCGGCTCCTCCGGATGACTGCCATGATCGTCGTGCCGGTGATCCGGGGACGTGTGGGAGTGGGAGACGTGGGAATCGTGCGAAGCCCCGCCATCGTGACAATGTTCGTGCACGGTCACGACCACCTCTCCCGAGCAATAGCAGAGGTAGCGAATCCCTCCACCGAACGCGAGCAAACCCGCCAGCGCCACGATGGCGATGGAGGTGGAGAGCCGCTTGGCGAGGGACGAGTTCATGACGAGGGAAACGCTCCGGGCAATGATTTGGAACTGCAAGCAGTTTTTGCCTGAAGGCGGAGGCGGTGCGGAAATCGTGGGACAGCCGACGGGGTGAGCGGTGCGGGGTGGTTCGGGGAGGAGAAGGTCTTACGACCTTCTTTA
>JAGRPC010000235.1:7845-14624 GCA_020439925.1 Verrucomicrobiia bacterium | reverse complement strand
AGTAGATCGTGAGGAAAGGTTTCAGTCCCTGCACGGCCTGACCACAGGCAAAGAGCGCAGCGTGTTCTTCGGCGATGCCGACATCGTAGTAGCGATCGGGGACAACCTTCTGGAATTCGACGAGACCCGTTCCGCTTGGCATGGCGGCGGTAACCGCGACGATCTTGTCATCCTTCAGGCCGAACTTGCCGAGGTGCGTGCCGTAGATCTGGGAATAGGTCGGATCCCCGCCGGGAGGGGTCTCCCCGGTCTCGGTCTTGTAGGGTCCGAGGCCGTGGAACTTCATTGGGTTGGCCTTGGCCGGCTCGTAACCGCGCCCCTTTTCGGTAATCACGTGGAGGACGACGGGCTGGTCCTGGTCCTTGAGAAACTCGAAAGTCTTGACGAGGAGGTCGATGTCGTGCCCGTCGATGGGACCGTAATAGTGCATCCCGAACTTCTCGAAAAGCACGTTGGGGAAGAGGAGGTTCTTGGCTCCGCTCTCCACGCGGGAGGCGATGTTGCGGATCGATTTGCCCGCGAGGCGCTCGACAAACTCGGCCGCCTTGTCGTGGATGTGGGCGTAGGTCGAGCTGGTCTGGAGCGCGTGGAAGTATTTGGCGATCGCGCCCACGTTACGGTCGATCGACCATTCGTTGTCGTTGAGGACGAGGATGAACCGTTTGGTGGTGACGGCAATGTTGTTGAGCGCCTCGAAGGTGGGGCCGCAGGTGAAGGCGGCGTCGCCGGCCACGGCAACGACATGCTCGTCCTTCCCGAGGAGGTCACGGGCCGAGGCCATGCCGAGAGCCGCGGAAACGGCGGTGCCGGCGTGTCCGGCGCCGTAGCAGTCGTGCTCGCTCTCCGTGCGGAGAAGAAATCCGTTCAGTCCCTCGTAGGTGCGGATGGTATGGATCTGGTCCCAGCGCCCCGTGAGCATCTTGTGGACGTAGCCCTGGTGGCTGACATCGAAGACGAACTTGTCGTCCGGGGTGTTGAAGACGCGGTGGAGAGCGATGGTCAGTTCGACCACCCCGAGATTCGGACCGAGGTGTCCTCCGGTGTTCGCGAGGCAGCGGATCAGGGTGCGGCGGATGTTTTCCGCCAGCTTGGGCAGGTCCTCGTCCGGAAGCTTCTTGAGGTCCGCTGCGGAATCGACTTTGGGCAGTTGATCCGTTGGGATCTCGGGGAATTCAAAACAGTTCTCCATCGTTCGCTGGGGCTCCGGCCTCGTCCTCGGAGCCGTTGGGTTCGTCTCCGAAGGTCTCCAATACGGTCTCTCCGTTGCGTTTTTTTCTCAAAATTTCAATACGTCCGCGGGCCTCGTTCAGCCGTTGCTCGCAAAGCTGGTAGAGTCGGGTCCCCTCCTCATATTTGCGGATGAGGTCCTCGAGGGGTACTTCATCGGACTCCATCTCCTCCACGAGTTCCTCGAGCTGGGCGAGGGCTTCCTCGAAGGCGGGGGTATCGGCGTCTTTTTTGGCAGGTTTCGGCATGGGGAAGGAATTCCGCGAACGTCCGCGAAAAGGCTACTTCTGCCCCGGGAAAGGCGGCAGTTCAAGCCTTTTTGGAGTCCCGGCGGCATGCCTTTGGGGAAATCGATGAGGCATTGCCAAGGGAGAGCGAATTCGTCATGATTGCCTGAAATGAAATCGTTTCCGACTCTTCTCTTCCCTTTTCTCGCAACGATTGCCCTGGCCGATCCGCCGAACCCGGCACCCAAACCGGTCCAGCTCCCCGTCGGCATCCGCATGGAGAGAGACATCGCCTACGTTCCCGAAGGTGACGAGGCGCAGCGGCTCGATCTTTACCTGCCCGAAGCCACAACGGAAAAGTCGCTGCCGCTCATCGTTCATATTCACGGAGGGGGCTGGCGAGCGGGAAGCAAATTTCCGTGTCCGGTCACGGGCATGGTGCTCCAGGGATACGTCGTTGCCAGTGTTGAGTATCGCTTCAGCCAGGTCGCCGTTTTTCCCGCCCAGATCCAGGATTGCCAGGCCGCGATCCGTTGGCTTCGGGCGAACGCGGCCCGGTATCACATCGACCCGGAGAAGGTCGGGGTGGTGGGAGGTTCGGCAGGTGGTCACCTCTCCGCCCTTGTCGGCACTTCGGGCGGGGCCGGTGCCTTCCCCGCGATCGGGGGCAACGAGGGGCAGTCCGACCGCGTCCAGGCGGTCTGTGATATCTATGGTCCGGCCGATTTCACGACGGTGGTGAGACAGGCGGCGGAGGATGCGAACGTGAAGAACATCTTCGAGTTCAATTCGCCGAAGGATCCCTATTCCTCGCTCATCGGAGTACCGCTCGAGACGGTGGAGAAGGGCCGGGCAGTGAGTCCCGTGAGCTACGTCAGCGAGGACGATCCGCCGGTCCTGATTCTCCATGGCACCCATGACGCCCTCGTACCCTACGCGCAGAGCGTGCAGTTTGCGGAGGCT
The DNA here is from genome assembly GCA_020439925.1 of Verrucomicrobiia bacterium. Lineage (GTDB taxonomy): Bacteria > Verrucomicrobiota > Verrucomicrobiia > Verrucomicrobiales > DEV007 > Arctic95D-9. The sequence continues at coordinate 12,207 of JAGRPC010000235.1, read as the reverse complement.
CTGAAGGCGAAAGGGGTGCCCGTATGGCTGCAGACCCTGCCCGGTGCCGGCCATGGTGGTCCGGCCTTCGGAAAACCCGCGATTCGCGAACTGATGGAAGCGTTTTTTGCGAAGCACCTCCAGGGCGCCGAGGTCGAGATTTCGCTGGTGCCGGAGGCGGAAGTGGCGGTCGATCCGCCCAAGGCAAAGGACTGAGACCGAGAGGCCCCGGCTCGTGGGACGTTGCAGGATGGTTCATCCCAGCACCGTGAGGATCCCCCGCATCGTTCGTGCCGCCTGATCTCCGTAACTGCCGCCGAAAAGGTGGTAGTGGTTGAGAAGGTGGTAGAGATTATAGATGGGTTCGCGCACGGTCTCCGGAGGTGACGAGAGTTCGCGGTAACGGCGGTAAAAGGAGGGATCGAATCCGCCGAAGAGGCGGGTGAAGGCGATATCCGTCTCGCGGTCTCCGAAATAGCAGGCCGGATCGAAGACGACGGGTTCGCCGTCACCCAGAAATCCGGCATTTCCGCCCCAGAGGTCGCCATGCAGAAGGGACGGCCGGATCGGGAGCGCGGAGAGATGGGTGTGGACGGAGGAGAGCAGACGCGCCTCTTCCGGAAAACGACGCCCCCGGGCAACGGCGAGACGAAACTGCGGCTCGAGGCGATGGCTGATGTAAAAATCCGCCCATGAAGCGGACCAGCCGTTCTGCTGAAGCGTCGCGCCGATGAAATTGTCGGACACTGCACCAAAGCGTCCATTGATCGAGGGGCAGTCATGCATCGCGGCGAGTCCTTCGGCGAGACGTTCGTGGGAGTTGCTGGAGGGCCGGCCCCCAAGTTCCAACCCCTCCAAGGCGAGGACGGATCGGTCTTCGACCAGTCCGAGAGCGAGAGGTCGGGGGACGCGGAGCGTCCTGCTGTCGGCGATTTGTTCCAAACCCGATTTCTCCGCTTCGAGGAGCGGGAGGCGGGAGGCGTCGTTGCACTTGAAGAAGATCGTGCCGCCGTTCATGCGATCAACGAGCCAGGCTTCGTGGATGCAGCCTCCGGAGACGGGGCGCCCACTTTCTTCACGCAGAACCATCCCGGTTTCCGCGGAGAACCAGCGGGAGATCCGGCGAGGAAACATGCTCGGAAAAGGGGATACCCGGGGGTCAGGCCCGGTATTCGGCCCACGACGAGGAGGTTTCCCAGACCTTCACGGAGAGGAGACGCACCTGTTCGCGAAGGGGGAAGCCGGTAACCTCCCCGTTCCGGTAATCGGCGAGGGCATTACGCAGGTGGAGGAAAATGTCGCGGGCGAGAACCTCGGTGGTGGGATCCTCCGATTCGTGTCCGATGACCCGGTCGCCGTAGCGCGCCTTGAAATCCGCGTAGGCGGGATCTTCGGTGTTCATGCAGATGGCATGGTCGTAGCGCTGGAGCCAGTCCGAGAGCACGAGCTTCAGCACCTTGAAGTCGCAGACCATTTCGCGATCGTCGAGATCGTCGGCTTCGAGGACACATTCCACCTTGCGGGTATGACCGTGCGGAAAGCGGCACTTGTCAGGGTGCTTGCTCAGCATGTGGCCGTTCTCGACCTCGAAGGTTCTGCAAACGCGATAGGGCATGGGGGGGGGACCGAAAAGGAACCCCTTCGCACGGCCCCGGTCAAACGCAAGCCGCGATCACTGTCGCGGAAAAAGGCGGGCGTATTTGACTTGGAATTCCGCCTCACTGATCTGCTCGACGTGTCCGTCGACGAAAGCGACGGCTCGCATTCGCGCGATTGGGCCAGAACTGGCCACGACCGCCTCGTTTGCCATTGCATCCGAACCAAGACCCGGACGGTAGAGAATCGTCAAGTCGCTCGAGGGGGAGGGAGCGAGAAGTGACTCCTCGATCAGGTCGGCGGAGACCAACTCCTTCAAGTCACCCGGGAAAGAGCCGCCGTGGTCTGCGGCATGGGCGTGCAGAGCGAGGACGACCTGTTTCATCCGATTCATGTCCAGGGTCTGCGAAGCTCGGGATTGGATCTGGTGGTAGGCCGGCATCATCAGGGCGGCGAACATGGACCAGAGAAAGAGCCCGGCGAGGATTCCGACGCCGCCCGTGACGATCCCGGCTACGCCGATACCTCGACCTTGGAGGGCGCCGCCGGACTGATCGATCCGTTTGATCGAGAGAATGCCCAGGATGATCGCCGGAATGGAGCCGAGCAGCCACAGACAGGTGATCGAAAGGATGCCGAGGATGAGACTCCATACGGCTTGGGCGGACACCTTCGACGAAACCGCGGGAGTGGTCATGACGCGAATCTGGAGAGAGAAATGGATCGAGACAAGCCAAATCGGAACGGAATCCACCCAAGGGAATCCCTAGGAGAATCTCGTAGGGAAGATAGGAAGTTCTCCTACGAGAAAATACGAAATGGTCCCAATTTCGATGGGTTGGTTCGTGCGCAAGGGTCAGGAAAGCCACCCTCTCACCATGAAACACACCCACCGAACCCTCCCTGCCTCCCTCGTCGCCGTCTTGATCGCTTCGACCCTGTCTGTTCAGGCGATCGAGAGAGTCAACTTCGATTCCAGCAACAATCCCCCCACGACCGGAGTCGCCTTCTCCCCGTCGGCCTCGGCGGACGGTCGATACGTCGTCTTCTCGACCAATGCGGATCTGGTTCCGGCGGACACGAATTTCGACTTCGATATCTACCTGCGCGACCGACTCCTTGGCACCACGACTTGCGTCTCGGTGGACAGCATGGGGGTGCCCGTCGGGCAAGCCTACTCGGCGACGATTTCCGCCGACGGCAAGTTCGTCGCCTTCGACAGTGGGGATTCCACCCTCTTTCCCAGCGACACCAACGGGACAACCGACGTGTTTGTGCGTGACTTGGTCGCGGGGACGACCTCGCGTATCTCCGTGCCGCTCGGCGGAGGCGGAAGCGGGGGCGGAGGGACGGCTCCGTCGATTTCCGGCGACGGGCGCTACGTTGTCTTCTCCTCCTTCGCCACCGACCTCATCGCCTCCGATACGAACAGCTTCGAGGACATCTTCCTGCGTGACCTTCAACTCGGCACGACGGTGCGAATCAGCCGGGGGCCCGCACCGGGCTTCGCGGAGACGGATTCCGGGTCCGACATGCCCTCCATCTCCGAGGACGGTTCGAAGATTTCCTTCCGTTCCTTCGCGACGAATCTCGTGAGTCCGGCGACGGACGGCACGTCCCACGTTTTTGTCTACGACGTGGCGAGCGGGGCCATCGAACTCGTTTCCCAGAGCACCGGAGGCGTCCAGGGAGACTTCGACAGCATGCAGTCACGCCTCACTGCGAACGGAAGTCACGTCGTCTTCGAGAGCAGTGCAGGAAACCTGGTTGCCGGCGATGACATGAATTTCGACGGAGATGTCTTTGTCCGCGACCTTGCCGGAGGCACGACCATACGCGTCTCCCATGCGTCGAATGGCGACAAGCAGGACGGAATCGCCTCCGGTCCGGCAATCTCGCGCGACGGGCGATACGTGGCCTTCACTTCGACGGGTTCCAACCTCGCCCCCGAATCGACGGGTGCGACAGGAAACCTGTATGTCCGCGATCTTGTCACCGGCCAGACCCGGCTCGTTACCGTCGGCATTGATGGCATGGAAGGAGACGATGCCACTTGGGCGGTGCCTGCCTTTGTCGACAATGCCACGGGTATTGTCTTCGAGTCGTCCGCAAACAATCTCATCGCGGGCGATACTCTTACGAGCCACGACATCTTCTATGCTGCCCTCACCAACAACAACCAGGCCCTCAAGGCATCCCTCACCACGCAAATCAAGAAACTGAATGCAAAGGTGAAAATCGCCAAGAAGAAGGGACAGACGGCAAAGGCGAAGAGGCTTCTGAAGAAAGCCAGGAAGCTGAAGCAGCGGTTGCGTTCGTTGTAAGGCGTTCGGGGATTCTCCTCGCTTAGCGAGAACGGCCTTCGAGTTTCACGCGAATGGCGGGAAGGTCTGGATCGTTGGTTAGGAGAACCAGCTTGCCCCGGAGGTTTCTCGGCCGACGGGGTGCCGAGAGAGAGACTTTCACGACGGTTTTTCCCCCGGACCCGATCACCGTCGCGGGTGTCTTCCGCAGGGAGAACCCTCGTCCGGAGAGGGTGGTCGCCCGCACCGTGAGCAGCCCCGTCCCCGTGTTTTTTAACTGAAAGGCGCGTGTGCGACGCGATCCACCACGAAGCTCGCCAAAATCGGTGCCGTTCGCTTTTTTGGGTGCTTTGTCAGGAGAGACGGTGCGGCCGTTTCCACTGAGCTTGGGATTCGGATCGGAGGCGGTGAGATCGAGTCGCTCCGTGATCCAGGCGAGAAAAGCGGGGATCTTGGTATACACGGTCGGCAACGCCGGATTACA
>JAGRPC010000235.1:0-7731 GCA_020439925.1 Verrucomicrobiia bacterium | reverse complement strand
GGCAGGATCCTTGGCGGGGAGATGGGTCGAATTGATCACTCCCCCGAAGACCGAAGTCGCGGACATCTGTGAAACGATCTCCGCATCCGCCCTTTGCAGCAGTTGGGACGGTTCGTTCATTCCGTTCATGGTTGTGCCCCAGCCGGCGGTTTGCACCGGAGCGCCTTCTCCGAGGTCCCCCTCATCCTCGACGAGCGGGATCGGAAGGATCGAGGAAACACGGCGGTCGAGGAGAAGGAGGGCGAGATCGTTGACGCTCGTGCCGTTCTCCGAGACAAAGTCGGGATGGATGTGGATCGCGAGGACCTTGGCGGAGAGGCGTGAGGCGGTGTCGTTTAGATCCGTGATTCCCAGCCAGACTTCGAGATCCGAGGCCTGCAACCCATCGACGCTGTGGGCGGCGGTGATCACCCATTGATCACCTACGAGCGAACCGCCTCCGATGAGCCCGGGGGCGGGAACGTCGCGTCGCACGATGCCCGCGATCCACGGGAACTCTCCTTCGGCCGCGTCGCTGCCTCCAAGGATGGCTCGCGCCCGGAAACCGGGCGAAGAGAGCACCAAGAGGAAGAGAGGGATGAAAAAAGCGCGCGGCCGCATGGATCGATGGGGAAGCTAGCGTCGCGGGGGCAGATCCCGCAAGGAGACTTGTCAGGGCCAAAGTGGGCGTGACGCCGATGCATCACTCCGGGTAATCCCAAACCCAGTCCCCCAGGTAATCCTTGCTCCGGAACCGGGTTTTTTCCGGATGATCCGGGTCCAAAATCCGTTGTCCCCCGTCGTCGACACGGTCCGGTCCGACCGACCAGAGACGATACCGTCCCCCGGGCGTTTTTTCGTATTGCATCGTCTCGCCGGTCCAGGGATCCGCCATGGAGAGGTTCCCGAGTTCGGAGAGGTTCCCGGGGTATTGCCGGTGAGTGAGGTGAAAGCGTTCAAGGGCGCAGGCAACTCTTGCCTGAGTCAGGAGAACCTCCGTGTGGATCACGTTCGTGGTGGTCGCGGCCGTGGCGGGGAGAATCATGGTGGCGAGAAAAGATCCGGGCCACTTGAGCGGCGAATCTCTCAGCTTGAGAATCTCCTTTTCCATCTCTCCAGAAGCCTCCTGCATCGCGACAAGGCCTCCTTCCCGGAATGGTTTCAATCCGTGCCTCCACTGCAGTTCGGCGAGGGTGGCGGCGTTCTGAAACAACCATCCTCGGGGGATCAGGCCGACGTTTCGGATGTCTCCGCTTCCGAGGAGAAACTCCCATTCCGCTTGCGACCATTTCGACGAATTGCCGAGGGACTCGATCGTGGAGACGCCCGCCGCCAGTTCCGTGCGCCATGCCTGACCGGTTGCTTCCGTCAAGTTGAGCCGTCCCAGAGAAGTCTCGAGGCGGCCAAAGTCCTCCGGGGATCCGACGCGGTCCCGGCACAGGGTCCAAACACCGTTCGCGGCAAGGCTCGTGTGGGACGAGGTGACGAGCAGGCCGATGAGGCAAGGGTCCTGGGAATTCGCTTCGGCGAGACGCAGTAGAATCCGCACGGACTCGTGGGCCGTTTGGACGTCGCCCACTTCCGCCGCCGCGAGGGTGCGCAGGGCGAGGCTGCGAGCGAGGTTCTGGCTCGTGTTGTACTGCGGCAGGGAGATGGCGAAGAGAATCGCGGGCAGTTCCCGTTCTCTCCATTGGGGCGTCCATCGTGCCTCAGGTCGATCGAGCGCGTCCGCGAATTCCGCAAGAACGGGCTCCTGATCGGAGAGAATCTCAAGGAGGGCGTTGGCCCCTCCATCCGGATTCTTGACGAGGGATTCGATCCACGGAGCGAGGTCCGTGGGTATTCCGGTCTGGGCGGAATTCCCCAACGCGGGGAGCGTTTCTCCCTCCGTTCGGGTCTTGAGATCGAACGGAGCCAGCGCCTCCCGAGCGCTTTTGCCGGCCTCCTCATCGGCGATGCCGTGCAGGGCGGGAACCGCGCAGAAATTCTCGGAGTCAGGTATGGAATCGGGCAGCAGTTGGGCAAAATCGAGGGTTTCGCCCTCCTCGTTCAGTTCGGCACGGATCTTCGATAGGGCACGCGACCCGGATCGGTTGACGATCTGCACGGTGAGAACGGCCAGGGTGACGAGAGTGACGAGAGACCAGGCCAGACCGCGTACGGCGCGTTTTGACCAAAGATGGTGAAGGAATGATTTCATGGAAGGGCGAGTTGTTCGAGGATCTGGCGGTGGTAGGCAAAGAGGGAGGAGACGGGAGCGGATGGACCGTGCGCTGCGGAGCGGGCAGGCACCGGGACCGGTTCCGCGGACCAGACGAGGAAAAGGGTGGCGAGCCAGGCCGCGACCCAGGCGTAAAGCAGCGGGGGGGGAGGCGCGAAGGAGACCGATGGTCTCAGGGCGACAGCGAGGATCTCCTCCTTCCAGGCCGCCGTCGGATTCTCCGCTTCCGACGCCAGGGCAAGCTCGCGGAGTCGTTCTTCGAAACGTTCGTCGTCGTTCATTTCAGTTCTTCGTAGATGGGATGGAGCAGGGTTCTCAGCTTCTCGATCGCGTAGCGGTAGCGACTCGCCGCCGTGTTGAGGGGGAGTCCCTGGACGGTTGAGATCTCTTCGAAGGTCAATTCCTGCCAGAGCTTCAGCCGGACGACGCTCTGCTGTTCGACCGGAAGACACGCCACGGCCTCCTCGAGGTGCCTCGAGAGCTCTTTCCGGTCGACTCCGAAAAGTTCGTGTGGATGCCCGGTTTCTTCCGCCGGGCAGCGGCCCTTGCTTCGTTTTGCCTGTCGCCGGAGCTGGTCGATGGCTGCGTTGTGGGCGATCCGGTAGAGCCACGCCTTTTCGTTTTCGACTTCGGGCAAGCCACTCCGCGCCAGCTTCACGAACACCTCCTGCAAAACATCTCTGGCTGCCTCGTCCTCACGCAAAATGGACCTCGCGTAGCGGAAGAGACCCAGGGCGTGGGTGTCGTAGAGCGATTCGAGGCGATCCGGTGACATTTCAAGAAGCATGACGCCCGTTCCGCCCCGCTTTGTCTATGAAATCCGCCTTTTTTCGAATCTTCCGGGCTTGCTCACTCCCGGACTTGCGGCATTGCCCCGGATAGTACGGAGGGGGTATCATGACCGGATTCCATGATTTTTCGTTCCGAATCGATCTTCATCGTGTGGCTTTTCGTTTCCGGTGTCGCGGTCAGCGCGGCAGCGAACGAGAGGAAGCTCAGTTTCAACCGCGACATCCGGCCGATTCTCTCGGAGAACTGTTTCGCCTGTCACGGCTTCGATGCCAAGAAGCGCGAGGCTGATCTGCGTCTCGATACGGTCGACGGCGCCTTCTCCGACCTCGGGGGTTATCAGGCCATCGTTCCGGGGAGCCTCGAAAAAAGCGAAGCGTGGCAGCGCATCCTCTCGGACGATCCCGACGAGATCATGCCTCCTCCAAAGTCTCACAAAACGCTCACGGTCGAAGAAAAGGACACGCTCCGGAGATGGATCGAAGAGGGGGCGGTTTACGAGCGCCACTGGTCGCTGGAGGCGCCACTGAAGCCGGAATTGCCGGAGGGTGCCGGATCGCCTGTCGATCTCCTGCTGGAGACACGCCTCGCCGAGGAAAAGCTCTCCTTCCTCCCCGAAGCCGACCGCGCCACCCTCATCCGCCGGGTCGCCTTCACCCTCACCGGTTTGCCTCCGACTCTTTCCGAGATCGACGCCTTTGAAAAGGACACCTCGCCGGACGCCTATGAGGCGATGGTCGGTCGCTACCTGGAATCCCCCCGCTATGGCGAGGAAATGGCACGTCACTGGCTCGACGTGGCCCGCTACGGTGATACCCACGGGTTGCACCTCGACAATGAGCGACACATGTGGGCTTACCGGGACTGGGTGGTTGAGTCCTTCAATGAGAACCTGCCTTTCGACCGGTTCACGACCTGGCAACTGGCGGGGGATCTCCTGCCGGATGCCACGACCGATCAACTCGTTGCCACCGGTTTCATCCGATGCAACGTCACCACCAGTGAGGGTGGGGCCATCGACGAGGAGTATCGCCATCTTTATGCCGTCGATCGAGCCGCCACGGTCACAACGGCCTGGCTTGGGGTCACGGGAGGCTGCGCCCAGTGCCACGATCACAAGTATGATCCCCTGAGCATGAAGGATTTCTATTCCCTCTATGCTTTCTTCTACAGCGCCGCCGACCCGGCGATGGATGGGAACATCGCCAAGACTGCGCCCATTCTGAAGTTGCCAGGCCCGGGTCAGCAGGAGGCGTTGGAGGCGGCGCAGAAAGAGGAAGCAGCGCGTCTCGCGGCCCTCGAGGCAACCGCAGTTCCCTCCTATGCCGAGCCGGATGCAAAGGCTCCCACGGTGTTACGGGAGCAGGTGATCTTCGACGACCTTCTTCCGCAGGGGGCGACCCTGCGGAACACCTCGAGAAACGCGCCGGTCTGGCTCGATCGACCAGAATTCGGCGCCCCTTCGGGGCGTCGTGTCCTCGAGCAGGCGAACGGCCAGTTCTTCGAGCAGATCATCACTTCGGAACTGATACCGGTCACGGTTCCCGAAAAGAAGGCGATTTTTGAAATCACGGTGCGTCCCGATCCGATGAGTCCGCCCCGGGTGCTTTCCCTCGTGCTCAACGGAAAGCGAGTCTACTGGGGGGACGCGAAGGCTCTCGAGGTCTACAACGCCGGCAATCCCGCCAAGGTGGTCTCGTTGGGGGAATTGCCTGAGGCCGGCAAGTGGACCACCCTCTCCTTCGATCCCGCGGTGCTCGAGTTCGCGCCGGGATCCCGCATCAATACGATTTCCGTGCAGATGGTCGGCGGCCGGGTCGCGTGGGACCGGTGTGTCGTGAAAGGCGAACTGAGTCCGGCGAAGGATCCGCTTGCCTCCTTCGCCCTCTGGTGGAAGTCGCACGGGAAGAAGGCGCCTTCAGACCTGCCCGGGCCGCTCGCGAAGACCCTGACCGATGGTCCTGACAAGACCACCGATGCGAAGGCTCGCGAAGCGCTCCTGGAATTCTACCTGCGTCGTGTCGCCCATGCGGATGCAGGCGCGATCGCCGGGCCGCGTCAGGCGTGGCAGGAGGCCCGCGTAGCGGCGGCGGCGGCGGACGAGGCCATCCCGACCACCTTCATATTCCGGGATTTGCCAGAGCCGCGCGAGACTTTCATCGCCGAGCGAGGCCAGTACAACAAGTTGGGAGACAAGGTCGAACCGGCCATTCCCGTGAATTTCGGCCCCTTCGCCGGACCGAAGGAACCGCGCCGTCTGAACCGGCTCGATCTCGCGCAATGGCTCGTCTCCCCGGATCACCCGCTCACGGCGCGGGTCACCGTGAACCGTTTCTGGCAGCAGGTTTTCGGCACCGGACTTGTCGGGACAAGTCACGATCTCGGCTCGCAGGGGGAACCTCCGAGTCATCCCGAACTACTCGACTGGCTTGCGGTTTCTTTCCTGGAGAAGGGCTGGGATGTGAAGTGGCTGATGAAGGAGCTGCTGATGTCGAAGGCTTTCCGCCAGGTCTACCGGGCGGAGGAGAAACTCCTCGCCCTGGATCCGGGAAACCGTCTCCTCGCCCGTGCCCCGCGGATGCGGCTGGACGCCGAGCAGATCCGCGACAACGCCCTGTTCGTGAGCGGTCTCATCGACCTGACCATGGGAGGACGGGGCGCTCGCACCTATCAGCCACCCAACATCTGGGAGCCCGTCGGTTATGGCGACAGCAACACGCGCTATTATCTCCAGGACCATGGTTCCGCCCTCTACCGACGCAGCCTCTACTGCTTCATCAAGCGTACCGCCCCCCCGCCGTTCATGACCAATTTCGATGCTCCCAACCGAGAGCAGAGCTGCACCCGGCGCGAGCGCAACAACACTCCGATGCAGGCGCTGCAATTGCTGAACGATGTGCAGCACTTCGAGGCGGCCCGGGCCCTTGCCGAACGGGTTCTCGCCGAAGGTGGAAGGGACGATGCCTCCCGTCTCCGCTGGCTCTTCCGCGTCGTCCTCAGCCGTGTCCCGGACGAGAAAGAAACGGGATTGCTCACCGACGCCCTGGCTCAGCAGCGTTACCACGTCGGCGTGGATACCGAAGCGGCGGAGGCGATTGTCAGGGCCGGAGAATCGGTGCCGAAGCGGCTGGCTCCGGCAATCGAAACCGCCGCTTGGACGATGGTCGCGAACCTCGTCTTGAACCTGGATGAAACGGTGACGCGGAATTGACCGGATCCTGCCGATTTGGAGCAAGAACATCTGGCATAATATTGTATACAATTGGACTTGCGGAGAGTTGATCCAGCGGCTTTCCTAGAGCTGGTCGCTTTCCTCGCATCGAATCCTCATGAACCGTCCTCCCGCCGAATCACTCTCCGCCGCCGGACGAACCCTGCTCGACCGGAGACGCTTCCTGAGCCAGTCGGCGACGGGGCTGGGCTCGATCGCGCTGGCCCAATTGCTCGGACGCGATTCGCTTCTCGGCGCGACGGTCGAGGGCCCCTTCCGCCCGAAAATCGATCCGGCCAAACCCTACGAATCGCGGAACGGCAATTTTCCGGCAAAGGCGCAGAATGTTCTCGTGATCTTCTGTTCGGGTGCGGTCAGTCATGTCGACACCTGGGACTACAAACCCGAACTGGTGAAGCGGCACGACACCCCGATGCCTTCGGACCAGAAGATCGTCACTTTTCAGGGCGAGCAGGGGAACCTGATCCAGCCGAAGTTCCCCTTCAAGCCGCGGGGGAAAAGCGGCAAGATGATCAGCGACCTGATCCCGAATCTCGCCGAACTCGCCGACGACCTCTGTTTCATTCACTCGCTCACGAGCAAGACAAACACCCACGGCCCGGGTGAGACCTTCATGTCGACGGGGCAGACCCTCGAGGGGTATCCCTCCATGGGGGCGTGGACGAGTTACGCGCTCGGTTCGGACAACGACAGCCTTCCCGCCTTTGTCTCCATCCCCGATCCGCGGGGCCTGCCGCAGGCTGCGGGAAACAACTGGGGTTCGGCCTTCCTGCCCGCACAGTTCCAGGGCACTTCCTTCAATGCGGCCAAACCGATCCGCTACCTCGATACCCCTGCGGGGATCTCCTCCGCGTCGAACCGCGACACTTCCGATTTCCTGAAACGGCTCAATGCGAGGCATCTCGAGCAGTTTCCGGGAGACTCCGAACTGGCCGCCCGCATTGCCAGCTACGAACTGGCCGCCCGCATGCAACTTTCCGTGCCCGAGCTGACGGATCTCTCGAACGAGCCCGCGCATGTCCTGAAAGCCTACGGTGCGGACGACACCAAGAACGAGGTCCGTGCCGGTTACGCGAAGAACTGCATCCTCGCAAGACGACTCCTCGAGCGCGGGGTGCGTTTTGTCCAGCTCTTCAACGGAGCCTACGCCATGGGCGAGGGGGTGGGAAACTGGGACGGCCACAAGCAGATCTACGACCAGTATCCGGGTCATGCCCACATTCTCGACCAGCCCACCGCGGCGCTGGTCAAAGACCTGAAACAGCGTGGTCTCCTCGAAAACACCCTCGTCGTCTGGTGCACGGAATTCGGGCGGATGCCCACCTTCCAGAAGGGGGCGAGCGGGCGCGACCACAATCCCGGTGGATTCACCGGCTGGCTCGCCGGGGCGGGCGTAAAGGCCCCCTTCAGTTATGGGGCCACGGACGAATTCGGATGGAAGGCGGTGGAGAATGTGGCCACCGTCTACGAGTTCCACGCCACGATTCTGCATCTGCTGGGAATCGATCAC
>JAGRPC010000234.1 GCA_020439925.1 Verrucomicrobiia bacterium | reverse complement strand
TTCATCATCGACCTCGCCCAGCACCTCCAGAGCAAGCCTGCCTATATCGCGCGGATGTTCTCGGACCTGGAGAAGATGTTCTACGATGGCAGCTACGTGCCCCTTCCGAACCACGTGTTCCCGATCACCGAAGTGGTGGAAGCCTTCCGCTTCATGGCGGCCGGCAAACACATCGGGAAAAACGTCCTCGATTTTGACCAACCCGTCATCGAGATCGGCGATCCCACGGAGGAAGGTCATCGTTTCCGCGGTGACGGAACCTACCTCATCACCGGGGGCGCCGGAGGGTTCGGTCTCGAACTCGCCGGATGGATGGCGAAGAATGGCGCCCGTCACTTCGCCCTGATGAGCCGTTCCGGGCCGAATGAGGAATCTCTCGAGAAGATCGAGGCGCTTCGAGCCTCCGGAGTGGAGATCATCGATGCCCGCGGAGACGTGACCTCGCGGGCCGATATCGATCGCATCGTCGCCCAGATCCAGGAGGGCAAATCGCCTCTCATCGGGGTGATCCACGGTGCCATGGTCCTCGACGACGAGTTCCTCGTCGAACTTGACGAGGCCCGCTTCGACAAGGTTCTGCTTCCGAAAATGCTTGGTGCATGGAATCTCCATGAAGCCACCTTGGGTATTCCGCTGGAGCATTTCATCTGTTTCTCTTCGTTCTCGGCCGTGATCGGGGCAGTGAAGCAATCGAACTACAATGCCGGGAACGTCTTTCTTGACCAGCTCGCGCACCATCGACGCTCTCTCGGCTTGCCGGCACTGACCTTCAACTGGGGAGCGCTGGAAGGAGCCGGTTTCGTGGCTCGCAACGAGAAGACCCAGCAATATCTCGAGATGGTCGGTCTCGGGGCGACGAACATGGAGGAAACCCTCCATCTCTTCAGCGTCGGAGTGCCAACGGACGCTGTACAGCTTGGCACGGCTCGTTGCGACTGGGGCGCGCTGGCCCGCTTCAGCCCCTCGGTTTCCGGCTCGAACATGTTCCTCCCGGTGGTGCCGCGCTCGAACTCCGGAGGAGGCGACTCCATGGCCGCGCGCATCCTCGAGGCACCTGCCGAGAAACGTCTCGGACTGGTCGAGGATCTCATCGCCGCCCAGGTGGGCGCGGTGCTTGGTACCGACCCGACCCGTCTCGACAAGGACACCCCCCTCACGAACCTGGGGCTCGATTCGCTCATGGCCATCGAGCTGGTGAACCGCATCGAGGAAAAGCTGGGCATGTCGATGCCGATGGGCTCGGTCCTCAACGGCCCCAACATTCGCGACCTCTCAATTCCGGTTCTCGAGAAACTCCTCGAGTCGGGAGGTGGGGCAGCATCGGGTGGCGGGTCCGGAATCGACGCGTCTGCGCTCGTTCCCTTCGAAGCGACGGGGGAACTCCCCGAGGTCTTCTCGCTCAGCGAGGGCCAGAAAGCCCTGTGGTTCCTCAACCGTCTCGCTCCGGAGTCATCCGCCTACAACCTGGTTTTCTCGGGCAAGTTCCGTCCGCTCCTCGATATCGCGGCGATGAAGAAGGCGTTTGCCCTGCTCTTCGAACGCCATCCTCTGATGGACACCACCTTCACGACCCGAGGCGGGGAACCCGTGCAGGTCGTGCACAAGGGGCGGACCATCGACTTTCGCGAGCATGATTGCTCGAGTCTCGACGAAGAAGAGCTCAAGGCGCTTATCAGCGAGCACGCCGACCGTCCTTTCAACCTGGAGCGGGGCCCGGTCGTCCGTCTCGAACTCTTCCGGACCGCCGACAATGCCCACGTCGCCCTGTTGAGCATGCACCACATCGTTTCGGACGCCTGGTCCGTCTCGGTGCTGATCCAGGATCTCATCGAATATTATTTCTCGGCCAAGGCGGGACGCACCCCCAAGGTCGAGCCCATCGCCGCGACCTACGCGGACTTTGTGAAGTGGGAACAAGCTCACCTCGCCAGCGGCGCCGGCGAGAAAATGTTCGAATTCTGGCAGGAACACCTCGCGGGAGCTCCCGCGGCACTCGATCTGCCGACCGACCGTCCTCGTCCTCCGGTTCAGACCTTCAACGGGGCCACCTTTGGCTTCCAGCTGGATCGCGATCTCACCGAGTCGGTTGATGGTCTAGCCAAGGAGAACGGGGTCACTCTCTTCTCGACCCTGCTCTCCGCCTACAACCTCCTCATGCATCGCTATTGCCAGCAGGAGGATATCGTCATCGGTGTGCCTCTCGCGGGGCGCACCCAGTCCGAGCTGCGCAACAGCGTCGGCTATTTCATCAATCCGGTTCCGCTGCGGAGCGTGCTTTCGGACGACCTCACCGTCTCCGATTTTCTCGCCGCCTCGAGCCGGAACGTCAACGGGGCCCTCGAGAACCAGCAGTATCCGTTGTCCAAGCTCGTCGATCGTCTTCACGTCGTGCGTGACGCGGGGCGTTCCCCGCTCTTCCAGGTCAGTTTCTCCATGGAGAAAGTGCCGGGCATCGACGAGCAGGGGATCGCCGTTTTCCTCATCGGTCAGGGTGGGCATACCTTCCACGTGGGGGATCTCTCGATGGAAACCATCGACCTCACGACCCGACACGCTCAGTTCGAGATCACTCTCACTCTTGAGGAGGCGGGCGGTCAGCTTTTCGGATGCTGGCACTACAATCGCGATTTGTTCGACGAGGGAACCATTGCCGAGCTTTGCGGACTCTATGAGCAGGTTCTTCGCGAAATGACTCGGGTTCCCGCGTCGAAGCTTTCCGAACTCAAGCTCCTCGGCGAGGCCGGGGAACAGAAGGTGCTTGTCGAGCTCAATGACACGGTTTCGAACTACGAGAAGGACGCCCTCCTTCACCAACTCGTGGAAAAGGTGGCCCTCTCCAAAGACGAGGAGCCGGCCGTGGTTTTCGGGGACACCCAGATGACCTACGGAGAACTCAATCGTCTTGCCAACGGAGTGGCCCGGGACCTCGCCGCGGCGAAGGTCGGAGCTGGGGATACCGTCGGAGTGCTGGCAGACCGCTCTCCGCGCATGATTGCCGCCCTGCTTGGCGTTCTCAAGACGGGTGCCGCCTACGTTCCCCTGGATCCCGAGTTCCCGGCTTCCCGCCTCAGCCTCATGCTCGAGGACGCCTCGCCGAAGGCACTCCTCGCGTCAGGACGTCTTGTGTCTTCTCTTCCCGAAGGAAGCTGGAGTGTGGTGGACCTCGACGGGGTCGAAGGGACCTCGAAGTCGATCGACATCAAGGGACTAAAGAGCGACAACCTTGCCTACATCATTTACACCTCGGGTTCGACCGGCAAGCCGAAGGGAGTGGAGATTCCGCACCGGGCCGCCGTGAACTTCCTCCGGTCTATGGAGAAAACTCCGGGACTGGGAGTGGAGGATCGTCTCCTTGCCGTGACGACGCTTTCCTTCGATATTTCCCTCCTCGAGATGTTTCTGCCGCTGCTGTGCGGGGCAACCGTGGTGGTCGCTTCCTCTGAGGATGCGAAGGACGGTCGCCGTCTCGCCAAACTCCTCGAAACCGAAGACATCACCGTCATGCAGGCCACTCCAGCGACGTGGCAGATGCTGCTCGACAGTGGTTGGGAGGGGCGCAGTAATCTCCGCATCTTCTGTGGTGGAGAGGCCATGTCCCGCAGTCTGGCCAATTCGCTAGCCAATTCCGCGGCCGAGGTCTGGAACCTCTATGGGCCGACCGAAACAACCGTCTGGTCGACAGTCGAAAAGATCGAGGAAGGAGAGTCCGCCATCACCATCGGGCGTCCTATCGCCAATACCGGTGTCTACCTGCTGGACGAGCATCTTCGCCCGGTCCCGGCAGG
Source organism: Verrucomicrobiia bacterium (assembly GCA_020439925.1). GTDB lineage: Bacteria > Verrucomicrobiota > Verrucomicrobiia > Verrucomicrobiales > DEV007 > Arctic95D-9. The sequence goes on along the minus strand of JAGRPC010000234.1, from coordinate 3,376 downwards.
ATTTACCGGGGAGCTCTGGATCGGCGGAGACGGGCTGGCGCGCGGCTACCGCAACCAACCGGAATTGACCGCCGCTGCATTCCGTGAAATTGAGCTGCCCCTGATTGGCAAGCGCCGCCTTTACCGCACCGGTGACCTTGCCCGATGGACCCGTGATGACCGGCTCGAGTGCCTCGGTCGCGTCGACTTCCAGGTGAAGTTGCGCGGGGTGCGCATGGAGCTGGGCGATATCGAAACGCAGATGGCGTCGATTCCCGGTATCAAGCAGGCTGTTGTCGTGAAGCGCGAGGATCTTCCCACCGGTGAAGGCCTGGTTGGCTACTTCATCGCTGAGGGTGCGGCTCCCGATGCCGGCACGATCCGCGAACATCTCTCCTCAGTTCTTCCCCAGAGCTACATCCCTGCCTTCTACAAGGAACTTGAGGAATTCCCTCTCACCCCCAACCGCAAAATCGACCGGCGTCGCCTGCCGCTGCCTTCCTTTGGTGGGGACGGGAAACGTGTCGCCGCTCGTGACGAGATCGAGGCCAAGATTCTCGCCGTCTTCGAGAAGAATTTTGAAGCTGCCTCCATCGGAGTCACGGACAACTTCTTCGAAATAGGGGGCGACTCTCTTCTCGCCTTGCGAATTATCGTGGAACTTTCCGACCTGTTCGGACAGCAGATTCCCGTCGATGCCTTCCTGACTCATCCGAGCATCGAGCAACTCGCCCGTTATCTCGGCAGCGAACCGGTCGCGAAGAAGGAGGCGGATACCGCGGACAAGGTGGCGGTTCCGGCCGGAGTCAGTCTCGACGATCTCGATCACATCAACATGGAGCTGGCTCCCGAGACGATGCCGAAACTTGATGCCGTGGCCCTCACCTACATCCCGGACGTGCTCGCCAACCTCTCGGGCTTCAGCCGCGACGAGATTTCCGAGCGGCTATTCGGAGGCAAACCGCGTCTCACGAATGTTTACGAACTCGAGGAGGGACGAATCGGCGTGGTGATGTTGCCCTGCTACGAGACTGATTTCTACAAGAACCAGGCTTCGGTCAAGGCTCCGGTCCTCGCCGCCCTGAAACTTGCCGCGGACGCGGGAGCTGGAATGGTCTCGCTCACGGGAGTGATTCCCTCGGCGACCGATCACGGCCGTGAGATCGAAAAATGGATGGAAGGGGAGAAAAACCTGCCCGGTATCACCACCGGGGATGCGACCCGCTCGGCAACCATCGTGAAGTCGGTCGAGGGTATCCTCGGAGCGGCGGGCCGCAAGCTTGAGAACGAGACGGTTTCCGTTGTTGGTCTGGGCTCGATCGGGTTTGGCACTCTCAGGCTGATGCTCGACGTGCTCGAACATCCCAAGCACCTCATTCTGTGCGATCCTTACCAGACCGACGATCAGATGAGCCGTGTGCGCGACCATATTCGCGATGCCGGCTACTTCGGACAGATCGACATCGTCAAGAACGGTGGGGCGCTGCCGCCCGAAGTCTACGAGGCTTCTCTGGTCATCGCGTCTTCGAATCTTCCCGGCGTTCTTCGTGTTCCCGCCCTGAAATCCGGTACCCTTGTGGTCGATTACAGCTTCCCGCCCGTCTTCAAACTCGACGAGGCCGTGAAACGTTTTGTGACCCAGGGGGACATCCTCTTCACCACCGGTGGAGAACTGCGACTCTCCGGAGTGGTGGGCGAGACGATCTATCTGCCGGAGGATCTCGAGGGTCTTGACGAGGGGGTGCAGACCGCCTTCCTCAACTTCCTCGGCGGGCGTGACCGCCACGAGATCACCGGCTGCGTCCTCGCCAGCCTCGTCACCGGGCGCAAGGAAGGAGTGGAAGCCACCCTCGGGGCGTTGGAAAACGATGATGCCCAGGCCCACTACGACTACCTCAACGAGTTCGGGGCGACTCCGGCGAAGCTGCAAATGAGCGGCTTCTTCCTCCCGGAGGAGGCGATTGCCGCCTTCCGTGAAGGCAAGGCCCACAAGGCTTGATGTCGGGTCGCGGTGAAGAGGGTCGGGTTTCATTCCCGACCCTCTTGCGCCCACTTTTGACCGGGGGAGACGGAGAGAACTTGCCTCGGAAAGTCGCCGCTCCTTGAATTTCGGGGGTCTTTGACTAAGGTTTTCCCTTCGTCCCCCGTTTCTGTCTCGTCCGCTTCGTCTTATGAGATCCTTTGTCGTGTCTGTCTTCCTCGGGCTGCTTGTTGCCTTTGCAGTCCGTGAAGTGGCGGCTTACCCCCTCACTCTCGAACAGCGCGAGCGGTTGAAGCAGTATCTGCCGCGAACCTTTCCGAAACTGGAAGGGCACGAGCCGGTCCATGTCGTCGCTCTCGGGGACGATGTCATGGGAGGTTACACACCGCTTCCTTCGGCGTGGGAAAGCAACAATCCACTCTATTCCTATACCGGGGTTTTCCTCGCTCAGCTCGCAAGGGAGTTCTTCTATCCCGGCAGTGTCAGGCTTCTCAATCCGCCCGAAGGCGGTAAGAACAAACTCACGGACTATCTCGGCGACGAAATCACTTTGGAGAATCTCACCACCATCGACGGCACCATTCTCGATGGGCTGAGGCGCGTGCATACCGATGCGTTCCTTCACGAGCCCGACCTCGTTCTGATTCAGTACGGCATTTACGACGCCTTTGGATTCCTCGCCATCGACACCTACAAGCAGGCCCTGCAGGAAATCATCGATGCGGGAAGTGCTGTCGGATCGGACATGATCGTTTTTGGCCCTCCGCTCGTGAATTACGGAGGCGGGGCCATGGAATGGGGGATCGAACGGCCCTATGCCACGGCAGCCCGCGAAGTGGCATCCGGTAACGGGGTCCTTTTCATCGATCTGGGAAGGCACCTTTCGCGTTTTGGCGGCGGAGTGGATCCCGACACTCACCCGGCGGCGGCGATGGAGATCATTGGCGACAAGCTGGAGCGCATCTTCCACTACGGTCCCAATCTGAAGGCAAGAGAGCGGGTACATCCCTCGCTGAAGGTCCACCAGTTCCTGGGGGAGGCGTCTTTTGCGGATCTCAAGGACGGGCCGCCTCTCTCCAACTTCAGCTACACCGGGGTCGCTTCTTACGGCAACGACGGCTCGTTGGGCGTCTCGGTGGTGATCCGGAATCAGAGCGACGAGACAAAAAACGGGAGTATGGGGGGGCTCGCGGTCGGAGGCGCCATGCTTCCGGGAGAGGCGGGACAGCGCTTCACGGTGACGCCGGCGTCGGCAACGCAGCTGGAATTCCGCTTTCGTCGCCCGGAAGTGGGCAAGTCGCGAGACGGTTCTCCTTTCTACTTTCCCCTGGAGCCTGCGGATGAGTTCGGGCGCTTCGCGTTTTTCCTCGAAGATACAGTGGCATCCGAAGTGGTGGATTTGCCGGTTCGCGTGGG
>JAGRPC010000233.1 GCA_020439925.1 Verrucomicrobiia bacterium | reverse complement strand
AGAAGGGAAAGGAGCGCCGGAAGGAGACTCGCGAGGCGTCGGAAGGAAGCGATCATGGGGATGGTCGAATGATGCCGGAGATTTTTTGTCGTGACAATCCTCAACCCGTTGCCGGGATTCATGGCTGGTTTCCGGAATTGTCCGCTTCCAACGGACCCGGTATTCTCGACCTCATGGAATCTTCCCGCCGTTCCCGTCGTGCCGTCTTGAAACTTTCCGCCGCTCTCGGTGCCGTTGTGCCGGGAAGCCTCGCGCGAACCGTCCGGTCCGCGGAAACGGGCAAGGGCAGGCTCATGGCCTACGTGGGGACCTTCAGTTCGCCTCTCGAGGATGTTCTCCCGACCCAGGTCGACCTGCCTCCGGGAAATGGACGGGGGATCCACCTCTTCGAGGTCGATCGCGCCACCGGAGCGATGTCTCCGGCGGGCCTGGTGGAAATGGGGACGAGCCCGAGCTGTCTCGTGTTCAATGCCGATGGCACACGGCTCTATTCGGCGAACGAAACCGATCGCCAGGGCTCCGAAGGGCACGGCACCGTGAGCGCTTTCGCTGTCGACGGGGACGGCAAACTTGCCCTCATCAACACCGTCTCCTCCGGCGGGGCGGGGCCCACCTATGTCGCGCTCCATCCGTCGGGGCGACATCTTCTTGTGGCGAACTACTTCGGCGGGTCGGTCGCCGTGGTGCCCCTGCGGGACGACGGCGGACTGAAGGAAGCGAGCGACGTGAAGGTGGATGAAGGGGAGCTCGGACCGACGAAGGCGACGAATGCGGCGCCCGGGAGCTTCGCCTTCAGCGGACACGACCGCACCCACGCCCACATGATCCACTCCGACCCCTCGGGGAAACACGTCCTCCACGTCGACCTCGGTCTCGACCGGATTTTTGTCTGGAAGTTCGATGCGGAAAAAGGGCACCTTCTTCCCAATGATCCTCCATCCGTGACCTTGCCTCCCGGAGACGGACCGCGGCATTTTCATTTCCACCCGAATGGTCGCTGGCTCTACTCGATCCAGGAGGAGGGATCGACGGTGGTGCTCTTTGACTACGACGGGGAAATGGGACGGCTCGAGGCACGGCAGACCCTTTCGACCCTGCCCTCCGGTTACGCGGGGAGCAATTTCTGCTCGGGTATTCTCGTCTCTAAGGACGGGCGATTCGTCTACGCGGGCAACCGGCTTCACGACAGCATCGGGATTTTTTCCGTCGGCACGAACGGAGAGCTGAGTTACCTCGGTGAAGAGTGGACCCGCGGGAATTACCCGCGGAGCTTCAACTTCGATCCCTCCGGCGAGTGGCTCTATGTCTGCAACCAGCGTGCCGATCACCTGGCGGCCTTCCGGGTGAATCGCGAGACCGGAGCCCTCGCTTTCACCGGTCACTACGTGCCGGTGGGGAACCCTTCGGTCGTGGTCTTCAGGGAAGGGTGAGGCTCCCAGGGGAGTCGGGTGGCTTGGCTCACTTCTTCGTCTTGCCCTTGTTCGCCCCGAGCTTTCGCGGCTGCACGGGATTTGCCTTCATGAAAGCTTCGCGCCTCTGGTTGATGGCGATGGACTGTGCCGCCGCCTTTTCGCGCAACTCGGCGAGGATCCCGGCGTGCCCGGGATCGGAGGCGAGGTTGTTGCGCTCGCCCGGGTCCGATTCCAGGTCGAAAAGCATTTCGAACTCCGGCGCGCGTCCGGCAAAGTCCACGTCGGCTTCCTTGAAATTCACGATCCCGTCGTACATCCGGATGTATTTCCAGCGATCCGTGCGGATCCCCTCCTGGAAAGGGTTGTCACGCAGGGTGAAGAGGCTTTCGAGGAAAAGTTCGTCGCGCCACTCGACCTCGCGGCCTTCGACGAGCGGGCGCAGGCTCCGGCCCTCCATGCGGGCGGGAGGTTCGACGCCGGCGTAGTCGAGGATCGTGGCGGTGTAGTCGAGGCTGGAGACGAGGTGGTCGAGCTCGCGCCCCCGCTTGTCGGCCTCGGTCCTCGGGTCGTGGACGAGGCAGGGGATCTTCGCGCTCAGGTCGAGGAGAAGCTCCTTGCCTCCCATGCCGTATTCCCCCATGAGAAGGCCGTGGTCGCTCCCGAAAAGGACGATCGTGTTTTCCGCCAGTCCCCGTTTCTTCAGGTCCTCGAGGACTCGTCCGATGACCTGATCGAGTCCGGTGATGGTCTGGTAGTAGCGGATGTGATGTTCCCGGCAGGTGTCGGGCTGGTAGTTGTAAACATAGGTCTGGGTCCGCCGTCCCTTGTCCTGGTCGAGGATGAATTGCGGAATGAAGCGATAGGGATCGGTGCCCGTGTCGGGTGGCAGCGGGATTTCGATGTCGCGATAGAGCGTGTCGTAGAAGGGGCTGCCCTTCAGTTTCGGGCTCTCGTTCGCCGGGCGTTTCATCTCGTGCCACTCGGGATAGTCCATGTGCATCGAGGTCGTCTGCGAACCGTGCGGAACATTGAAGCTCACCGAGAGGCAGAAGGGCTTGTCCTTCGGCGCGGTGTCGAGAAACTCGGTCACGGCCTCTCCCATGACGAAGGTGATCACGTCTTCCTTGGCGCGATGATAGGGAGTGGTGCTGGGCGATTGGTGGTCCTTGGGGAAGAACTTCGACCAGCCGTCGTGCGCCCACCAGTAGTCGAACTTCTCCGGGGTGCGCCCCTTGAAGGTGTAATACTCCACCCCGAACTTTCCGACGAAGCCGGTGTGATAACCTCCCTTCCGCAGGAGCGCGGGATAAGTCTGCTCCCATTGCTCTTCGGTGAGGTCGTAGGAGGAGCTGAAACCGACACCGTGGACCCGCTCGGGCATGCCGGTGAAGTAGGAGGTCCGGCTCGGTGAGCAGACCGGCGTGGCGATGTAGGCGTTCCTGAAGCGGACGGAGTCGCGCATCAGCGCGTCGAGGTGGGGAGTCTTCACGAAAGGGTGACCCATCGCCCCCAGGGTGTTGTCCCGCTGGTCGTCGGTGAGGAGGAAGAGGATGTTGGGGCGATTGGTCTCCGCTCGCAGGGAGGAAACCATGCCGGTCAGTGCGAGGAGAAGGGCGGGGGCGATCCGGAGGAGCGGGCGGGCGGGTTTCATGGGAAGTTTTAGTGGAAGTGTCAGGGGAACGACCGGCGGCCGGAGGAATGCCGGGTCTCCGGCCCGCTCAACGGGAGGATGCCTCCAGGCGGGGGGCGCTGTGGCCCTGGTCCCGGATCTTCTGCAGGAGCGATTTCAGCTCGGCGACCTTTTCCGGGTTGGCGGCGGCGACGTTGTGTTTCTGTGAAAGATCGGTCTTCAGGTTGTAGAGTTCCACGGCGGAGTCGTCGTCGGCCGGGTAACCATGGCGTGTCTCCCACGCCGGATCCTTGCGTGAATGGTAGCCGTTCTTGGCGTCGACGAGCACCCAATCCCCCTGCCGCATGGCCCAGGCGTTCTCGAAGGTGTTGTGGACATGGCTGGACCGGACCGAATCGACCTCGCCCTTGAGCAGGGGAAGGAGATCGTGGGAGTCCTCGGCGGCATTGTCGGGCAGTTCGTGACCGAGCGTGGAAGCAAGCGTGGCCATGATGTCGATCTGGGACACGAGCGCGTCGCTGACTATTCCGGCTTCGGTGACACCCGGCCACTTGACGATGAAGGGCATGCGGTGACCTCCCTCGTAGATGTCGCGTTTCAGGCCGCGAAGGGGATAAGCCGACCAGTGTCCGAACTTCTCGTCGCGGGCGTAGGCGTAGTGCTCGGGGCCGTTGTCTGCGGTAAAGAAGATCACGGTGTTTTCCGCCTGGCCGGATTCTTCCAGCGCCTGCAGCAACCGCCCGACGGCCGCGTCCGTTTCATGGACGAAGTCGCCGAAGGGTCCCGCCCCCGACTTTCCGTCGAACTCGTCGTTCGGGATGATGGGCGCGTGGGGCGAGGGGAAGGCGAAATAGAGGAAAAAGGGTTTATCGGAGCCCTTTTGCGAGCGGAGGTAGTCGACGCCCCGTTGCGTGGTCGTGGGAATGTTCTGGTAGGGATCCCATCCGGTGATCATGGGGCCGGGGCGGCATTCCCAGTTGCCTTCCTTGATGGTCTTCCATTTCGCGGTGTCCATGAGGACGTCGGGAGCTGCGGCGACCTTGTCGTCCTCGATCCAGCAGTAAGGTGGAAAATTGATGACGGTGTCGCCGAAATAATGGTCGAAGCCATGCGCGAGGGGGCCGTCGGGGATGGACTTCGACCAGTCGAAGTCCTCGGGTCCCCAGACCTGGTTTTTTCCTTCGCGAGCCGGCTGGGCACCGGGCTTCCGGATGGACTCCCAATCCCAGCCGAGGTGCCATTTTCCGATCGCCGCAGTGGCGTA
>JAGRPC010000002.1 GCA_020439925.1 Verrucomicrobiia bacterium | reverse complement strand
GTCGCACCTTCCTGGGGCTCACCCTTGGTTGTGCCCGTTGTCATGACCACAAGTCCGATCCCGTTACGGCGGAGGACTACTACGCAATCGCCGGAGTCTTCGCGAGCGTGCAGCTCACCGACCGTCCGATTCTCGACGAAAAAGCCTGGGCGCCGATCCGCGAGGCACGGGAGAAGGTGAAAGCCCTCGAGGGCAAGCGCGATGGCTTGAAAAAGGCCAAACCGGCGCCCGATGATCTCAAGGACCAGGTCGCGGCGCTGGAAAAGGAGATTTCCGCAATTCGGGATTCGACGCCCAAATACCACACCGCCACCGCTCCCGCAGTGATGGAGGCCGCGCTCTTCGTGAAGCCGAAGGACAAGGGTGAGCACGGCACCAAGCTCGACTACATCCCCGGTATGGCGCAGGACCTGCCCATGCACGAGCGCGGCGACCCCAACAAACCCGGAAAAATCGTGCCGCGGCGTTTTCTCTCCGCCTTTCCGGGCCCCGAAGGAAAACCTCGCTCCCTCGAGCACGGCAGCGGGCGCCTCGAGCTCGCCCGCGCCCTTGTCGAGGAAGCGACCCCGCTTTCCGCCCGCGTCATCGTCAACCGGGTCTGGCAGCAGCATTTCGGGCACGGCCTCGTCCCGACTCCGAGTGAATTCGGTCCCGCCGGGGAAGCTCCGACGCATCCCGCTCTCCTCGACGATCTCTCGGCCCGTTTCGTCGCGAACGGATGGTCCTTGAAATGGCTTCATCGCGAGATCCTCTCTTCCGCCACCTGGCGGCAGAGTTCCCGGGCTTCCAACGAAGTCCAGGCGGTCGATCCCCAGAACCGGCTCTATTCCCATGCCAACACGCGGCGCCTCGACATCGAATCCTGGCGCGACGCCATGCTTGTGGCGACCGGCGAAATGGATTTCGCTCCCGGAGGCGAACCCTTCGCCCTCGACGATGCCAAGGCGGTCCGGCGCACCGTTTACGGACTCGTGAAGCGACGTGAACTCGACGAAATGCTGCGCGTCCACGACTTCCCCGATCCCATCGCCCACAGTTCCTCCCGCACCGAGACCGCGACGCCCCTGCAACAGCTTTTTTCCCTGAACAGTCCGTTCATCCACGCCCGTTCCCAGGCCTTTGCCGCAGCGCTGGAAAAGACCGCATCGATCGATGAGGAGAAGATCGCCTTGGCCTATCGTCTCCTCTTCCAACGCACCCCCGGGGACCACGAGCGAGAGCTTGGGCTCGCCTACCTGCGCGAGGGGGGAACCTGGGACCAGTATGCCCAGGTCCTGCTCACCTCGAACGAATTTCTCTACTTCGACTGATGGCCATGAAGTTTTCCGGACCGTCCCCCCTGATTGATCGCCGCACCGCCCTGAAACGTTTCGGTGGCGGCCTTGGATCGCTGGGGCTGGCTTCGGCACTGCAGGCGGCGGGGGACTTCGGGCCCCGCACCCATTTCGCGCCGCGGGCAAAACGGGTCATCCATCTTTTCATGAACGGGGGTCCCTTCGGTCCCGATTTCTTCGAAGAGAAACCGGCCCTGGTGAAATACAACGGTCAACGTCCCGAGGGAGCCGACCTTCGCACGGAACGTCCCACCGGGGGCCTCATGGCGGTGCCTTACGCCTACGCGAATCACGGCAAGAGCGGATTGCCGATCAGCGAACTCCTCCCGCTCACCGCCCGTCACGCCGACGACCTCTGCCTCCTGAATTCCTGCCACACCGACAATCCGAACCACGGTCCCGCTCTGTTCCTCATGAACAACGGGACGATGACTCCGAAGGTTCCCAGCATGGGCGCGTGGATGTCCTACGGGCTCGGCTCGGAAAACCGCAACCTCCCCTCCTATCTCGTCCTCTGCCCGGGGCGTCCCGTGCGGTTTGCCGAACTCTGGCACAGCGCTTTTCTCCCTCCGCAGCACCAGGGCGTCTACATCAATCATTCGAAGATCGAGCCCGATCGCATGATCCCGTGGCTCAATTCCACCCTGTCCGATCCCTCGGCGCAGCGACGCCAGCTCGACCTCGCCGCCGCGCTCAACCACGAACATCTCGCTTCCCGCGGTCCCGGCAACGAAGCCCTAGAAGGTCGCATCGAGGCCATGGAAACCGCCTACCGGATGCAGTTCGAGGCGAGCGACGCCTTCGATCTCTCGAAGGAACCGGAGAAGGTCAGGGAAGCCTATGGCACGGGCCACTTCGCCAACGGCTGTCTCCTCGCGAGACGTCTTTCCGAGCGCGGCGTGCGATTTGTGCAGGTCTACTACGGAAACGGCCAGCCCTGGGACACCCACAGCAAGCACGACGAACAGACCCGCAAGCTTGCGGCCGATATCGATCGTCCCATCTACGCCCTCCTCGAGGACCTGAAGCAGCGTGGCCTTCTCGAGGACACTCTCGTGATCTGGGGCGGGGAATTCGGGCGGACCCCCGTCACTGAAAACGGCAACGGTCGCGACCACAATCCGCACGGTTTCACCATGTGGATGGCCGGCGGCGGTGCGAAGGGAGGAATGGCCTACGGCAGCACCGACGAGTTTGGTTTCAAGGCGCAGGAGAACCGCCTCCACGTGCACGACCTGCACGCCACGATTCTGCACCTTCTGGGGCTCGACCACGAACGGCTCACCTTCCGCCACGCCGGACGTGATTTCCGCCTTACCGATGTCTACGGCAAGGTGGCGAAGGCCGTGCTGGCCTGAGAGGGTAGGACCGTGCGGCCCGCACGGTCGACGGTAGTTTGTGCGCATCCATTCACGAAGGTCTCCGCGGAAGCGTCCGTCGCCTCCCATCCCGCCGGGCCGCTCAGGTTTACCCCTCACCCGCCCACTTGGCGCACCCAGTCCTCCAGATTGTAGTAGTTCGTCACTCGAGCGATGCGACCTTCCTCGATCTCGAAAAACGCTCCCACCCGGAGGTGGTATTTCTGTCCCGCCGCTTCCGGCAACCCTTCGTCAGTCACGAGATACTCACCACGGATGTAAAACTCGGCTGCGGCGCGGCTGCCGCTCGCATCGACCATCACAACGAGATCCTCGACCTGCTCGGCATAACAGCGATCCATGTGCTGGAGAAAGGTCTCGAAGGCCTCCACGCCGCGAACACTGGCTCCCTGGTTGATGTCATGGACGACCCCGGAAGCAAGAAGGCGCAGCATCCCGGGGCGGTCCCCGGCATTGAAGGCTTCATAGTAGAGACGGATCAATTCTTCGGTGTTGCTGGCGGTGCAATTCATCGCGGCGAGGGTCGTGCAAGAGGACCGTTTTGACAAGACACGAGGTGCCGGGGAAAACCGCGATTCCATGATGGGAAAGGACAGAAACCTTTTTTGAACAAAAACATGCAATGAGTTTCAAACTCGAAAATCCCAACTTTCGCGCCGTCTCCGCCAAGGAAGGCGTGGCGTCGTGGAAGCCAGCAAGCATCATACGTTAATCTCAAGGAACCGTCATGAACCCGAACCAGTTCACCCACAAGCTGCAGGAGGCCTTCCAGGCCGCCCAGTCACTCGCCGCGTCGAAGAACCAATCGGAACTCAGTGCCACCCACCTGTTCGCCGCCCTCCTCAGGGAATCCGACGGGGTGACACGACCGATCCTCGAGAAGCTCGGGGTCAACACCGCCCGACTCGAAACGGCGGTGAACCAGCTTATCGACCGGAAACCGTCGGTGGAGGGAAATGCAGGCCAGCAGGTCTACCTCAGCCAGGATCTCCGTGCCGTGATGAACACGGCGGAGAAGGTGAAGGCGGAGATGAAGGACGAATACACCAGCGTCGAGCACGTCCTCCTCGCGATGACCAAAGAGGGTTCGGCCGATCTCAAGACCCTCTTCAAGGAACACGGCATCACCGAGAGTTCCCTTTCCCAGGCGATCACCTCGGTCCGGGGCAGCCACCGCGTCACCGACCAGGATCCCGAAGGCAAATACCAGACCCTGGAAAAATACGGCACCGACCTCACCGCGATCGCCCGGAAAGGCAAGATCGATCCCATCATCGGCCGCGACGACGAGATCCGCCGGGTCATGCAGATCCTCTCGCGCCGCACCAAGAACAACCCCGTTCTCATCGGCGAACCCGGCGTCGGGAAAACCGCCATCGCCGAAGGCCTCGCCCGCCGCATCGTCAGCGGCGACGTGCCCGACTCCCTGAAAAACAAGCGCCTCGTCGCCATGGACATCGGTTCGATGATCGCGGGGGCGAAGTACCGCGGCGAATTCGAGGACCGGTTGAAGGCCTTTCTCAAGGAGGTGACCGAGAGCAACGGCGAGATCATCCTCTTCATCGACGAACTCCACACCATCGTCGGAGCCGGTGCCAGCGAGGGAGCCGTCGATGCCTCGAACATGCTGAAACCCCAGCTTGCCCGCGGTGAACTTCGCACCATCGGTGCGACCACCCTCGACGAGTACCGGAAATACATCGAGAAGGACGCCGCCC
>JAGRPC010000017.1 GCA_020439925.1 Verrucomicrobiia bacterium | reverse complement strand
GGTGATCCCCTCGTTTATGGCATTGAAAGAAGAGTCCTTTTGCCCTAACTCTATTCAAAGTATGGAAAAACCCGCTACCCGTCGTCAATTCGTCAGGGGGCTCGCCGCCACGGCCGCCGCCTTAAACTTTCAGGTCGTCCCGAGCCGCGTCTTCGGGGCGAATGACCGTATCACTCTCGCGGGTATCGGCACCTCCGGCAAGGGGGCGAGTGATATCGCCAATTCGGCGAGTGCAGGTTTTCAGGTCACTCACCTCTGCGACATCGTCAATGTGGAGAAGTATCCGAATCTCGGAGGAGCCTGGGCGAAGACCCGCGGTAACCATCCGGACGCGAAGTTCTACGAGGACTGGCGTGAGATGCTTGAAGCCGAAGGGGACAAGATCGATGCGGTGACCGTTTCAACGCCCGACCACGTCCACGCCTTTGCGGCCTCGGCCGCGATGAAGAAGAATTGCGCCGTCTACTGCCAGAAGCCACTCACTCATGGCATCTGGGAGGCGCGCTTCCTCACGGAACTCGCCGCGAAGACCGGAGTCGTCACCCAGATGGGCAACCAGGCGCATGCCGAAAACCACATGCGGCGTGTGGTTGAACTCATCCGCGCCGGTCTCATCGGCGATGTGGTTGAGGTTCACGCCTGGACCAACCGACCCATCTGGCCGCAGGGAATTCCCGCGTGGCCGAAGAAGGAGGATGCGCCTTCGCACATCAACTGGGATCTCTGGATCGGCCCCGCTCCCTATCGCGATTACAGCTCGCAGATCCATCCCTTCAAGTGGCGCGGCTACTGGGATTTTGGAACCGGCGCTCTCGGCGACATGGCCTGTCACATCATGGACATGAGCTATTGGGCCGCGGAACTCGGCGCCCCCACGAGCGTTTCCGCCGTGAGTGCCGACGGGCGTGGGGCCATGAGTGACATTTCTCCCCCGACCTGGGCGACGATCGAATACGAATTCCCCGGCAAGAACGGGAAAACGATCAAGTACACCTGGTACGACGGCTACAAGGACGCCGTTTTCAATCCCGACAAGTGGGCACTCGAGTCCAAGATCGACGGTGGCAAGATCCGCGAACCCAATACTCCTCCGGCGGAGATCACCGAAGGTCTCGACACCACCGAGGCGAAGGGCTACGGAAGCCTCGTCATCGGCACCGAGGGCAAGCTCTGGTTCAATCGCGGAAAGGACACGTGGATCGTCAAGCCGGGGAACCGGATGGACGGCTTCGACTACCCCGCACCTTCGATTCCCCGTGCCCGCGACGAGGATCCCCACAAGGAATTCTACGATGCGATCAAGGCGGGAGATCCGAAGCTTCCCCAGTCGAAATTCTCCCACAGCGGACCCTTCACGGAGATGGTCCTTCTCGGTAATCTTGCCGTGCGCCTCAACAAGAAGGTCGAGTGGGATTCCAAGACCCTCAGTTCGCCGAACTGCCCCGAAGCTGCCAAGCTCGTCAAGCGCGACTACCGCGAAGGCTGGAAGCTGGAAGCTTGAGCGGGTTGGCTCTCAAAAGACTGCTCATCTGATGAAGGGCCTTCGAACGTGGTTCGGAGGCCCTTTTGTCTGCGGTAATCATCGATGTGCGGCTTCTGGTTCTCCGTCTTGTCATCGATTGAGTGGCGGTGACTTTTTCCGACAAACGCAAGTGGATTGAGTTGACAGGGAAGCCGGAGAATTTGCACTCTCCCGTGGTTTCAAATGAACCGGTCCCGTATCGTCATCCTGGCAGTTGCACTTTTTGCCCCTCTGGCCCTCTGGTTGGGTTCCCCAGGCAAGGATCCTCGAACGCGCGGTGAAGAAGAAAAGGCGGCGGAAGCGTCCCGGATCTCGACGCAATCCGATGATGTGCCGGTGCAGCTGGAAGAAGAGGTTCGAAGGAAGATTGCGAACCTGATTTCTCCAGACCGTCGTGATTCGCATCATCCGGTGGAGCGGGTCGCGGCGGAAGGAGAGGTGCTGGACGAAAGGTTCGAACAGAATCTACAGCGGGGCCTTTACACGCGAATTCGATTGATCCGTTCGAATGTGCAACCGCGTCTTCTTAGGCTCGAGGAGGATTTGAGCGTCGCTGAGGAGGGCCGGGAAGCGACTGTGGTTCGCCGCGATCTCTTTCTTGCCGATCAGTTGATTGTGAAAACGAGAGTCGGCGTGAGCGAGGATTCGTTTCGCCGTGGGCTTGTCGATCTCGGGTTTGCGTTGAATGGAAAACAGGCGCCCGGGATTTACACCGTGACGTTGCCGCAAGCCACCCTAGATGCGGTTCCTGACGCGCTCCGATCATTGTCCGGACTTTCCGACCTAGTTGAGATGGCTGAAGCGGATGGGGTCGGCTTCGGTGCCGGCACCCCCGATGACACCCAGTTTCCGAACCAGTGGGGAAATCACAACACGGGACAGTCCGGAGGTCAGATCGACGCCGATGTTGATGCTCCGGAATTCTGGGCGGTTGCTGGTCATGCGCCGGACGTTGTCATCGCCGTGCTGGACAGTGGTTTGAATTTCACTCATCCGGATCTGGCAGGAATCGGGTGGGCGAATCCGGGCGAAATCGCCGGTGACGGGATCGATAATGACGGCAATGGCCGGATCGACGACATCAACGGCTGGGACTTCGTGAATTCCGACAACGATCCGACCGACGACCACGCCCATGGTTCGCATGTTTCGGGGATCATCGCGGCCGTCCGGAGCAATGGTGCCGGTGTCGCCGGGATGTTGAGTGGCGTCAAGATCCTGCCGTGCAAGATCCTGAACGCGTCGAACAGCGGATTGACTTCAAATCTCATCGCCGCGACGGCCTACGCGCGTCTCGAGGGAGTGCCGGTAATGAATCTGTCGCTGCAGAACTACCCCAACAGTTCTCTGCTCAGTGACGAATTCGACGCCTGTGCCACTGGGGGGATCGTTCTCTGTGTGGCTGCCGGCAATCAGGGGGTGAACAACGACTCGACCCCGAATTATCCGAGTTCGTTTCCCCAGTCGAACCTTCTTTCGGTGGGCAATCACAACCGTTTGGATGCCAGGTCTTCGAGTTCCAACTTCGGCGCATCGAGCGTCGACCTTTTCGCTCCCGGGGACACCATCATCAGTACCGTCCTCGGAACCAGCTACCAGAACTTCACGGGGACTTCGATGGCCACCCCCTATGTCGCGGCAGTTTGTGGAGCGCTGAAGCAGTTGCATCCATCCTGGAGTGCCCTCGAGATCAAGTCTTCGATCCTGGGAACGGTTGTGCCAAAAGCGGCCTATGCAGGGATATCGATGACTGGAGGACGTCTTAACGCCTTCGATGCGGTTTCGGAAATCTCGACGTCTCCGAATCTCACTCTCGAGCACCCGGCAGGTCTTTCCCTCTCGTCAGGAAGTTCCTCGGTGAATTTCGGCCACACGGAGATCGCGCTTCCTGTCGTCCGCACCTTCACGCTAGGCAACTCACAGGCGGGCACGGTTCTCAATCTGGGCACCTTCACTTTGACTGGTGAAAATGCGTCCGATTTCGAGGCAGATTTGAGTGGCCTGGATCTCTCGATCCAAGGGGGGGAGACCACCACCTTTGTCGTTAGATTCACTCCCAGTGCCGCCGATGTGCGCAATGCCACGCTTTCGATTTCGAGCAATGATCCGGACACTCCTGATTTTTCGGTGTCATTGGTCGCCTCGGCGTCGACCCCAGTTGGTCCTTCACAGGAGATCATCATCCGCAAACCTTTTCCGGGAACCCTTTCCTCTACAGGAAGTCCGGTGCGGATTGATGCAGTTGCCACCGGAGGCGGGCCGCTCACCTATGAAGTGATCGCCGGTCCGGCCACTGTCGACTCATCTGGAACTGTGACGCCTACCGGAGGAGCGGGCGGCGTGACCGTCATGATCCGCCAAGCGGGGGGAGGGGGATTCGATGCGACCGAAACCTACCTGACATTCGGGGTGGGGGAGATGAGATCGTTCACCAAGGTGGTCGCCGGATTCTCAAGCTGGGCGACTTTCGCCATTCGCGACGACGGAACGCTTTGGACCTGGGGATACGTCAACGGTGCCTTTCAATTGGGGGACAATACCTCGGGGGGGAGAACGAGTCCTCTACAGATTGGAACTGCGACAAACTGGTCGGATCTGTCGGTTGGAAACGCCTTTGGTATGGGGCTCCGTAGTGACGGCTCCCTTTGGGCATGGGGCAGTAACTTCAATGGGCAACTGGGGGATGGGACAACGACTTCAAGATCCAGTCCGATTCAGATTGGGGTCGACAAGAATTGGGTGTCCATGGACGCCGGAAGTAGTTTTGGTTTGGCAGTTGCCGACGATGGAACCCTATGGGGCTGGGGATCGAACAGCTCTTCACAATTGGGGCAGGGGGACACGGTACAGCGAACCTCCCCCACCCAAATCGGCAGCGCGACCAATTGGACTCACGTCAGTTGCGGTAACAGCACCTCCTATGCATTAAACGAGGCCGGAGAACTATGGGCATGGGGCCAGAACAGCTTTGGGCAGCTTGGGGTTGGTGACACGACCGCCCGGAATGTCCCGACGAGAGTCGGCACGGATTCGGACTGGCATTCGATCGTTGCGGGAAACAGTCATGTTCTGGCAACCAAGGAGAATGGATCGCTCTGGGCGTGGGGTTCTGGATCGCAGGGGCAACTGGGACTTGGAGAAATCACGAACCGAAATACTCCCAACCGGGTTGGTACGCAGACGAACTGGGTTTCGATGGGTGCCGGATTCAGCAACAGCGGAGGGAAAACCGCGGATGGCAGCCTTTGGGCGTGGGGAGGGAATGTCTCCGGACAGTTGGCGAACGGACTCGTGGGAACCTCGCCCACGATGTCCCCCCAGCGTTTCGGTACCGAGAATCAGTGGGAATCGATCGACTTCGGCAATTCCCACGTCGTTGCCCTGCGTCTGGATGGTTCGATATGGGTAGCGGGAGACAGTTTTGGTTTCAGCGGTGCCGAGCCCAGGGCTTTGTCTCGCGCTGCCGATCCCGGGAGTAGCTGGATGCTTCTCTCGGGAACCACTCACAGCTTTCAGGCGGTCCGACAGGACGGGACCCTATGGCACTGGGGACGTGCCAGCAGTGGGCAGTTCGGTAATGGCGGGCTCTCGGATCGTTCGACACTCACTCAAACCGGGACGGATACGGACTGGGACAGCGTTGAGACCGGCGGGCACACGCTTGGTTCGACCTTCACACTCGCGTTGAAAACAGACGGAACTCTGAAAGCAGCGGGTAGCAATACTTACGGACAGCTTGGCATCGGTACAACGACGAGTTCCTCTTTCTTTGTGACCGTGGATCCTTCCAGTGGTCCGGTATGGGACTCTGTCGCCGTCGGAAGCTATTTTGGCATGGGGATCCGAAACGATGGCACCTTGTGGGGCTGGGGATTGAATTCGAACGGGCAACTGGGGCTGGGGAATAGCGCCTCCCCGCAACTCCTGCCCGTGAAGGTGGGGGCTGCGACCAACTGGTCGGCGATCTCGTGCGGATCGAGTTTCGCCGCAGGAATTCGCAGCGACGGATCGCTCTGGGCCTGGGGTTCGAATTTCAGCGGGCAAGTGGGTGACGGAACCACGACATCACGAAACTCCCCTGTCCAGATTGGAGGTGATTTTGACTGGGTGCGTGTGGTCTGCGGGGCGAGCCATGCCTTGGCCTTGAAGGCTGATGGATCTCTTTGGGCATGGGGAAGCAACTCGCTGGGACAGCTGGGGGTGGGGGATCAGATTAATCGCCTGGAACCGCTGGAGGTCGGAAGCGGGAGGACCTGGAGCCGGATCTTTGCAGGACTTAATGCATCTGCGGCCATTGCAGGCGATGGAACGCTTTGGACAGCGGGGGACAACAATTCCGGACAATCGGGACGTGGCGGGATCGAGCCTCTCCTCAGCCTGTCGCAAGTCGGGACGTCACGGAATTGGCAACATGTGGCGGTCGGGGCGCAAAATCTGGTCGCGATCCAGTCCGACGGGTCTTTTTGGGTTTCAGGTACGACGGGCCCTCGCGTTTTGGAGGCTGGGCGAAAGCAGGGAGAACTCGCTGCGATCGATGCCAAGTTGCACTCCCAGACAATCCAACCCCTGAAAAACCCTATTTTCCCGGGGGAGACGGTCAGGGCCAATGGCACCAGTGGTTTGCCGGCTCAAACAAGTGTTCTGTCAGGACCCGCCTCGGCGAGTGGCAATGCCATCAATATCAATGGATCATCACAGATCCGCCTGCGCGTGTGGCAGGCCGGTGACGAGACGACGTGGGACGCAGCTCCGCCCGAGGAGGTTCTCATAGATCCGTCCGACGAGTTGACTCTTCTCTTGGATTCCCCGTCAGCGATGGGGGTCACCGTTTCGGGATTTCAGGCGAATCTGGTGAACCTCTCCCTCGCGCTCGGATATGAACCCGCGATCAATGATGAGCTGGTGTTGGTCGAAAATACTTCGGATTCTCCGATAGGAGGTGTCTTCAGCGGACTGCCTCAGGGAGCTCCTCTATATCTTGTCTACAACAACGCGACCTATGGCTTCCGGATTTCCTACACTGGGGGCGATGGCAACGATGTGGTCATCACTCATGAAATCGTTCCGCAGGAACTCACGGTTGCCTCGGTGGGTGTGAAACCAAGCGATGCCCCCGCCTTCTCTCTGGAGGCATCAACCAACAGCGGGTTGATGCCATCGTTCGAGGTAGTGGCAGGTCCGGCAGCCGTTCAGGGGAGTCTGGTCACGCTTACGGGACAACCCGGCGGAGTGACTATCAGGGTGTCACAGGCTGGCAGCAGTCGCTTTTCACCTGCCGAAGACAGGTATGTGACATTCCGGGTCGGCGATTGGCCTCGGTTTACCAAAATCGGCGCCTCGCAGTCCACCTGGGCTCATTTTGCGATTCATGAGAACGGCACGCTGTGGAGTTGGGGTTTCTCAAATGGACTGGGGCAGCTTGGCGATACTGGATCGTATCGCAATTCACCCTTGCAGGTCGGGACGGCCAACAATTGGGTCGATGTGGATGTTGGTGGAGCTTTTGCCGCCTGATTGCGGGCGGATGGTACGCTTTGGGCTTGGGGAATCAACTCGAACGGGCAGCTGGGCGAGGGTGGCACGCTCGCAAAAACCTCTCCGACCCAGGTAGTTTCTTCCAAAGAGTGGAGCTCTTTCACGGTGGGCAACAGCCATATGGCGGCGGTGGCTACGGATGGCACGCTTTGGGCGTGGGGGCTCAACAGCACTGGGCAGCTTGGACTTGGCGACACCACCCAGAGGACTGTCCCGACGCAGGTAGGATCGGAAAGCAACTGGAGCAAGGTATTTTGTGGCGGCAACTTCACGGTCGGACTGAAGACAAACGGTGAATTGTGGGCATGGGGTACCAATTCGAACGGAGAATTGGGAATCGGCAATTTCGTTCAGGCAAATTCTCCTGTCAGGATCGGGAGCGATTCGGATTGGGCAGATGCGATCGGCGGGTTCTCGCACGTTCTGGCTGTGAAGGTGGATGGTTCTTTGTGGGCTTGGGGTTCAAACGGTTCGGGAAAACTGGGGATTGGATCACTCACCTCCGAGAACACGCCGACAAGAGTGGGAACGGAAACTGATTGGACGGCACTATCGGCCAGCACCTCCGGGAGCGGTGCGATGAAGACGGATGGGTCTCTCTGGATCTGGGGAACAAACGCTGCAGGACAATTTGGAGACGGGACACAGGGTGGATGGTCGACAACACCGCGGCGCTTTCTTTCCGGCGAGGGTTGGATTGGATTCGCGGTCGGGGGGGAACACGCACTTGCTCTCGATGAAGATGGGATGCTGACCGTCGCCGGCCCGGGAGGAAACTTTTCGGGAGCCTCGCCGAGGTCTCTGACCAAAGCAGCGGAAAGCAGCGCCGACTGGCTTCAGCTTTCCGGAACGGGGGTAAATTTTCACGCGGTGCGCAGCGACGGCACCCTCTGGGCGTGGGGGCGGAGTGGTAGCGGACAGTTTGGCGATGGGACTACCATTGACCGATACACGTTGACCAGGATCGGGACCGAGTCCCAATGGAGATCGGTGAAGACGGGAGGGCATACGATCTTCTCCGGAGCGGCAACTTTCGCTTTGAAGAGCGATGGGACCCTCTGGGGATCCGGCCCGAATTCGAGCGGGCAATTGGGTGACGGAACCACCACGCAGAGAACCTCTTTTGTCCAGATCGGCACCAACGCGAACTGGGCACAGTTCGACTTTGGCACGAACTTCGCCATGGCGGTGCAAACCGATGGCACGCTGTGGGGATGGGGGATCAACGGGGCCTACCAGCTTGGGCAGGGGATCAACACCAACCGAAATGTGCCGACCCGAACCGGAACGGATTCGAATTGGCGTAAAGTCGCCTGTGGACGTGGTCACGCTGCAGGAATTCGCACGGATGGCAGTCTTTGGGCTTGGGGCGCGAATAATTTCGGGCAAGTGGGAGATGGAACGTTCAGCCTTCGAACGACTCCCGTGAGGGTGGGAACTGCGACTGACTGGGTGGATGTGGCGTGTGGTTCGGATCATACGATGGCCCTGAAAACCGATGGCAGTCTTTGGGTTTGGGGAAACAACACCTATGGACAACTCGGACGTGGGAATCGGATTCACTCATCACTGCCGTATCGGGTCGGAACAGGGCGATCCTGGAGCCAGATCGCGGCCGGCCGGAACACCTCGGCGGTCATCGCAGTGGATGGCGCACTTTGGACCGCAGGGGAAAACCACTCCGGTCAATGCGGGAATGGCGAAACCTCGGATGTGATCACCCTTGCACAAGTTGGAACCTCGTCAGGATGGTCGCATGTGGCGATGGGTGCCCACTCCATCGCCGCGATCCGCTCCGACGGAAGCGTTTGGACCGCCGGCACCACTGGACCCCGCATGCTGGAGGGCGGTCGAGATCAAACTCGACCTCTTCCGGTTCTTCCCATCCTTGCGGCCCAGTCCATTATTCCGCCGACAGCAAATTGTCCGATCGGGCAAGGCGGGTTCAGGGTGTCATCGGATTCCGGGTTGCCTGCGGTCGTGCGCGTGGTCTCAGGGCCGGCCTCGGTGGAGGGGGATCAGGTCACGTTTGGCGGGATCGGCCCTGTCGTAATCGAGGCATGGCAGGCGGGTGATGCGAATGTCTGGGATGCGGCGATTCCCATGCAGTTCACTGTCACCATTACGAAGAATCCGGCGAGCGTGACTCTAGACGAATTAATGCATGTCTATGACGGATCCCCCAAGGCGGCGGTCGCGACAACGAACCCGTCGGGCAAAACCTTGGTTGTCACATACAACGGAGCCGGGGTCGTTCCCTCGGCGGCGGGTTCCTACACTGTCGTCGCGACCATCGATGATCCCTTGTACGAGGGAAGTGCATCGGATACGCTCGTCATTGCAAAGGCGCAGCAAACGATCTCTTTTGATCCGATAGCGGATCAGTTGACGTCGGCGAACGTAGCGCTCGCCGCAACCGGAGGTGATTCCGGAAATCCCGTCACGTATTCGGTCAGTGGTCCTGCCGAACTCGTCGGGGGCATCGTGACCTTTACCGGCGCCGGATCCGTGACCATTACGGCGAATCAAGCCGGAAATGCCAACTACCTTGCTGCAATTCCGGTCGAACAGACCTTTCAAGTAACGAAAGCCACGGGGACGGTGGTTCTTGGTAATCTGGTTCAAGTTTATGATGGAACGCCGAGGCCTGTCACCGCAACCACGACGCCAGCGGGCAAAATGGTGATTTTCACCTACGATGGGGCTGCTTCCGTCCCCGTTGCAGCCGGCTCATATGATGTGGTCGGGACAATCGATGATCCGATCTATCAGGGTAGTGTCGGCGGAACCCTTGTCGTCGGGAAGGCTTCCCAAACAATTTCATTTCCCGCGATTTCCGATCAAATTGCAACGGCCCAGGTCCATTTTGTCGCTGCGGGTGGGGGTTCGGGCAATCCCGTGACGTTCACCGTGACCGGCCCTGCCGAGATTGATGGTGGCATCCTGACCTTCACAGCGGCGGGAGAGGTAACGGTGACCGCGGATCAGGCTGGCGACGACAATCATCATCCGGCACCTTCCGTTTCAAGAACCTTCCAGGTCGCAAAGGCGGCAGCATCAGTCGCTCTCGGGGAACTTTCCCAGACCTATGACGGCACACCCAGAGTGGTCTCCGCAAGCACGGTGCCCGAGGGCTTGACGGTGAACTTCACTTACGACAGCGGTCCGTTGCCGCCGATCAACGCGGGAACCTACGCTGTGGTGGGAACCATTGACGATCCCAGGTATGCGGGGAGCGACAGTGGAACACTTTCTGTTGCGAAGGCGGGGCAGACGATCCAGTTCGATCATATCGGTGACCAGATCGCCACGGCGGTTGTGAATCTAAGAGCCATCGGGGGCGATTCCGAAAATCCGGTTACTTTTGAGGTAACGGGAGGGCCTGCGCAATTAGCGGGGGCGCAGATGTCATTTACCGGGTCCGGACAAGTCACGATTGTCGCGAGGCAGGAAGGAAACTCCAACTTCTTGCCGGCGCCTTCCGCGGATCAGACTTTTGAGGTCAACGCGGCGGAACTGGTAATCGACCTTTCGAATCTGCACCAAGTTGCCGATGGCACGGCGCGTTCCGTTGTGGCGACAACTTTGCCGACCGGAGTATCTGTGACCATCACGTATGACGAGGGTGGGGATCCACCGACGATGGTTGGAAACTACTCCGTGGTCGCGTCAGCGGCCGATCCCCGCTACGCCGGAACCGTCACAGCCACGTTGGTAGTTGACGATCCAGGGCGTTCCGAGGTTGTGCCGGGCGGAGCTTTGCCAGCCCTTTCCGCACTCGGTGAACTATCCGTGCGGACCTTCCGCATTGGCAATTATGAGATCACGGGCAGTTTGTGGGCAACGGTCGTAGCCTGGGCCGAAAATGAGGGCGGTTACGATTTTGACGGGGCGGGATCCGCCTCGACGGGTGACCGACCAGTCACCGGAGTGAACTGGTACGACGCCGCCAAATGGTGTAATGCGCGCACCGAGTGGGAAAATGCATTGTTCGGGCGCTCCCTGGGACCCGCCTATCGTGAGGGAGGACAGATCTACCGGAGCGGTACACCGACGAATCCCGTCGATCTCGAATGTGATTTCAGCGAGGGAGGTTTCCGGCTTCCCACCGCAGCCGAATGGGAGTTCGCTGCGAGGGGCGGGGCCTTCGGATCAGCGTCCGCTTATCCCGGCGGGGACGTTCTCGAAAAACTTGGCTGGTTTGATGCCAACAGTTCCGGTCTCACTCAACCTGCGGGCGCCAAGCGCGCCAATGGTCTCGGTCTCTACGATCTTGCCGGAAATGCTGCCGAATGGACAGGTGATGCTCCCGTAGGTGATCCTGGACAACGTCTTCTTCGGGGCGGTGCCTGGAGTTCGGCATCGACGGCTTGTGAACTTTCTGCCCTCAGCGGAGAGACTGCGAGTCTCAGACTCAACCGTGCGGGTTTCCGTGTTGTGAACTCCATAGCCCATTCTCTCGATGCCGCGCTGGATCACCCGGACCTGCAATGGGATTCCGGAGGAGATCATCCATGGATTGCTCAGACCGGGACAACGTTCGATGGCATCGATGCCGCCCAAAGTGGGGATCTGGAGCCAAACCAGACGGGTTGGCTGGAGACAAGGGTCGAGGGACCCGGGAATCTGCAGTTTCGGTGGAAGATCACAGGCGACGAGGTCCTCGACACCATAAGATTCACTGTCGACGGAACCCTGACTTTCGACCGAAGCGGTAGCGGGGATTGGGAAACGCGTGATCTGGAAATCCCGGCTGGGGAGCATATGCTGCGCTGGTCCTTCAGCAAGGAGGCACTTACTGGTGAGGCAAAAGCCTGGCTCGACACCGTCGAATATGTGGTCGCGACGACGCCGACTCTCACTACCGCCCCTGCGACAAACGTGACAACAGATACTGCCGTTCTTGGCGGAGAAGTCACGGATGACGGTCGTCGCACGGTGATCGAAAGGGGAGTTGTTTTCAGCACATCGGTAAACCCGACACTGCAAAGCGAAGGCGTCCTGGTTGCGTCCACCGGTGGGACCGGGAACTTCACCGTCAGTGCGACTGGCCTCGACGAAGGCTTGACCTACCACGCTCGTGCCTATGCCACCAACAATCTCGGCACGAGCTACGGCGACCCGGTGGTCTTCACCACCGACACAGCCGTTGCTTTCGTTTCCGGTGTGGCAGGCTACAATCGGCAGATTCTATCGGGCGATCATCATCGCTACTTGTTTGCCCTCGATGGCCCCCGATTTGTGGCACTGACAGGGGCAGGTGGAGCGGCCCTTCGCGCTGTTCTCTACGACAATGAGGGTAATCCATTGACTGCTTTCGCCGGGGATGGCGACTTCCTGATCGAGGATTTGCTCTACGCAGGCAACTATATCCTGGAGATCTATCGCGAGTCCGATGGTGGCATGGGGCAGGACTACTCGCTGGAACTCGATGTCAGCACTGTCGCAGCAACTCGCCCGGACGTGGCCGTCGGAGCCGCGGCAACTTCCTTGCAGGGAGTGTCGCGTTACGCGCCGGAAGCGCAAAGCGTGGCTTTGGTCTCGACGAAAACAAAAGCAGTAACTGCCTTTGCCTCTTTTGCCAACCGGGGGAATCTGCCGGATAAACTCTTGGGATCTGCGACTGGGGGCAGCCCCCTCTTTGCCGTCTCCTACTTTGGCAATGAAGGCAACATCACGGCGAGCCTTCTGGCTGGAACGTACGAATCGCCGGAAATGACCGAGTTGAACCCGGATATAGGGTTCCGTGCGAAAGTGACTCCGAACAAGAAGAAGCTGACGAAGAAGAAAGGGAAAAAGGTGAAGATCTTGAAGAAGACCCAATCTCTTTTGATTCGTCTTCAGTCCACATTTGACCCGGAGATTGAAGACTTCGCGACCATCACCGTGCAGACCAGATAGGCCTCGACTACAGCAACACCTTCGCCGGGAGGACGCCCCTTTACGGGCTCCCGTTTTTCGTTCACTTTCGCGGGATGAAACGGATTCCGGTTCTTGTTGGCTGCCTTTTTCTCGGGGTTTTTGGTGGTGCCCAGGAGATTGATCTTCCTCCGGAAACGGCGGAGCGGGTCATGGAAGCCTATCAGAAGGAGGATCTCGATCGGGTCATTGAACTAACCGAAGGGATTCCCCAGGGAAGCCGCTGGACCCGGATCCGGGCCTCAGCCCTGCAGCGACGGGGTGAACAGCGATTCTTCGACGCGAAGATCGCCGAGTCGATCGCTGATTTCGACGCCTTTCTCGCGATCGTGCCCGAACAGGACCCCTATCACTGGCAGCGGGGGCTGAGCTACTACTACGCAGGCGAATACGAGAAGGGAAAGGCGCAATTCGAGCGGCACCAGACCGTGAACACACAGGACGTGGAAAATGCCGTCTGGCATTTCCTTTGCGCCGTCAGGGCTCCCGGCGGAAGTATCGAGGCGGCTCAGAAGGACCTGATTCCCATTGAACAAGACTCGCGGGTTCCCATGAAGGAGGTTCATGATCTGTTTGCGGGACGGGGAACGGTCGATGCGGTGCTTTCCGCGGCCAGAGAGGACAACGATGGGGTTCTCTCCGAGCGTGAACGCAATCACCTTTGTTACGCGCATCTCTACCTTGCCCTCTATTTCGAGGCCTTGGGCGAGACGGAGAAATCCGCCGACCACATCCGCCTGGCTGCCTACGACTACGCGATGGATCACTACATGGGGAAAACCGCCCAGGTCCACGCCAAGTTGCGCGGAGTGAAACCGAAGCCATGACCGGGTGACTCCGCAATCGCGTTGTTGTCGGGATCCGGATGATTGGTAAGGTGGTCTTACCAATGGAAGTTTCCACGGTTCGCAAACACACGCTCGTCGAGGAAGTCTCGGACCGTCTGGCCGAGGCCATCCGCAAGGGAAGACTGGCCGTCGAGGGGCTTCTGCCATCGGAGCGGCAATTGGCGGAGCAGTTCGGAGTGAGTCGTCCCGTGGTTCGCGAGGCGACCAAGAGACTGGAACTTCAGGGGCTTGTGGAGGTTCGACAGGGGATCGGAATCCGGGTGATCGACCGACTTCACGCGCCCGTTTCGAGTGCCGCCCGGCTGCTCTTGCCCGAGGAAGGCGAGCGACTCCGACAGGCTCTCGAGGTCAGGGCCATCCTTGAACCCGAGATCGCCCGACGGGCGGCGGAACGGGCGACGGGGACGGATCGCGAACGCTTGCAGCAGCTCCATGAAGTTCTCAAGTCAGCGTCGGATCTTTCCGCCGCGATGGAGGCCGACCTCGCGTTTCACCGGGAACTTGCCCGGGTTTCGGGAAACGAGATCTTCGGGCTGATGCTGGATTCCATTGCCGATCTCGGCAGGGAAAGCCGCAGGGCGACGATGAGTGAGGCCGGGGTAGGCAGGGCGGTGAAACAGCATGCCTCCGTTCTCAAGGGGATTCTTGCCGGAGATGGGAAAGCGGCCGAAAGAGCCATGAGGATACATATCGAATCGGCCGTTGGAGATCTTCTGTCCCTTCGGGCAAGGGAAGTGAAACAATGACACGTCTGGTGCATCTACCCGGTCTGCTCATTGGGTTGACCTTCTTTGGTCCCGGCTTTGCCGGAGCCGGAGACTTCGCCTCCGAGGTCAGGCCGATCTTCGAGGCGCACTGTTTCGAGTGTCACGGGCCGCGGAAGCAGAAGTCAGGATTGCGGCTCGACCTGCGGGAGACCGCGATGAAAGGCGGCAGCCATGGTCCGGCGATCATCGCCCGGAAGAGCGCGGAAAGTTCCCTGATTGCCCATATCTCTTCCCCTCCCGGTGACGAGAGCCGCATGCCTCCGAAAGGCGAGGGACTTGCACCCGGCGAAATTGATCTGCTGAAGAGATGGATCGATGACGGGGCTGCTTGGCCGGATTCCGAAGCCGGTAAAGACGAGCGCTTGTCGCACTGGGCCTGGCAGCCGCTTTCCAAAGGGGGGGATAGTATTCTGTCGGGGTGGAAGGGGCATCCTGTCGATGCCTTTGTCGACGCCAGGCGTTCCGCGGCCGGGCTTTCCGGTTCGAGAGAAGCTGATCGGCGTATGCTGATTCGCCGGCTCTCTTTCGATCTGCGGGGTCTGCCGCCGACGCCGGAGGAGGTGGATCAGTTTTTGACCGACAAGTCGCCCGATGCCTATGAAAGGCTCGTCGACTGTTTCCTCGATTCACCCCATTTCGGGGAGCGTTTTGCGAGACACTGGCTCGACCTCGCTCACTACGCCGATACCCATGGATTTGAGCGCGACAAGCGTCGCGACCATGCCTGGCGCTACCGGGACTACGTCATCGACAGTTTCAACGGGGACAAGCCCTATCTCCGCTTCCTAAAGGAACAGATCGCCGGAGACGTGCTTTGGCCGGATGATCCGGAAGCGGTGATCGCCACCGGGTTTCTCTCCGCCGGACCCTGGGATTTCGTCGGGCAGGTCGAAACGAAGAGTGAGGATCTCCGTCGTTCCGCTCGCGTGCTCGACCTCGACGACATGGTAACCCAGGTCATGACCGCAACGATGGCCATGACCGTGAATTGTGCCCGCTGCCACGACCACAAACTGGATCCGGTTTCGCAGGAAGAGTATTACGGGCTCACCGCGGTTTTTGCCGGGGTAAAGCGGGACGATCGTGCGGTGAGCGATGGTGCGCAGCGTGAATATGACCGTCGTCACGCCGACCTCGTGAAACGTCAGGGTGAGCTCGGGCATGCCATCGCGAAGCTGGAAGGGAAGGGAATCTCCCTGTCCGATCTGGTTGGCGGAGGCGACGGAACGGGGACGGGAAAGGTGCGACAGGGCATCGATCCCCGGAGTGGCGTGACGCAGACAAGGGATTTCGGGGAACTCGGTAATGTGAAGGTGAATCAATTCACCCGGGTGAAAGCGCCTCTAGTCGATGGAGTCTTCATTCCCGATGGCAAGGACGGCAAGGCCGCGATCCCCATCAGTTCGTCGGGAATCACCGTCACCGGGCTGCCCTCTACCTCCGGGAAAGCTTGGGACGCGATTCGCAATGGAACCGTCGCCAGCCAGCATTCGCCGGAGGCCGGGGGCATCGACTTCACGACGAACGGGCATTCTCTCCTCGGCCTTCACGCCAACGCGGGAATCACCTTTGACCTCGCCGCGATCCGTGCCGCCACGGGCGAAGCGGGAATGCGCTTCACGTCCAGTCTAGCCTACTTCGGGAAGGAAGGCGGGTTTTCTGCGGACGTGTGGGTGTTTGTCGACGGAAGGGAGGTCTTCACCCACAGGGGACTGGGTCGGAAAGACGGACTGCAGCAGATCGACCTTGTCCTGCCTGAAAGTGCCGGTTATCTCACGCTGGTTTCGGGTGACGGGGGCAACGGCTACGGACACGATCAGATCGGCTTTGGCGATGCCCGTCTCCTGCCCGATCCGCCAAGGGCTCTGGAGGAAGGAGTTCGCGATGAGCTGACCCGTTTGCGGCGGGAGCGCGAAACGGTCACGAGGGAGATCGAATCGCTGGGACCACCTCCAAAAGTCTATGCCGTTGTTTCTGGAGATACCGTCCCCGAGGTCCGCGTGCTGCGGCGCGGAGAGCCCGGTTCGCCGATGGGTGATCCGGTTCCTCCGGTCGCCGTCGCCGCTCTCGCCATGCTCGATCCGGCACTCGGGGAGCTTGAGACAGATGCCGGCCAGCGTCGCGCGGCCCTGGCGGCCTGGATCACCCACCCTGACAATGCCCTATCCAGAAGAGTGATCGTGAACCGGCTCTGGCAGTGGGTGTTTGGTCAGGGACTGGTCACGACTCCCAGCGACTTTGGCCTGGGTGGAGATCGTCCTTCGCATCCTGAATTGCTGGATTGGCTGGCGGGTGAGTTCGAGCGCCGTGGAGGGTCCTTGAAGGAGATGCTCCGGCTCCTTCTCACGAGCGAGGCTTATCGGCAGGATTCACGCTTCTCCGAATCGGCCCCGGGAGTGTTGGTTGATGCGGGCAACCGACTCCTCTGGAGGCAGAATCCCCGGAGAATCGAGGCCGAAGCCGTTCGTGACGCGGTCCTCGCCGTCAGCGGCAAGCTCAATCCGGAGCGTTCGGGTCCGGGATACGAGGATTTTTCCTACGAAGAAGCCTACGCGCCGATCTATCGCTACGTCACCGCGGACGAGCCCAGGCTCTGGCGTCGCAGCATCTATCGATTCGTCGTGAGAACCACTCCAAGTCGTTTCATGACCACCCTGGATTGTCCCGATCCGGCGAGTTTCACGCCGAAACGCAACGTCACGACCACACCTCTGCAGTCCCTGGCCCTTTTCAACAATGACTTCATGCTGAGGCAGGCACGCTATTTTTCCGAGCGCCTTGGGAAGGAAGGCGGGGATCCGGTCGATCGGGCCTTCCAATTGGCCTTTGCCCGCCCGCCGACCGACGAGGAATCCGCACAGGCGGCGCAATTCATCACTTCCGAGGGAATAGCCGCCTTTTGCAGGGCCCTCTTCAACGCCAACGAATTCGTCTATGTCGATTGATTCCTTTTCCCGGCGTGACTTCCTCCACACCTGCGGGGGAGGATTCGGGGGTATGGCAGTGTCAGCGCTCCTGACCGGGGAAGCGTGCGCGAGCCAGACTCATTTCACTCCTCGGGCGAAGCGGGTCATCCAGATCTTCTGCCCCGGAGGCTGGAGCCAGGTTGATACCTTCGACTACAAGCCGGAACTGGCGCGCCGGGCGGGTGAACCCTTCGATCCGGATGGCAAGTTGCAGTTTTTCGCCTCCAAGCCCGGGAATTGTTACCCAAGCCAGTGGACTTTCCGCCAGCATGGGGAGTCGGGGCGATGGGTCAGCGACCTCTTTCCCCGTCTCGCGAGATGTGTCGATGACATGGCCTTCGTCTATTCGATGAAAAGCACCACGGCCCTGCATGGTCCCGGTTGCTTTCTGATGAATACGGGAAACACCCTGCCGGGGTATCCGAGCATGGGCGCCTGGGTGACCTACGGCCTTGGAAGCGAGAGCGAAAACCTCCCCTCTTTTGTCGTTCTGCCGGACCCGAGGGGACTGCCTCCCGGAGGAATCATCAATTGGGGAGCCGGTTTTCTTCCCGCCCTCCACCAGGCAACAACGCTCGACACCACCGATCCCGATCAACCGATTGCAGACCTTTTCCCGCCCAAGGGAGCCACCGGCATCTCGCCTGAGGGTGACCGCGCCGGGCTCGCCTTTCTGGAGAGCCTCAATCGCCGCCACCGCGCTGGACGCGAGGGAAACAGCGAACTGGAGGCCCGGATCGCCGCCTACGAAATGGCGGCGCGCCTGCAGCTATCCGCGCCGGAAGTGACCGAGATCTCGGGGGAGACCAACCTGACAAAACAGCTATATGCTCTCGATCATCCCGAGACGGGGTCATTCGGACGGCAGTGCCTGCTCGCGAGGAGGCTCGTCGAGCGAGGGGTTCGGTTTGTGCAGATCTATTGCGGGGC
>JAGRPC010000232.1:3548-5741 GCA_020439925.1 Verrucomicrobiia bacterium | reverse complement strand
GAGGCCTTGAAGGGTTTCAGGTCCGTGAACTCGAGGGTGTCGGCCCCGAAGAGACGGCGGTTCCATGAAAGCGCGACTTCCTCCGGGGAAAGGGCGCGCTGGTAGACCCGGAACTCGTCGAGCACCGCACCCGAGGGCAGGCCCTCGTTCACCGTATAACCGCCGAGTTTCAGGGGAGTCGTTCCGGCGAGCGTCACCGCGCCCGTGGGCACCGTATTCACCAGCGCGCCGTTCACGTAGGCCCGGAATTCGGGAACCGAGGCGTCGTAGACAAAGTGGGTCACCTTTGCCTCGGTCGTGGCTCCTCCGGTCGCGAGAACGTCGGGGAAGGGACCACGCAGGATGAGGTTCCCCGCGCCGGCCACTCCGTTCGTGTGGCAGCGGAAGAGCCCCGCACTGGGATCGCCGAAAAAGTAATGTACTGTCGTCGTGGAGGGAATCCCGCTCAGATAGAGCGAGATCGTCCAGCTCCCCGTCAGGTTGACCACCCAGCCCGTGTCCACGTAGTCGTTGTTCGAGAACCCCCCGGTGCCGACGAGTCCTCCGCCGAACTGTCCACTCCCACCCTGCGACATCATCCCATGGATCGTCGCGGGATTGCTGCCTGGCGGTGGCGCCGAGGCCACGTTGGGGACGGAGGTTCCGGCGCCGTCGAAGCGGTAATAAATCAATTCGGGCGCCCCCTGGGAAAAGGCGGCGGATCCGGAGAACATCCAGAGTCCGAGAAGGAGGGGGAGGGGTTTCATCGCGATAGAACGATTCGCGGGACGGGCGTGAGTGTCGCAAGAATTGGCGTGAATTCAATCTCGAATGAAGGGGCGTATGACAGACCTCCTCTCCCGGGTCCGTAAAACTCCGCTACTCCATCCCGCCAAAGCCGGTAGAATGTGGGACGGTTTTCCTTGGTCCCTCGCCTGAACCAGGCACCAAGAACCAGGCACTAGGAACCGTAGACTCCCCCATGCCCCCGACTCCACCGCCTCCTCCCGGCAGCGCGGCGCGTCAGCGTTACCTGCTCTCGCGCCTCTTCCGGCTGACGATGCGCTACGGCTGGGGTGCCGCCGGACTGGTCCTCCTGAATGTTGCCCTCCTCGCCCTCGGTCTCGCCGGCCTCGGAGGAGTCGGTATCGCGATCGACTACTTGCGCGAGCAGGTTCAGCCGGATTCTCCGGCGGCAAAATTCCCTTTCGGTTGGCATCCGCCCGCGGACTGGACGCCGCGCACCGTGCTCCTCGCCCTCGGTGGATGGATTCTCGGGACGGCGGCCCTGCGGGCCTGGCTCGCCTACCTCACCGCGACGACGACGAACCGACTCGGGCAGGGGAGGATCGTCGTCGAATTGCGCTCTTCCATCTACGCGAAGATGCAGCGGATGAGCTTCCGCTTCTTCGACGCGAACGCGACCGGATCGCTCATCAACCGCGTCACCGGCGACACCCAGTCGGTGCGGCTCTTCATCGATGGCGTCGCCGTGCAGGCGCTCAACGTCGGGCTGGCCACGGTTTTCTACATCGCCTGCCTCGCGAAGATTCATCTCGGGCTCACCCTTGCCTGCTTCGCCTTCCTGCCCCTTCTGGGACTCATTGTCGTCCTCTTCTCGCGCTGGCTCCGGCCCGACTACGAGGAGAACCGTCGCCGCGTCGACCGGCTCGTCCTCGTCTTCGAGGAACTCGCCCGCGGTATGGGCGTGGTGAAGAGCTTCGGGCTCCAGGACTGGGCCGGGGGCCGCTTCCGCGAGGCCAACGCCGCGGTGCGGGACCAGAAGAACGAGGTCTTCCGCAAGCTCACCATTCTCCACCCCCTCGTCTCCCTCCTCAACCAGCTCAGCATGGCGGTTCTGTTAGGCTACGGCGGCTGGCTCGCGATTCGGGGGCAGATCCCCGTGGGCACGGGTCTCATCCTCTTCGCCGGGATCCTCCAGCAGCTCAACGCCCAGGTCAACGCCATCGGCACCGTGGCCGACAGCCTGCAGCAGACCCTCACCGGGGCCGACCGCGTCTACGAGATCCTCGATGCCGAGCCCGGCATCGCCGACCGTCCCGGAGCCGAGCCGCTTGGCCAGGCCCGCGGGGAGGTGGTCTTCGAGAACGTCTCCTTCCGCTTCAAGCCGGAGAACACCGTCCTCCACGATCTTTCGCTGAAGGTCAGGGCCGGCGAGAAGATCGCCATCGTCGGTCCGACCGGGGCGGGGAA
>JAGRPC010000232.1:0-3485 GCA_020439925.1 Verrucomicrobiia bacterium | reverse complement strand
CGCGACCTGCGGGACTGGCGGCTCGACGACGTGCGTCGCCAGGTGGGCCTCGTCTTCCAGGAGAGCTTCCTCTTCAGTGCTCCCATCGCCGCGAACATCGCCTTCGGAAATCCCGGGGCGACGCGTGCGCAGATCGAGGAGGCTGCCCGCCTCGCGGCGGCGCACGAGTTCATCGAGAAGCTTCCCCAGGGCTACGACACTCTCCTCCACGAGAACGGCGGCAATCTTTCCGGAGGGCAGCGCCAGCGCCTCGCTCTCGCCCGGGCCATCCTCCTCGACCCGGCCATCCTCATCCTCGACGACCCCACCGCCGCTGTCGACGCCGGGACCGAGCACGAGATTCTCGAAGCCATGGATCGCGTCATGGCCGGACGCACCACCTTCATCGTCGCCCACCGTTTCAGCACCGTCCGCCGCGCCGACCGCATCGTCGTGCTGGAGCGCGGACGCATCGCCGAGATCGGTACCCACGAGGAACTCAGCGCCCGACCCGGCTACTACCGCGACGCCATACTCGCCGAGAGCGGCGAAGGAGGGGAGGTGGCGGCATGAAATCTCGCCGTACTTCCCCGCCGGACGTTCCGGGGAAACCCGGGGCCACCCACTCTGTCGTGGCGGGCGTCGTCGGGCGCGAGGTCATCGAGAGCCTCCGCCGCGAGCGCGGTGACGAAGACGAGCGAGCCCAGGCGCCGCTCTCTTTTGCCCTCATCCGACGCCTCCTCGGATTCACCGGAGCCTATCGACGCAGGATGATCGGTCTCTTCGTCACCGTGGCCCTGCGCGGCATCCAGATCCCCGTGCTCGCCTGGGGTGTCGGGGCGGTCATCAACGGTCCCATCGCCCGCGGCGACCTGCGCCAGCTCGCCTGGAGCGTCGCCGCCTTCACCGCCTTCGCCCTCTTCACCGAGCTCACCTTCCGCTATCGCATCAAGTGGGCCCTCGAGGTCGGCGAGGCCGTCATCCACGACCTGCGTTCAGCCATGTTCCGCCACTGGCTCGGGCTGACGATGGGTTACTTCAACCGCCAGCCCGTGGGACGGCTCATCAGCCGACTCACCGGCGATGCCGAGAATGTCCGCGTCGGCGTGCAGAACGTGCTTTTTGTTTCCCTCGTCTGCTTCTGCCAGATGTTCGGATGCGCCGTCCTCATGGCCATCGAGGACTGGAGGCTCTTTCTCCTCGTCCTCGGGATTGCGCCCATCATCTGGGCGCTCAATCTCTTCTTCCGCCGCCGCCTCAGCCACGCCTACCGACGCCAGAGCGACAGCTTCAGCCGCATCACCGCGACCATGGCCGAGAGCGTCAGCGGGATCCGCGTCACCCAGAGCTTCAGCCGCGAGCGGGTCAACGCCGACCTCTTCCGCGCCCTCGTCGAGGACCACGCCCGCTACAACTACACCGCCGCCCGCCTCGGCGGCACCTTCCTGCCGCTCCTCGAACTGAACGGCCAGCTTTTCATGGCCCTGCTTGTCGTCGTCGGGGGCGGGCACGTCCTCGACGCAGAGAATCCCATGAGCCTCGGCAGCATGATCCAGTTCTTCTTCCTCGCCGGACTCTTCTTCAGCCCCATCACCATCCTCGGGAACATGTTCAACGAGGCCCTCACTGCGATGGCCGGAGCCGAGCGTGTCTTCGCCATCCTCGACACCGAACCCGAGTGGACCGATCCCCCCGACGCGATTTCACCGGACCGTCTCGATGGCCGCGTCGAACTGCGCGAGGTCGGCTTTTCCTACCAGCCGGGGCGTCCCGTTCTCCACGGCGTCTCCTTCACTGCCGAAGCCGGACAATGTGTCGCCATCGTCGGCGCGACCGGCAGCGGCAAGAGCACCGTCGCCGGGCTCATCGCGAAGTTTTACCTGCCCGAAAGCGGAGCCGTCCTCATCGACGGACACGACACCCGCACCCTCTCGAGTCCCTGGCTCCATGCCCACCTCGGCATCGTGCCACAGCAGAACCATCTTTTCGCCGGGAGCATTTACGAGAACATCCGCGTCGTGAAACCGGGCGCCAGCCGCGAGGACGTGCGCGAGGCCCTCGCCACGCTCGATTGCCTCGAGACGATCGAGGCCATCCCCGAAGGACTCGACGCCGAGGTCGGTGAGCGGGGCTCAGGCCTCTCGCTGGGCCAACGCCAGCTCATCTGCTTCGCCCGCGCCCTCATCGCCGACCCGCGCATTCTCATCCTCGACGAAGCCACCAGTGCGATCGATCCGCTCACCGAGGCGAGGACGCAGAAGGCGATGCGCCTGCTGATGGCGGGTAGGACGAGTTTTGTGCTGGCGCACCGGCTGAGCACGCTACGGCACGCCGACCGGGTCGTGGTGATGGGAGACGGGAAAGTGGTCGAGCAGGGGGAACCGGGGGAACTGATCGAGCGAGGCGGGGCCTTTGCTGAGTTGTGGGGGAAGGCGGTGGGGTGAGGGGGGGCTAAGGCGCCTTGACTTCGATCTTTTTCTCAACTCACATTTAGACTGAAGACAATGAGAGTGAGCTGCCCCAGATGCGCATGCAAGCTTGGAAAGGTTGATCCAAACTTCTCAGGACACCCAGCTCTCTGCGAGGAATGCGGGGGCGAATTTATCATTCCCTTCAAGGACGGAGAAGGTCTTTTGGAGTGGGTCAAAACCGCTCCATGGGAACATGTGGAAGAAGCTTCCAGATCAAATATTGGAAAAGGGCATTCCCGACAGACCGTGTCACAGTTCATAAATCTTTTTGAAAAGCGACGTGAGCGAGAAATCTGGAGGCTGGAACGCGAAAGGCACGGGGAAGTTCTTACTGGAAGAGAACGGCTCTGGCGAGCGATTGAAAGGCGCGAAGAAAAACAGAAAATGCGTGCCGCCCAGGTTGAGGACCTCCTGAGCTTGGACCCGGTTTCGTTCGAACGTTTTGTTGCCGAGCTTTTTAATTCGCAGGGTTATGTGGCTCAAGCCGTTGGAGGTACGAATGACAGAGGTATCGATGTTGAAGTTAGAAACTCATCTGGAGATCTGTGGGCCATTGCTCAGTGCAAGCGTTACCATCAGGAAGGCCGAATTCGCGCACGGGACATACGGGATTTCGCCGGTTCATTTCTAATGTGCGGTGCCGAAGCCGGGTTTTTCTTCACGACTGGATATCTGACTAAGGAAGCGAAGAAAACGGCAAAGCAGTTCTCGTGGCTAAAGGTCTATGAAGGGACCGAACTTTTGGACCTTGCCGAAAAAGCAGAAGAGACTGAGATGGGGAATAAGAATCCTGATTGAAAGTAGTCGTCGGCTAAGAGCAGGTCCGTGATATTCCCCTTACCCTGCCGCGCCTGCGCGGCTCGATATTTACCTGCCGCGAGCCAATTCGATCTGCCTATTGCGCGATAGGGGAGTTGTCCGCGCGAAGAATCGGCGTTCCGTTCGACCATGTCCCGACAACGAATTTCCTCTTGGTGCCTTCCCGTATTCGTGCAGCTCGCGGTCATGCCGGTCTGGAGCCAAACGCCCGCCCCG
>JAGRPC010000016.1:2086-26805 GCA_020439925.1 Verrucomicrobiia bacterium | reverse complement strand
TTCACCGCCGATCGGCTGACAGGAACCGGAGACTCCGCCAAGCTCACACCCGCCGGGTCACGCTATCTCCAGCTCATCACCGACTCCTTCTAAGAACGGATCGGGTAGAATCTCACTCGCGGTAGCTCGCGACGACAAGATTGCTGAGATACTTGTCAGGATCGTCTACAGCCTCGGCGGTGACAGGAAAGGAGGTTTGACCCGTGTTCTTGCGGATCAGCTGAAGCCCGAACTGGAAATCGCGAAATCTCTCGGAACAGATTTCGGGGACACTCTTGCCACTCGAGGAAACGAGGTCGGAAAGGCGGGCCACGGCTCCGGAATCGAAGGCCAGACGAACCCCGTGATCACCCTCGAATCGCCGACTGAAAGCGGAGATCTCGGCAACCATCCGCGAATCTCCGAGAGGGGCGGCGTTTTCGAGAAGGCGTGCCAAGGCTCCGGATGGGTCCGCGACCAATTCTCCCGTGACCCGAAGTTCCGTCACGCTGGTGCCGGGAAGCTCGAACTTGAACTGACGGAAGAGGCGCTCGCACACCGTCATGAGGCCACGTGCTCCGGTCCTTTCTCTCGCGCCCTCCTCGGCAATCATCCGGAGGGCCTCATCGGTGAATTCGGCCCGAATCCCGTAAGCCTCGAATTCGCGTTCATACTGTCGGATGAGGCTGCCCTCCGAGTGCTTCATGATGTCGAAAAGGTCGCCCGCCTCGAGCGGTTCACAGACGACGCGGACGGGAAGCCGCCCGATGAACTCCGCCTCGAACCCAAAATCGATGAAGTCCTGGGTCACCGGTTCCTTTGCTCGATTCTCCTCACCCGGAAGCGCAGCAGTCTCGCCTGTCGCAAATCCGATCGGTCCGCGGTGGAGCCGGCTTTCGATAATTTTTTCCAGTCCGGAAAAGGCCCCGCTCACGACAAAGAGGATATGACGGGTGTTGATGGTCTCGCGAACCGACTTGCCTGTCCGGCTCATCTCGAACATGGCCTGCATTTGCGACTGCATGTCCTGGGGATTGCGAACGGGCACCTCGGTTTCCTCCATCAGTTTCAGGAGGGTGGTCTGGACGCCGCGTCCGCTCACGTCTCGGCCGCCGCTGTTCGGAGACGAGGCGATCTTGTCGATCTCATCGAGATAAATGATTCCATACTGGGCAAGTTCCACGTCGCCATCCGCCTTGCGAACCAGTTCGCGGACGAGATCATCGACATCGCCCCCCACGTAACCGGTCTCGGAAAACTTGGTGGCGTCCGCCTTGACGAAAGGCACCCCGATGAGGTCGGCGATATGCTTGACGAGATAGGTTTTGCCTACACCGGTCGGGCCCACGATGATGACATTCTGCTTGGCGAACTCGATGCGCCTGGCCGCGGATGGATCGGAGTCGGCGAGACGCTTGAGAAAGGCAGCGTGGTGGTAATGATCGCATACGGCGATGGCGAGCGCCTTCTTTGCCTCGTCCTGGCGGATCACATAACGGTCGAGATGATCCTTGATCTCACGGGGAATGAGGTCGAATCCCAGCACCTTTGAAAAGGTATCCTCGGATCGCAGATCATGATGCTCTCCCCCACCGGACACTTCGGTGGAGAAGGGGTCAGCGACGTCGTTGACCGCGGAGAAAGTCACCTTGTCCCCGAAGCTGGTCCGGAAAAAATCACTGAGTCGGCGGGTGATTTCCTCGGGGTCGGGCAGATTTGGCTTGTCGTCGTCTTTTCCTGGCATGTCGTCAAGGTTACGATGCGCCTCCGTTCCGGCGATTACAAGTCCCGGTCGATTTTCGAAGAATGTTCGCAGCCGCCCGATTTACCGCAGCTTCTGCACCAGCGACCAGCGCCTCGCAAATTCTGTGTCGAGGGCGGAGAGTTCATCCGCTGGCGCGGCAACCAGGCCGGACTGTCCGGTGAAAAGAGCGAAATACACAAGAGCTTCCCAGTCACCGGAGGTGGCAGCGGCCAACGGGGGCAAAACCCCCATCCCGGTTTCTACGAGCCAGTCGGGGGCAAACTCTTCCACTTCAACTTCGTTCGGCCCGAAACCGAGATCGACGATGAAGGATTCCGGTGTCGCAGAGGAGATCGTTGCCTCGAGTTCTCTGCCTGCCCGCCGTCGGATGGACCCCTCGTAGTGGTTCGTTGTCAGGCCTGCGGCCAGAAGCGGCAGAAATCGCGAGGCCTGATCACTTCCGCGCACAAGTTCGTCGCGAATGGCGATGCCCAGAGGTGTCTCGAAAGATTCCTCCTGCAATTTCACTGCAGCCGCCGAGAACAACAGGACATCGGAGTAGGACTTGAGCGAAGCAACGAGCGTTTTCAGTCGGTCCAACTCCGCCTGCTCGGCAGAGGACAACGGGGCCACCGTGGACATCGCGGTGCCGGACGCAGGTTGCGGGGCCAGGCCGAGATCTTCCTCGGGTTCCGGCTCGGCGGCCTTGGCGAGCAGGTCGCGGATCTTCGAAATGCGCTCGATACGCTCTTTCACAAACTTGGGCGCTGCCCCCCGGGTACGAAGGGAAGTAACTGCCTTTTTCAGGGTTTCTCCCTGGACATCGAGATCGGCGGCTGCCGCAGAAGGATTGGGCAATGTCTGGAGAAGGGACCAGTCCGCCAGGAAAGGTTCGACGCGACTCTTCAACGGCGAGATCCACGGCAGGTCGCCCGGGATGCCGGCGGACGCAAATTGCTGCAGAAACTCCGCCCCCGAGGCGAACTGCCCCATCTGCCAGTTTTTCAATCCGACCGCGAGGAGACCAACGGCCTCGACCGAGTCCGGGGAAAAAACGGCATCATCCGAGAGAGTCGGCAACGGATCGGACAGGATGGCGGCCGCACGCTTCAGAAAGACGAGTGCTTCAGCATTGGCTGCATCCGCTTCGGGAGTCAATCCAAGGATCGCCCCGAAAGATTCCCGCGCCCGTTCCTGCTCTCCCGTAAAGAGCAGTATTGTTCCGCGAAAGAAATGACTCCAGATCCGGGTTGAAGCCGGCACGTTGCCGTCCGTGACGAGTCGGGAGAAACTTTCCTCGGCCTCCCGAAAACGTCCCTCGGAAAACTGGCCTCTGGCTGCCTGGAAAAGAGCGGAAATAGTCTGGTCGCCGGCGCTGATGACCCGCTCGCCCCCACCGATACCGAGGTCTCCCTCAACGGCTGGATCCCGGCCATTCACCGCAAGGAGAACTCCGATGAGAACGAGAACGATCGCTCCTCCGATCCCGGCAAATAGCCCGACCCTCTGCCTGCGACTGCGGCCTTTCCCAGCTTCCTCGATCCCGAACTGCCGGCGCCTCACCTCTTCAATCTGGGTGATGAGCTCGGAGTAGTCGTGAAAACGATCCCCCGGAACGTAGGCCATCATTTTTTCCACGAGACGGATCGTCGCCCGGGAAAGCCCCGGAGCGGCCGACTTCAACTCGACGGCCTGCTTCTTGATCTCCTTGAGCTCCTCCATCGACGAGGTGTTGGCCTCGAAGGGTGGCTTTCCGGCGAGCGCATGGTAGAGCGTCGCGCCGAGGCTGTAGATATCGCCGAGGAAGGTATCGGGGAGACCATCGAGCTTTTCAGGCGGAACATAGTAGGGGGTCGCCCAAAGGTCATCCGAGAGGTCTTCGCCCCCCTGCTGGAGGGCGAGACCGAAATCGACGAGCTTGGTCGTGCCGTCATTGGTCACGAGCATGTTGCCCGGCTTGATGTCCCGGTGAATGAGGTTTTCTCCGTAGGCGGCCTGGAGCCCCCGCGCCACGTCGATCGCGATGGAGAGCACCTCGGACTCGGAGAGGGCACCCTTGTTGGCGATGAGTTGCTCGAGGCTGATGGCCTGGAGCAGTTCCATGGCGATGAAGAGATAACCATGATCACGGCCGACCGTGTAGACCTTGACCACGTTGGGATGAACGATGGCCGCGGTGAGCTTGGCCTCGCGTTCAAACATCGCGGTGAGCGCCTCGTCGCGGCTGAGGGACTGATGGAGGATCTTCAAGGCGACCTCTCGTCCCAGATTCCGGTCAAGGGCACGGAATACCTGGCTCATCCCCCCCTCGCCAAGCATGCCGACGATTTCATACTGTCCCATCGTCGTGCGCACTCGGATGACTGCGGCGCAATGGGGACACTCGATCTTGCTGTAAGGAGAAAGCCCCGAGACATCAAGGGCCTTGCCGCACTCTGGGCAGTGCGTGATCAGGGGCCCCCCTTCTGTCGTCTGGTCTTCCATTCAAATGTCACTTCCGATCCGGTTTCCGGAAGAATCGCCAGTGTATCCAGCGGCTTGGCAAGGTCCAGACAAATCCCCGGGCCGGGCCGATTTGCTTCACCACTCCTGATGATCCACAACACCTGCCGAAGCGCTTGCTATCAAGCCGGCCCGGCGCTAGGTTTCGCCTTTTACTTCCTCATGGCCAACGCTGCGGACACCGTCGCGATCGGACCCTACCGTCTCGGTGGCGATCGCCCTCTTTTCTTTCTCGGCCCGTGCGTGATCGAGTCGGATTCGTTTCTTCGTGAAATTGGACCCCGCATCCGGGAGATCGCCGATGCAGCGGGAGTCGATTTCGTATTCAAGGCCAGCTACGACAAGGCGAACCGGAGTTCCGTAAAATCCTTTCGTGGAATGGATTGCAAGGAAGGATGCCGCCTCCTGGGCGAGGTGGGCGCCTCGATCCAAGCCCCGGTTACCACCGACATCCACACCGCCGAGGAAGCTGCCATCGCCGCAGAGTTCGTCGATGTGCTACAGATTCCCGCCTTCCTCTGCCGCCAGACCGACCTGCTCGAGGCCGCCGCCCGCACCGGCCGGGTCGTGAATGTGAAAAAAGGCCAATTTCTTGCGCCTTGGGACGTTAAGAACATAGCCGACAAGCTCGAGGCCTTCGGCTGCACGAACTACTTCATCACCGAGCGGGGGACCACCTTCGGCTACCACAATCTCGTCGCGGACATGAGAGCCATCCCCTGGATGCAGGAAACCGGCGTAAGGGTCGTCTTCGACGCAACCCACTCGGTTCAGCGTCCCGGCGGAGAGGGAACCTCAAGCGGTGGCGACGGGCGTCTCGCTCCCGTCCTCGCCCGAGCCGCCATCGCCGCCGGCTGCGACGGTGTCTTCATGGAAACTCACCCCGAACCCGAAAAGGCCCTCAGCGACGGTCCGAACCAGGTCCCGCTTGACCGCCTTGGTGGCGTCCTCGTGCAACTGCGTGAAATCCACGCCCTCATCCGCCGCCTTCCCGCCTGAATGCGTTTCCTTTCCCCACCCCTGCTTCGCTCGGCCTTGATGCTTCTGCTTCTTGGCGGCCTGATTGCGGCCATGGCCCAGGAGGAGGAACGCCCACGGAAAGGCAAGAACAAGGGAAAACGGACGAGACGCGATGCCGAGGAAGCCGTCCAGAGGGCACTCCCCGAGGAACTCACAAAACACTTTCCCATTGGTCGTGAATTCAAAGGCGTCTCCATTCCCTCCTACGAAGGCGACCGCCTGAAATCGGTGATGAACGCCGACACGGTCGTCCGGGTCGATGATCAATTCCTCGATCTAGTCAACCTGGTCGTCCACGTCTACAACGGGCAGGGAGAACCCGAGACGACCATCTCCATGGACGAGGCCGCCTATGATCTCATCGCCGGCGAACTCGCCAGCAAAACCCCGTCAAAGATCGAGCAACCCCGTTTTACCATGACCGGGGAGAAGATGATATACCAGACCGAGTCGCAGGTCGCGCGCCTCGTCGGGAACGTGCGCGTCATCGTACCCGACGCCTCAAACATGGCACCAGACTTCGGCTTCCCGGGCAGTGCACCCGCCACGAACAAGACCCCCTGACAAAACCCTCCTTTCCCATGAACCGGACCCTCTTCAGTCTTCTTTGTCTCGGACTCCTTCCGAGCATTTCCCCGCTCCGTGGCCAGGACAACACGGAGGCGCAGATCGAAGAGGCCGGCCGGTCGATCATGTCCGATCCCCGCCTTCGCAATGTACTTCGCAGCGTGAAGCCGGAGGAGGGAACCGCCGGAGCCGCGCCAAGAACTGCGCCGGAGGATGCCGTGCGCGAAGCGACTCGCCTTTTCCGTGAAAAGGCGGACGGCATCGACACCGATCAGCTGAAAGATGCCGCTGCAAAGATGCAGAGCGACGGCACAATCGAAAAGCTCACCGCAAAGGCGAACGAACTTCTCGACAAGGAAACGTCGGCGAAACCCGAGGCGGCCCGCCCGCCAGCAGGCCCCTCCGCTCCGGTGGCGGATGTGCCTGCGACTCGTCCCGCCCCCGGAATCTCCGGAGGAGCTCCGACACCCGTCGCGATGCCCCTCGAAAACGGAGCCGTCGCTCCCGAAGACACCTCAAATGCCCCCGCAGTCCCCCGGGCTGCGGCCGGCGGCATCCCCACCGCCGTCGCCGCCGCAGGCGGCGCCGTTGTCCAGGAGACTCGAGTCGAGCCCATCGCCGGGGCCAC
Source organism: Verrucomicrobiia bacterium (assembly GCA_020439925.1). Classification (GTDB taxonomy): domain Bacteria; phylum Verrucomicrobiota; class Verrucomicrobiia; order Verrucomicrobiales; family DEV007; genus Arctic95D-9. The sequence goes on along the minus strand of JAGRPC010000016.1, from coordinate 20,365 downwards.
GCCGACGACGCCCCTGATTCCCGAGCTGCCCGATCTGGATGCCGAAGACATTCCCGCTCCCGCTCCGCTCGAAAGGAAATATGAAAAGACTCCCGATGGCGCCTACCCCGCGGGCAAGCGCCAGCACATGGAGATTCTCGCGAAGGAATCGCTCATGGACAACACCAAGGGCGAACTGACTTTCCTCGGAAATGTCTTCCTCGATGCCCCCGACTACCAGATGAAGTGTGACAAGCTGCTCATTTACCTCGAGCAGGGAGCGAGCCAGGACGAGGCGAGCGAGGCCAGCGGTATGAAGCGCGCCATCGCCTCCGGAGGCATGGTCGAAATCAAACGGATCACGGTCGATGAAAAGGGCAAAAAGAAGACCCAGATCGCCTTGGGTCGACTGGCCGACTACGATGCAATCAACGGAGAATTCGTCCTTTCGGGTGGGCCGCCCTACATCCAGGATGGCGACCGTTTCGTGAGAACGAGTTCCGAGGATTCCAAAATCATCATGAGAAAGAATGGTCTCTACGAGGTCACCGGTTCGACCAATCGGGTTCAGATCAGCATCCCCATCGAAGACAAGGGAGAAGGTGGAGGACAGAAGGGCAAAAAGAAGGCCAAAGACGATTCACCTTTCGGACCCGGCCTCGGTGACGCCCTCAATGGGCTCCGCTGATTGATTCGCGATTTCCTTTTCCGCACCCTTCATACATGAGTTACTCCGACGATCGGGATGAAATCGCCGAACTGTTCGGCATGAAGCCTAGCTCCCGGAAGAAAGGCTACTCCGAGGATCTGACTCCTCCTCCGGCGTCGCCTCCCGCAAATCCTGATTTGCCCTCCCAGGCCGACTCGCCTCAGCGAGCAGCCATACCCCAACCTGTAAAACTGCGTCCGCCCGCCCACGTCGAGCCCCATCCGCTGGAACGTTCGGAACCTCGCTCTGTTCCGGCACGCCCCACCCCGCCCCGGGAACCGGACCTTGTGATCGAGGACGAAGAATTGCTCGTCTACGATGCGGACGAATTGCCGGATTTTTCCGATTTTGATTTTCTACCGGCGGAGAAAGAGGCGACGCCTCCCCGTCCTGCCGCCTCTTCCCGCAAGGAGAAGACCGGAACGACTTCTGCCGCAGATCCGGCTTCCATTGCTCCCCTTTCCCGCGCCTCCGGCCCTCCGGCTCTCCCTCCAATGGAGAAGCCCGCGACGCCGCACTCCACTCAGCTGCCCTCCCCTCCGAAATCCGGACCGCCGACTTCCGCGAGGCATGCCTCGCCTGCGCCTTCATCTCCGGCACCGCAACCGCCCGCCAATTCAAGATCGGCCATGAACGCCGATCCCGCCGCCCTGACCGTCAAGGCATCTGCGAGTCCCGCCCCCCCCGTAGAGACGTCCACCTCCCAAAGTCGGCCAGCCCGACGTGAAGACCTTCACTTTGAATCGGACCGGTCCCTGGCCCACAATGACGCAACGGGATCCCTTCTTCAGACTCACGGGCTCGTGAAGATTTACGACGGTCGCACCGTCGTGAACGGTGTCGACATTCATGTTCGCCCGGGAGAGATCGTCGGACTCCTCGGGCCCAATGGTGCCGGTAAGACGACCAGTTTCTACATGATTGTCGGACTCGTCCCGCCCAACGGAGGCCAGGTCCTCTTCAACGGCCACGACGTCACCCTCATGCCGATGTATCAGCGCGCCCGTCTCGGAATGGGCTACCTGCCGCAGGAAGAATCGATCTTCCGAAAGCTGACCGTCGAGGAAAACCTCATGGCTGTGCTGGAGACCCTTGATCTCTCCCGAAAGGAGCGGCTCGCCCGCTGCCAGGAACTGCTCGAGCGATTCTCCATCACCCATATCCGGAAAAACGTTGCCCTGACTTGCTCCGGCGGTGAAAAAAGGCGCCTCACTATCGCCCGATCCCTCGTCACTATGCCGAGCCTGCTCATGCTGGACGAACCCTTCTCCGGGGTCGACCCGATCGCGGTGAATGAGATCCAGAATATCGTTCAGGACCTGAGGAAATCCGGGCTCGCCATTCTCATTACCGATCACAACGCCCGCCAGACTCTGGAACTCGTCGATCGTGCCTACCTCATCTACGAAGGCCGAGTCCTCCGGGAAGGCACACGCGATTTCCTGATCAACGACCCCGTCAGCCGCGAGCTCTATCTCGGTGACCGCTTCACGATGTGAACGCGATGTCCGGAACCGTGCGAGTCAAGCCATTTCATTCTCGAACGGGGGGATTGCGGACTTGTCAAAACCCTTACCCGTCTGGTACCCTTTAAGCGTAGTCAGGGACATCCTGACGCAAACCCAAAACCATACAAACCATGCAAGTCACCAACGTCAACCTGCCCATCACTGTCACCGGCCGCCATGTCTCCGTCACGGAGGCGATGCGCGACTACGCCGAGAAGAAAGTGGCCGGCTTGCACCTCGATTATCCGAAAATCATCGAGGCCAAGGTCCTCCTCAACGTGGAGCAGGACCGCCATATCGCGGAAATCATTCTTTTCTGCGCGAACCACATCGTGATCGAGGCCGACACCACCACGCAGGACATGTATGCCTCGATCGACGAGACCATTTCGAAGATCGCGCGCCGCATGCGCAAGTTCAAGACACGCATGCTCAAGTCTCACCGTCCCGAGAAGAAGCGCAAGACCATGCGACTCGTCCACGAGATGGTTTTCCCCGCCGAGATCCCGGAGGAGCCGGAGCACGACCACGAGCCGCACATCATCCACAAGGAGAAATACAAGATCAAGCACCTCTTCCCGGACGAGGCGATCATGGACATGGAGATGAATGAAAAGGCCTTCATCCTCTTCCACGACGCCAAGAGCGACCAGCTCGCGATCCTCTTCCGCCGCGAGGACGGGGACTACGGGATGATCCCGGCGGTCGAATGATCGTACCGGCCTGACTCTCAGGGCGGGAACGGTTCCCTTCCGGAACGGTTCCCGCCCTTTCCATTTCTTCGATGAGCTTCCCCCTTCCCCGCCTCGTTCGCCCCGGCTCACGCCTCGCCATCGTCGCACCCGCGGGTCCCTTCGACGAGGACGCTTTCTGCGCCGGCCTCGGCTGGCTCCGGGAACGCTATGAGGTGAGCCATCGCCCCGACATTTTTGCCAGAACCGGTTATCTCGCGGGAGACGACTCCCGCCGGCTCGACGAAATTCTCGAGGCCCTTGCCGATCCGACTGTCGATGCCATTGTCTGCGCCCGTGGAGGTTTCGGAACCACGCGGATTCTTCCGGGAATCGGGGAAGGACTCGTGCATGCGGCCAACAAACTCATCGTCGGCTTCAGTGACATCACTGCACTGCATGCCGTGTGGGCCGAGGCAGGTGTCCGTTCGGTCCACGCTCCCATGGTGGCGGCCCTGGGTCGTGCCTCGGAGAAGATCAGGCAACAGTGGATCGACACGGTCGAGCATCCCGGTGCTGCACGCTCCTGGTCCCTTTCTTCCCTCAATTCCACCGACCATTCGGCCACCGGGATCCTCACCGGAGGCAATCTCGCCGTACTCGGAGCCCTCCTCGGCACCGACTACCAACCGCGCCTTTCGGGAAGGATCCTCTTCATCGAAGACGTCGGAGAACGTCCCTATCGGGTCGACCGGGTTCTCACGTCGATGAAGCAGGCCGGGTGTTTCGACGGACTCGCCGGCCTCGTGATCGGTTCCTTTACCGAAGGGGAACCGGGGCCAGACGGAGTCACCACGGACGAGGTTTTGAGAGGACATTTCGCGGGCGCTCCATTTCCGGTGCTGACCGGGTTCCCTGCCGGTCACATCGACGAGAACGAGCCCATTCCCTTCGGCTCTTCGGCAAAGATCGCGGGCGGGATACTGCAAGTTCTTCCTGCCCAGGAAAACGCCCTCACCTGATCGCAGCGGACACCTCGTCCTTCTGCAACGGCTCATCGGCGATTTTTACGCGGGCACCGCTACCCACGATTTCGAAGAGGTCGATGATGTCGGAAGATTTCATCCTGACGCAGCCGTAGCTCGCGGGTGTTCCGATGGTTGTCTCCTCGGGCGTGCCATGGATATAGATATATCGCTTGTAGGCGTTTGCGTTGTTCGCCTCGAGCCCTTTCAGCCACAGGATCCGGGTCACAATTGGGTCACGTCCCGGAGCATTCGGAGGGAGGACTTCACCGGTCGGTTTCCTCGACTTGAAGACCGCCCCGGCAGGTGCGTCTTTGCCGATCTTCTTCGCGATCCGGAATGCCCCCAACGGAGTACGGTTGCTCCCCTTCTCGTCGCCGAGGCCGAACTTGGAAGTTGAAACGGAATACTCCCGGATGCGGACCCCTTCGCGATAAACGGCCATGCGCTGCTGGGGAACGGAGATTTCGACGAGATGCTGTTCGTCGGTGACACAGGAACCAAGGAGCATGGCAAGGGCGCTACCAAGGAGAAGTCGTTTCATGGAGAATGTGGGGGCAAAAATGTAGCCTCATTCCAGGACCGACGCAATCTCTCCAGTTAAGCGGCTACCCTTGCGACAGGCCACTTGTCGGGCGAGACTCCGCTTATGCCCCTCATCACAGGACATCACCTCGTCGAGGCAGGTTGGATTCCAGGTCCGAAATTTCCCGCCCTGCTTGCGGCGGCGGCGGACTATGAAAGCCGGGGCATCCACGATCTACCCTACATCCTGAAACTGCTCAGGCGGGATTTTGAAAAGGACGTTCCGCGGCTCGGAATGCGCGAAGCGCCCGTGAACTTCACCGAGGCGATCAAGGCAACCTGCCAACTCGACGAGGAAAATCTTGCGGCGGTAAGGCGCTTCATGGGGCAACTGCTTCGCGTGCCGGTGATCGAAAGCGGAGCGGTCATGCCCGATGCGTGCCCGGCCGGCGCCGCGACCGCCACCATCCCCGTTGGCGGAGCGATAGCCGTGAAGAACGCCATCCTGCCCGCGGCCCACAGCTCCGACATCTGCTGTTCGATGCACGCGAGTGTCTTCAGATGCGGAGACACCACCGGAAAGATGCTCGATGATCTGGTCGCCTCGACACGGTTCGGCTTTGGAGGCCGCAAGGAAGAAGATCGCGTCGACCACCCGGTACTCTACGAATCCGTCTGGTCGAATCCCTTCCTCCGCGGACTCGAAGATCATGCCGCCAAGCACCTCGCCGACCAGGGGGACGGAAACCACTTTGCCTACCTCGGAAGGCTGCGCCTGACGCGCGGTTTTGTCAGGGCGCTGGAGGAAGCAGGCCATGAAAACATCGCCCGTTCCCTGCGCGACGCGGCGGGCAGCCGCCTCGACGATCCCGATGGCGACTCCTTCGGAGTGCTCGTTACCCATCACGGTTCCCGGGGCCTCGGCTCCCAGGTCTTCGCCAGGGGACACAAGGCGGCGATGCGGGAGACGGGCAAACTCGCCGACGGCATCCCCGATGCCGCGGCCTGGCTCGACGCAACCACGCCGGAAGGGCAGGACTACTGGGATGCCCTGCAATACGTGTCCCGCTGGACCAAGGCGAATCATGAGTCCATCCACGCCCGCTTCCTCGAGCGTTCCGGCGCACTCCCCGTGACCGCCTTCGGCAACGAACACAACTTCGTCTGGAAACGCGGCGAGACCTATTTCCACGGAAAAGGCGCGACCCCCGCTTGGAAGGACGACAGCGGCCGCCCTCTCCTCGGTCTCATTCCGCTGAACATGGCCGCTCCCATCCTCGTGACTCTCGGGCGCGACAACCGCGAGTTTCTCAGCTTCACCCCCCACGGCGCGGGCCGGAACCAATCGCGCACCGCGATGATGAGGGCCTTTCGCAAGAGCAACGGCGAAACCGATGAAAAAACGGTGGAGCGGGCTATCGCAGCGGCGACAAAGGGCCTCGACATACGCTGGTACTACGGAAAGCCCGACCTCAGCGAGAGTCCGATCGCCTACAAGCCGGCCGCCCAGGTGCGGACGCAAATCGAGCAGTTCGGCCTCGCAGATGTCGTTGCGGAAATCACCCCGCTTGGCTGCATCATGGCGGGCGACTTTGGACCGCCCCCGTGGATGAGGCGCAAGGAAGAACTGACTCCCAAGCAGAAGCGGCAGATGGAGCATCGCGCCGACCGCCGCAAGGATCGCCAGAAGATCCGGCGCTGGGAAGACGGGGAGGAACTGTAAAAGGGGAAGACCGGTTTGCCAAAAAGGTCCCCTCCTCCTAGAAAAACAACGCCCGCACCGACGACCTGAAAACGTCACCGCGCGAAATCTTGATCCGTTCACTCACGACGCGTTCCACTCCGGCTTCCTCGATCAGGTCGATCGTTTTTCCGGCGAGCAGACGCGGAAGCCTCGTGCAGAACCTGATCCGCGAGTCCCGCACTTTCCGCACGTAGTCATCCGCCTCCTCGAGGAACTGCCGGCACACGCCTGTCCACTTCTCGAACACTGGCTCCAGCGCGATCAGCGGTGGCATTTCCTCCCCGTTCCAACCTGCCTCTTTCATTTCGTCGGCAGGAAGATAACAACGCCCTGCCGGAAGGTCCTCGTGAAGATCCCTCAGAATGTTCACGAGCTGGAGCGCCTGACCGAGCTTGCGTCCACTCATCAGCATCTCGGTGGCTCGATCAGGCGGCGCGAATCCTTCACCCAGCAAGGTGAAGGCCGTCTTGGTCCAGAATTCCCCGACCGAACCGGCAACCCAGTAGGTGTAACGCAGAAGATCTTCTGCCGTTTTGCAGGCAAAGGGTCCTCCGGAGAACGCGCGCAGATCCCAGCTCTGGCCGTGGAGAATCGTGAGGAGCACCTCAAAAAGATGCTCTCGGGGTGCAGCGGGGATCGCTCGGTATTTCTCGATCAGTTCCTCGGCACGGGCCGCCAGAACCTTCTCCCCGGGATGGGAAAACGCCGAGGCGAGCGTTTCCGGATCGCTCGAAAAACCGTTCCTGCGGCCCTGGAGGATGAGGCGGAGCTCTTCAAGCCATGAGAGGCGTTGTTCCGATGAAAGTCCCGGAGCGTCGGCGATCGTGTCGCTGAAACGGGCCATCAGGTAGCCCAGGGAAACCGGCTCGCGCATCGACGCGGGAAGGAAACGAAGGCTCAGGTAAAACGATCGAGAGACGGATTTGAGAACGTTGTCCTGATCCATCGCCGCTTTCCCGCTATCACCTTCGCCTTTCAGCGTCTCAGCCTCTCCGCTGCCTCCCGGAGAATCGTTTCGGTTGTCTCCCAACTGATGCAGGGATCGGTGACTGACTGTCCCCAGGTCATCGCGGAATGATCTTCGAGGATGGGTTGGTTCCCCTCGACATGATTGCTTTCCAGCATCGCCCCGACGACATGCCGGTTCCCGGCGGCACGCTGTGCCACGATTTCTTCGAAGACGCCGGGCATCCTGCGAAAATCCTTCGAGCAATTCGCATGGCTCGCATCGATGACAAGGGCGGGATTGACTCCCCCCTTCTCCAACTCGGCAATGGCCGCCGCGACGGAAACCGCATCGTGGTTCGGTCCCCCGTCCCCTCCCCGGAGCACCGTGTGGCAATTCGGATTGCCGCGCGTGCTCACCATCGAGGCGACTCCCTCGGGACTGATACCGAAAAAGGTCTGGGGAGCTTGGGCGGCTTTCAGGGCGTTCACCACCGCGGACATTCCCCCGAAGGTCGTGTTCTTGAAACCGACCGGCATGGAAAGACCCGATGCCATCTGGCGGTGTGTCTGCGACTCGACCGTCCTGGCTCCGATCGCGGCCCAGCAGATGAGATCGGCGATGTACTGGGGGGTGATGGGATCGAGAAACTCCGTCGCGGTCGGCAGCCCTCGTCCGATGATTTCGAGGAGCAGGTTTCTCGCGATGCGCAAGCCTTCGGCAAGGTTGGCGGTACCGTCGAGATCGGGATCCATGATGAGCCCCTTCCACCCCACCGAGGTGCGGGGTTTTTCAAAATATACCCGCATCACGATCTCGAGCCTATCCTCCAATTCCAATCGAAGGGCAGCCAGTTTTTCGGCGTAGGCGATCCCCTGCTCCGGATCGTGGATCGAACAGGGCCCCACGATCACGAGGAAACGGTCCGAACGCCCATGAAGGATGTCCTCGATGCGGCGGCGGGCCGAAAAAACCGTCGCGGCCTGCTCATCGCTGCGCGGACGCTCGTGCATCAGGAGCGCCGGAGCGGGCAGCGGCACGTTGAAAATCACGTTGAGGTCGGAGATCTGGTCAGGCATGAAAAACTTCCCGCGGGTGGTGAATGACGGGAAGGAGAAACGTACAGGGGAAATGGTCGAAGGCAACCACGCTGAATCCGATGCTCAGATCCAGGAGCAATCCACCGGATCACCGGAGGCGACGACCTCGCCGGGCTGGAGTCGAACCAGGCAATTGGCGCGGCTGAGTCCGTAGATGGCGTGCGACTGCTGGGTGCCGGAAAGGCGGACCCGGCCGTTTTCCCAGATCCCCCTCAGGTAGTGGGGACGATCGCCGCGGTTCTCCATCGATTCCTCGGCGACACCGGACAGGGTTCCCCATCCGACCGAAGAGGGTTCGGTCTCGTGCCCGAGGAGGCGGCGGATCACCGGGGCAACGAACAGGGAAAAGGTCACGTAAGCGGACACGGGATTTCCCGGCAGGCCAAAAACGAGAGTTCCGTCGGGATGGCGACCGAAGAGGAAGGGTTTTCCGGGTTTCACCTTCACCCGCCAGAACTCGGTCACGATCCCAAGCTCCCCGAGCACTTCCTTCACATAATCACGCTCTCCCACCGAAACGCCTCCGACGATAATCACGACATCGGCGGCGCTGACCGCCCCGGCAAGAACCTCGCTCAGCTGGCCGGGATCATCGATGGCGTGCGAGGCTCCTCCAACGGCACCGGCCCGGGCCACCGCCGTCTGGAGCATGGGAGAATTGCTGTTGTAGATCTCGCCGGGAAGCAAGGGAGCACCGGGCTCAACCACTTCGTCCCCGGTCGTCACGATATGGACAAGCGGCTTCGTATACACGGGCACCTCAGGAATCCCCTGCGAAGCGAGAAGGCCGATCTTGACCGGAGTCAGCACTTCACCTCTGCGCAGGAGGATTTGTCCGGCGCAGACGTCTCCGCCACGCACCCGGATGTTCTCCCCACGCTCGACCGGTTCGCGAACAGAAATAACGTCGTCCTCACGATCGACGTCTTCCTGCATGATTACCGCGTCGGCTCCTGCCGGGATGACGGCTCCGGTGAAAATCCGGATGGCCTCGCCGGATGCAAGTTCCAGACCAAGATCCCCTCCGGCGGGCTGCACGCTTTCCTGCACCCGCAACCTTGCTCCGAAACCCGCTTCGGCCGCACGGACCGCGTAACCGTCCATTCCGGAATTGTCAAAAGGCGGCGAGTCCGTCACCGCGACGATCTCCTGGGCCAGGACCTGGTCAAGGGCAAGCTCCAGCGGCACCCAGATGACCGAACCGGGGGAGGTTCGCTCGAGGATGCGCCTGCGGGCTTCCGTTTCCTCCAACATACCGGATGAAAGAGTCGGGAGTGCCGGGTGTCAAACGGGTTGGCACCGGAGAGGAGGCGTTTGCGCGGGAGAGAAGACCAGGCGACCTGCGACATACCGGCGTTGACGAGGCGATTCCCTTCCCGCTACCCTTGCACACATGAATTCCTTTCAACGACTCTTCCTCGGACTCAGTCTTGCCGCCACTCTTAGTGGCCAGGGATGGGGACAAAACCAGGCCGCCATCTGGACTCCTCCACCGGCCAGCGAACTCCTCACGCTCATTCCGTCGAAGCCCGCAGAAGCCGCCTCCCTCATCCGAAAGAGCTGGGGCGAAAAGGCTCTCGCAGCCGGGACGAGGGCCCTCGAGAACACCACCCTTCTTGTCGCTGTCACCTCGGCCGAACCGGTCACGCTTGTCCGCGCAGGCAGCGGAGAGAAAATCGGAGACCTCGTGCCGCTTGATGCTCAGAATCTCCACGCGTTGGCGATCGAATTGAAGAATTTCCAGATGGTCGACTACGAACTTCGCACCACCTCCGGAAAGGGACTGGCGAAGGGCAACGTGAAAATCGAATCCTACGAATACACTGCCGACTCCCTTGAAAAACCCGAGGTCCCCAAGGGCAAAGTAACCACCCACGAGTGGAACGACTCGAAGGTTTTTCCAAACACTCGGCGTGAATTCAAGGTCTACATTCCCGCCCAGTACGACGGCTCCAAACCGGCGGCTCTCATGGTGTTTCAGGACGGCCTGCGTCACGCCGACCCCGCCTCGAATGGAGGGCTCCGGGCCACCACCGTCTTCGACAATCTCATCGCTGCAGGAGACATGCCTGTCACCATCGGGATCTTCGTCAATCCCGGTCGCTTTCCCGAGCAAAAACCCAACGACAAAGCCCGGAACCGCAGCCTCGAGTACGACTCGCTCGGCGACGCCTACGTTCGCTTCCTCTTGGAAGAAATCATTCCGAATGTCGTTGCCGAGCACGGCCTGAAACTCAGCGAGGACCCGGCCGAGTGGGCGATCGCGGGAGGATCGAGTGGTTGCGCCTGCGCCTGGACCGCGGCCTGGGAACGCCCCGACAAGTTCGGCAAGGTTCTCGGCTGGGTGGGAACCTTCGTGGATATCCGGGGCGCCAACGCTTATCCTTCGCTCATCCGGAAAACCGAGAGGAAACCCATCCGGGCCGCTCTTCTCGACGGCGTCAATGATCTCGACAACCAGTTCGGGAACTGGCCGCTCGCCAACCGGCAAATGGAGGCAGCTCTCAAGTTTCAGGGCTACGACTATCGCTACTGGTGGGGCGAGTGTTTCCACGGCAGTGCCCACGCCGCCGTGATGCTGCCGGAGATGCTGCGATGGCTTTGGCGCGACGAGAACTGAATCTTCGCTCAGGGCTCAAGTCTGCTCTCTCCCGAACCATTCCCACATGAAAATGGCTCCGGAGACGGCGACATTCAGTGAATCCAGTTCCTCGGACATCGGAACGCGAACGATTTCGGCACACTGCCGCTCGATCGAGGAGGGGAGCCCCTCTCCTTCAGACCCAAGAACAAGCGCAGTTTTCCTCCCGCATCGGACTTCCTCGAGAGGACGGCTCGACGGAGAGTGGCTCGCTCCGAGCACGATGAATCCGTGTTCCCCGATCCGCTCGAGAGTGTGTTCGAGTGAGTCCACCTCGAAGACCGGCATCCGGAAAATGGCGGTCGCGGAGGCCCGAATACACTTGCGGGAATAGATGTCTACCCCCCGATTAGCACCAACGAGGACTCCATTAATCCCGAAGGCGGCGGCGCTCCGGAGAAGTGTTCCAAGATTTCCCGCATCGGCAAGGTCGACGGGAACGAGAAGGCGACTGGCCGAGGCCAGGAACGCTTCGTCGGGCATGACGGCCCGAGGCCGACGTGCCCTCGCAAAAGCTCCCCGGTGAAACTGGTAGTCGGCCTTTTCTCTGAGTTCCGCGGCCCCAAGCTCGTGGCAGGGAATCCCTCGTGCGCCGCATCGCCCGAGAATGGAGGGATGGCGCCCGGACTCGACAAAGACCTCCACGACTTCAAAAGAAGGGGCGTCGATCAAGGCCTCCACGGCCCGATGCCCCTCGACCATGATGGTCTCGTTCTTCTCTCGATTGGGGTGCCTCATGCTCCCCGGAGGAGCGAAGAGAGATCAATGCGCCGCCGCTTTCTCTCGTCCGAGCAGGCTGATCACGCCCATCACCGCAATGACGACGGCGCCCAAAAGACGAAGAACCGCTCCGAGAACACTGCCGCTGAAAGATTCCACTCCGTAGAAGGCGATCCCGGCGGCGATGATGAGGGTGAAGACGGGACCGGCGGTGTTGATCGTGTTTTCCGAAACCGGAAGGCATCCCATGATCGCGAACATCACCACGAATCCGACGAGGAAAAGCCAAAGCGGCGTCCAGAAACCGGCACCGGCATCGGCACACACTTCACAGAGAAGCCAGGAAAGTCCGGCGAGAAAGAAAAAACCGTGGGAGAGGGAGTTCATCGCAGGGAAAATGGACAGAATTGCAATAGAATCAAGCAAGGATTGAGGTTTCGAGGAGGTAATACGCCGACTCAGCGACGTCCGCGCTCGCGAAATTCACCGAAGGCGCGGTATTTCTGGTAGCGCTGCTCCAGCAGGGTCGCCTCATCGACGGACTGAAGCTCCGAGAGATGCTTGATCACGAGGCGTTTCAGGTTGTTGGCTGCCGCGATGTGATCCTGGTGTGCTCCACCCATGGGCTCGGGAACCACTTCGTCGATGATGCCGAGATCCATGAGATCTCCCGCACTGAGTTTCAAGGCCGTGGCTGCCTCGGTGGCATACTTGCGGTCCTTCCAGAGGATCGCGGCGCAACCTTCGGGGCTGATCACGGAATAGTAGGCATTCTCCATCATCAGGACACGGTCCGCGACCCCGATCCCGAGTGCTCCACCCGAGCCACCTTCGCCGATGACGACCGCCACCACGGGCACCTTCAGCATCATCATCTCGCGAAGATTGAAGGCGATGGCCTCGGCGATATTTCGCTCCTCGGCCCCGATTCCGGGATAGGCACCGGGAGTGTCGATGAGGGTTACCACGGGAATCCCGAATTTTTCGGCCATCTTCATCAGTCGGAGAGCCTTTCGGTAACCCTCGGGATGGGCGCTCCCGAAATTTCGTCGCAGGTTCTCCTTGGTGTCACGTCCCTTCTGGTGACCGATGACCATGACTCGTCGCCCCTCGAGGCGGGCAAAGCCGCCAGGCATGGCCTCATCCTCGCCAATGTGGCGGTCTCCGTGGAGTTCCAGGAAATCGTCGAAGGAATGCTCAACGTAATCGAGCATAAAAGGACGCTGGGTGTGCCGGGCGATCTGGACACGTTGCCACGGGGAAAGATTTCGATAGACCTCGCTCTTCAACTTCGTGAGCTTGTCTTCGATGCGCTTCATCTCGCTCGTCATGTCGAGATCGCTGTCGGCGGCCCGGTCGCGAAGTTCCGCGAGCTGCCGCTCGAGGTTCACGATGGGCTTTTCGAATTCAAGAGGTTCGACGGTGGTCATGAGAGTCACTGTAGCGTGTTTCTGTCGCCGGTCTACTTCACAAGATCAACTTTCGAGCTGACCCGCAGGATCGTATAAAGCTCTTCGAGATCCTCGTTCGCGACCATGACGCCGTATGGACGGGACTCGCCGGACGCCCCGGAAGGGCCCTCGGATTGCCGTATGAAAAGACCGATCTTCCCGGTCCGGATCCACTTCGAACAGTTCATATATTCCGGGTGGGTGAAGTCGACGGGACGGTCTCCATGCCAGGCCACCCGCTCGCTCACCGAAGTGGCGACCGGAGCCTTGAGGTCAGCTGGAAGATTGACGTCGACTATGTCGTATTCCTTGAAGAAGGCGTCCCCGTCGAGAACGGTCAGCTTCTTTTTCCCGAGGTCGATTTCGGCTCGAAAATGGAGGGGGTAAACCGTGAGAACCTCATCGGGGAAGATGAATTCGGAGATCTTCCCATTCGCCCTCATGATGTAGTCGATGGTCGTTTCGCTCCTCCTCGCAATGGTTACGAGGGCATCCCCTCTCTTCACGGTGTGCTCGGCCTTGCCGGGAATCGGAATCTTCGACAGCAGGAGATCCATGTTCACCTCGCCGACAATACGTCGTGCCTCCGGCCAGGTGGCGGACTCGGGAAAATACTGCATCAGGTAGAGAAGTCGGTCGCGCGCCGAGACAAGTTCCCCTTCCTTGATGAGGGCGAGTGCGGCTTCGAAGTGCCGCCGACCGAGATCGGGCCGCTCCAGAACTTCTCCCTTCCCAGAAATGTGCCGGTTCACGACGAGTTCCGGCTGGGCGAATTTCTTCCAGTAGAACCAGGCTCCGGCGACCCCGGCCGCGCACACGATCAGCGCGAAAAAGGCGAGGAGAAACTTGAGGCGGGCCATCGTGGAATCGAAGAACGGTCGAAGTCAGAGGAGTCCGCGACGCTTGAAATCGAACGCGTTGATGCGCAACGATCTCGCGATCATCTCCATGGTGAACTTGATGAGGGAAACTTCCCAGGAATCGTCGACTCCGCAAATCAAGGCACGCGAAGGATCGCCCTTCGATCGGATCTCTTCGAGAATGCGGTCTCGAACCTCCTCGGCCGGCATATGCACGACTTCCTCGGTGTAGCTGCGCTTGGCAAACTGGAAACCGTACTGGAGGAAGGCGAAATTGCCGTTCTGCCGAAACCATTCGGCGAAGACGCTTGCCTGTTCGCCAAACCCTTCGAAGAAAAGCTCGTCGTAACCATCCGGTTTCAGAATCTTTGGCCGCTCGGCCTCCATGCGCCCCTCGCGGACACGGACAGTACCGGCCGAATCCATGGGTTCGGTGAGCAGATGAAACTGGAACACCGTCGTGCCAAAGGTATCGATAAGCCGATCAGGCTCATGCACCACGACGGTGTTTTCCATCGCGTAGGCAATGTCGTCGAAGGAGAGAGAAGCCATGGTCGAGCTGGAAAAACCCGGAATCGCAGAGACTAAGCCCGAAACCTCAGGAAATCCAATGCGGAAGCCTGTATCCCGGTCTCAATCCTCTGGTTGGCGGGACGACTCGTGAATGAGCCCATAAAAAATGCGCCTCCGCGGAGGCGCATCCAGGAAAACCGGCATCCGGTCCTCAACCAGCGGAAAATCACTTGGAAGCCTGCTGCTCGATGTAGGAGAACACGTCACCCACGCTCATGAGCTTCTCCGCATCCTCATCGGGAACGGTGATATCGAACTCCTCTTCGAAGGCCATGACGAGCTCGACGGTGTCGAGCGAATCCGCCCCGAGATCCTCGATGAACTTGGCTTCGGGCTTCACTTGCTCTTCGCTAACGCCCAGTTGTTCAACGATGATGTTCTTAACCTTTTCTTCGATAGATGCGTCGGCCATTTGGAAGTTGGGGAAGGAAGTTGGGGAATGGATTATCTGATTCCGGGTTTATTAGCGGTGCTCCTGATGTTTGGCAACGCTTTTTTTTCCCGGGTTTTCCGGAGATCGCTTTGGCTCATCTCCGGACTGAAAATCAGGGCGGAAGAGCGTTTGCCCTCGGGCGGGCGGAACGTATCTTGGCCCTCGCATGTCCTTTGTCTCCCAGCTGAACGCCCTCGATGCGGGCGCGCCGCTCTCACCACTCCTCACGGGATTCAGATCCCTGCTGGAGCCCCTGTCCCGCGAGGAATTGGAGTCCCTCGCGGCCCGTTCCGTAACGACGACGAGGCGGAATTTCGGCCGGACCATGCGGCTTTTCGCCCCCCTCTACCTCTCGAATGAGTGCGTCAACAACTGCAGCTACTGCGGCTTTTCACGGGACAACCCCATCCTGCGCACAACCCTGACGGTTCCTCAGGTTGAAAAGGAAGCCAGACACCTCTCGCAACTCGGATTCCGGCATATTCTCCTCGTCGCCGGCGAACATCCCCGCTTTGTCTCCGAAGGATATCTCGCGGACTGTCTCTCCGCCTTGCGCGACTTCATTCCCACCCTCGCTATCGAGGTGGGGCCCATGGAGACTCCGGAATACGAGCCCCTCGTTCGCTCCGGTTGTGAAGGTCTCGTTGTCTATCAGGAGACCTATGACCGTGCGGCCTATGCCGCTTATCACACCGCCGGACCGAAAAAGGATTTCGACTGGCGCCTTGAATGTCCCGAACGCGGTTATGCCGCCGGCTTCCGCCGGATCGGCATCGGCGCGCTCGTTGGACTGGCGGACTGGCGCACCGAGGTGCTGCGTCTTGCCGCTCATCTGGAATACCTCCTTCGCACCTGCTGGAAGGCCACGTTCACGATCTCCCTGCCCCGTCTTCGCCCCGCCGCCGGAGGATTTCAGCCGGAACACGCGATGAGTGACGCGGAATTCGTTCAGACCCTCTGTGCCTTTCGCGTTTGTTTCCCCCAGGTGGGCATCGTTCTCAGCACCCGCGAGTCGGAAAGCCTGAGGAATGCGCTCTTCCCTCTCGGCATCACTTCCATCAGTGCCGGCAGCCATACCGAACCGGGCGGTTACACCGGAGAAGGTTCGAACGATGTCCATCTCACCGTGAAAGGACGGCGGGTCGAGTTGGAACCCGAAACGCCCCGTTCCTCCTGTTCGGGGGGCGCAACCAACGCCACGGGACAATTTGACATCGCCGACGAGCGCAGTGCTGGCGAAGTAGCCTCCTATCTTCGCGAAATCGGTCTGGAACCCGTCTGGAAGGACTGGGACTCGGCTATTCTTTCTACGGTTTCGGAACGCGAGAAGGAGCCCTTTCTCGCGGGATCCGATTCCCTGCTTCTCACCTCATGAAGATCCTTCTCAACGGCCTCGAACGGGAAATCACGGAAGACAATCTTTCCGTGTCCGGGCTTCTCGAGGCTCTCAACCTGGGTTCTCACCCGGTTCTCGTCGAGCGAAACGGTCTTGCCGTGCTCAAGCGGGAGTTCGATGTCGAGCCGGTCACTGACGGAGACGTCATCGAGATCGTGCGCATGGTGGCAGGCGGCTGACCGGCGTGTTCGGGCAGGTCGACAGTCTCCTGACGGCTCCCTACACTCGGATCCGATGAAACTCGCGACCGTATCCAATTCCATCGCTCTCCTCGTGTTTGTGTGCTCCAAGCTTTCTACCGGAGCCGGAGAGATCCGCCACCTCCAGGTCGCTGACAACGTCCTCCGGCTCGTTGCCGTGGAGAGGGCCGCGCTGGTGCACACCGCCCAGGTCACCGGAGAGCCCGGCACTGTAGAAAGGGAAATGGAGTCGGCCCTCGACCAGCTCTCGCAGCTCCTCGGAGAAGCCGGAAGTTCGCTTTCTTCCGTTGTAAAGATCAACGCCTATGTCCGGGAGGACGCCCTCTCCGTTTCGCTCGAATCCGCAATCGACCGCCGCTTCGATTCCGGAGACCGCCCCGCGGTCAGTTTTGTGACCACCCCGCTTCCCTGTACCGACTGCCGGGTTGCTCTCGACGCGGTGGCGGCGGTGGAAGATCCCAATGCCGGGGCAACGGCTCCCTCCGATTCGAGTCGAAAGTTCGCGATCCTTCCAGTGGGACCGAGAGTCTACATCTCCGGCCAGGCGGAAAAGGGTGAGGGTTCACTGGGCCCCGCCACCCGAGCCACCCTCGAAAGCCTCGGACGCACCCTCGACTTCCTCGGCCTCGAAACGAGCGACGTGGTGCAGGTCAAATCGTTCCTCACTCCGATGTCCGAACATTCCGTGGCCGAACGCGAGATCGCTACCTTCTTCGGAGGAGTCGCGGTTCCTCCTTCCGTCTTTGTTGAGTGGCAAAGTTCCCTCCCCATCGAGATCGAAATGATCGTCGCCGCACCCGGCCTCGAAATGGGCCCGGCGGTGGAGGTACGAACCCCTCCGGGTATGACGACCCCGGCGGTCTACTCGCGTCTCACGATCGCACGGCATCCCGTCACGGTTTACACGGACGGTCTGTTTCCGGAGGATCCCGCTGCTTCCCCGGAATCCCAGTTGCGTTCCCTGTTCCGCCGACTGAAGCAGGGGCTCGATCTCGCGGGAAGCGACTGGATGCACCTCGTCAAGGCGACCTATTATGTCAGTGACGACGAACTGAGCCGGGAGCACAACCTCGTCCGACCCGACTATTTCAGCCCGCGACGTCCACCCGCCGCGTCAAAGGCCTCCGTCGCGGGTGCCGGGCGCCCGGAGCATGGCATCACGATGGATTTCATCGTCGTTCCGGGAGAACCGTGAAACGAGTGGCTGTTCACACCTCTTCCAGCATCGACCTTGCATCTCCGAAGGTTTCGGGATGCTGATCCATCTTGTCCATCAGGGAGAGGAAGAGACGACAGAACTGGCGGTCAGGCTTGTCCTGATATTCGAGGACACGACCGCCCTTCAATCGCCCGCCCGCACCACCGATGACGATCGCGGGGAGTTGTTCGTTGTCGTGTTTGGCCCCCGCCATCATGCTGGAACAATGGAGCAGAATGGTGTTGTCCAACAGCGTTCGCTCACCCTCGCGGATCTCGTCGAGTTTTCCGGCCAGGTAGGAAATCTGCTCCATGAAAAACTGGTTCACCTTCAGCCAGTCCTCTCCGTCACTGTGGCTGAGCAGGTGGTGGATCATGTAGTCGATCCCGTGCCCCGGTTGCTGCACGCTCGGCAGGTTCGGGAAACGCAGGGCACTGTGGTCGTTGTTCAGCTTGAGTGTCGCGATGCGGGTGGTGTCGGTCTGGAAACCGAGGACCAGCAGGTCGATCATCAGTCGCATGTGCTCGCCGATGTCCTGGGGAATTCCGTCGGCGGGGCGCACCCTGTCCGGCTTGTCGAGCGTGGGCCTCCACCCCTGCA
>JAGRPC010000016.1:0-2004 GCA_020439925.1 Verrucomicrobiia bacterium | reverse complement strand
CGGAGGCTGGCGGCGTCGGACATCACGGCATCGAGCACACTTCGGTCCGCCGGCGATGTCTCGTCCTTGAAGAGCCGGTCAAAAGCGAGTGCGGGATACAGTTCCAGCGGCGTCGGTGTCGTCGGTGAGCTCCACGAGATATGAGAGCTGTAAAGCATCGAGTAGTTTTTGTGCACGGAGGGGTTCGATTTCTCGCAGGCAAGGACCAGGCTGGGAACCTTGGTGCTGCGCCCGTAAGTCTGCGCGAGGACCTGGTCGAAGCTGGTGCCGGACCGGATCTCGCCCCCGCTGGCGATGGGAGCGCCGGACAGCATGTTGCCGGTCTGGGAGCTGTGGATATTGCCCTTGCGGGCCTCCTCGTGAAAGAGCCCTCGGACAAAGAGCATTTTTTCTTTCCATTCTCCCAGCGGCTCGAGGACGCGCCCCAGTTGCATCGCCTTTCCCTCCCCTTTCGCCCACCATTCCTTCGAGTGGAAACCGTTGCCGGAAAAAGTCACACAAAGCCGGACCGGAGCCTCGCTCGAGGGAAGATTCCGCCTCGGCTCATCGCCCCAGACGTTGAAGGATTCCAGCCAGGGTAGGGCCATGCTGACTCCGGCACCCCGGAGAAAGGTGCGGCGGGAGAAGAGGTGCGATTTCATGAGGGAGAAAAAAGAAAATGACAGGCTTGTCAGGCCATGATTTCACGAACCACCTCGCCGTAGACATCGGTGAGCCGGTAGTCGCGGCCGAGGTGCCGCCAGGTGAGCTGTTCGTGATCGAGGCCAAGGAGATGCAGCATCGTGGCATGGAGATCGTGGACGTGGACCTTTCCGCGAATGACTCGGTATCCCATTTCATCGGTTTCGCCGTGGGTGAAACCAGCCCTGACGCCTCCGCCGGCCATCCACGCACAGAAGCTCTCCGGCTGGTGCTCGCGCCCGTGCTTGTCGATCGGGGAGCTGCCGCTGAGATCCTGGCTCCACGGGGTGCGTCCGAATTCGCCGCTCCACAGCACGAGGGTGTCCTCGAGAAGTCCGCGCGATTTTAGATCCTTTAAGAGCGCGGCGACAGGCTGGTCGGTCTGGGCGCAGAGTTTCGGAAGATTCCCGCGGATATCGCCGTGATGATCCCAGCCACCCATGGTCACCTGCACGAAACGCACGCCCGACTCGCTGAGCTTCCTCGCGAGGAGGCAGGCCCGGGCGTTCTTGTCGGTATCCTTTCCTCCAACGCCATAGAGGTCGAGGGTCGCCCTGCCTTCCTTCGAGAGATCGACGATCCCGGGCGTGGCGAGTTGCATCCGGGCCGCAAGCTCCATGTTTCCGATCATTCCCTCCATGGCGGGATCCCCGTTCACCTCCTCGAGAAGCCGGCGGTTCAACTTCTGAATGAAACCGAGACGGCGTTCCTGGACCTCCGTGTTCTCCGAGACATTGCCGAGATTGTCGATCGGCAGCGCCTTGGCATCCAGCGGAACGGCGAGGCGGGTTCCCTGATGGATCGCCGGCAGAAAGGCGGCTCCGAATTCCCGCACGCCGCCTCCGTGGATACTGACGAAGCTGGGGAGATTTGCGTTCTCGGTACCCAGCCCATAACTGACCCATGCGCCCATGGAAGGACGAACCTCCGCAAACGTTCCCGTGTGGAACTGGAGCGTCGCGCCCGCGTGCTGGGGATTGTCGGCGCTCATGCCGCGCAGCAGGCAGAGATCGTCGGCAACTGAGGCAAGGTGGGGCATCAGGTCGGAGATCATCGTGCCCGACTCCCCCCGCGGTTTCACCGGGGCCATCGCCTGAAGGGCGAGGAACTTCTCGGTACCGACCTGGGTGACCTCCTTGCGAAGGGGCGAGTCGATTTTCTGTCCGTGCCGTATGGCGATGAACTCTTTCGGATCGAAGAGATCCATCTGCGAAGGGCCGCCCGCCATGAACAGGAAGATCACCCGCTTCGCTCGCGGCACCGCCCCGGGGAGGCGGGCTGCAAGTGGATCCGAGGCTGCCCGGGCGATGTCGTGCAGGGCGA
>JAGRPC010000231.1:555-10985 GCA_020439925.1 Verrucomicrobiia bacterium | reverse complement strand
CGTTGAGCATGTGATTGCGGTTGAAAGCCGTGGCGATAAGCTGGTCGCGGGTCGGGTCCGTGAGGAGGTCGCCGGCAAGCTGCTCGATCGTGAACCGGTCGAAGGGCATGTTGTCCTGATAGGCCCGAATGACCCAGTCGCGCCACGGCCACTGGTGTCGGTTCCCGTCCTGCTGGAACCCGTTCGAATCGGAGTAGCGGGCCGCGTCGAGCCAAGCGAGAGCCATTCGTTCGCCGTAGTGCGGAGAGTTGAGAAGGCGATCGACGGTGTCGCGGATCGCGGATCGCGGATCGCGAGCGAATTCATTTTCGAAGGCGGCGGCCTCGGCGGGAATGGGTGGCAGTCCCGTTAGGTCGAGGGAAAGACGACGAAGCAAGGCGCGGGGTGAGGCGGGGGGATTGGGTTCGAGTCCCTCAGCCTCGAGGCGGGAGAGGATGAAGGCATCGACGGGGTTTTCGACCCAGGCGTCGTTCCCGGGTTGCGGAACGGTTGGCCGGACAGGGGTAACGAAGGCCCAATGCGCCTCGTAGACGGCTCCCTCCTCGATCCAGCGCCGCAGGATCTCGCGGTCGGAATCGCTGAGGCTGCGATGCGAATCGGGCGGAGGCATCACCGTGTCGGGATCGTCTGAAAGGATGCGGCGCCATGCCTCGCTCTTTTCCGGATCTCCGGGAACGATCGCGGCGTAACCGCCGAGATCACGCGAGGCTCCCGCGGAGGAATCGAGGCGCAGGTCCGCCTTCTGTTTCTTCTCGTCGGGACCGTGGCAAAAGAAGCAGTTCTCCGCGAGGATGGGACGGACGTGGCGGTTGAAGGTGATTTTTTCCGGGACGGAGGCGGCGCCCTCGGGAAGTCCGCCGCGGGGGGTGCGGCTGTTGGCGAGGGCGCCGGGTCCGCTGAGAGCGACAGCCTCGTCGTTGCGATCGTCCAGGCTGATGCCGGGGCGGCGTAAGATGGCGGGTTGTTCGATGGAGACGGGTGGGGTTGCGGTTGTGGAGATCGAGGAGTTTCCTTCAGGGCGATTCCAAAAGGTGAGAAGGATTCCGAGCGTCACGGCTGCGGCGATTCCGGCGGCGACGAGGACGGGGCGCAGGCGGAGTCCGCGTCCAGTGGGTTTGCCGGGCAGCTTCACGATGTTCGCGGGCTGGCGGGCGATGCCTTCGGAGGAAAGTTGACTGTCGGTCAGGCTGGCAAGGTCGGCTCCGAGAAAGCAGTGATCGGTGAAGGCGTGGAGACGGGACTCGTCGACTTCAATCAGTTCCCAAAGCCGTTCGCGCTCCCAATCGGTCAATTCGCGCTCGCCCAGAGCCGCAAGAATTGCTTCGAATTCGCGTTGTTCTTCCTGGAAATTCATCTGGTCACGGGAAGTTGGTCAGGCTCCATCGCCGAGTTTTCTGCGGACACACCGGGCTACGGTCGTTTTGATGCGAAAGAGCTTCTGTGCCATCGCGTTGCGGTTCAGACCCGCTTCGTTGCTGAGGTGTTCGAGACTGGTGCCATCCTGATAACGGCTCAGGAGAAGGTCCCGGTGAGGCTCGCGAAGCTTGCGGAGGCATCCGAGAAGGGCGTTGTGGCGCCTTTCCTCGAATTCGTCGCGGCCATGGCGCTCGATCGCCACGTCGGCGATGCGGTCGAAAAGTTCATCCCCCGGAAGTTCCCGGTTCTTCCGACGGGCGACGCGCCGACGGTGATTCTGCGCCTGCAGGAAGGCGACGCGAAAGGCCCAGGCCCGGAAGTCGCCGGAGGGATCGAACTGCTCGCGTTTTTCCCAGAGGACGAGACAGGTCTCTTGGGCGAGGTCGTCGGCCGCCGCCCCGCTGCCGGTGAGCGAGAGGAGAAAGGCGTGCAGCCGCGGTCGGTGTGCCTCGAGGAGACGCTCGAACTCGGGAGAGGTCTGGTTTTTCAAGGGGTTCATCGGGAATCGTCCCTGCGCCGGGTGATTGTCGGGGAACGGTCGATGATTACGGAAAGAATGGCGTAGTGCGCGTATCGGGGCAATTGCCGGGAAGGGTCCGACGAGGAAAGCTGCGTCGGATTCCCAAAGTGAAGGAGAGGATTCCGCTCACCCCCGTCCCAACTGGAACAGGCCGCGCTTGAGCGCCTCGGTCACCGCGTGGGTGCGGTCTTTCGCGTTGAGCTTGGCGAGGATGGATTTCACGTGGTTCTTCACGGTGTTCTCGGAAAGGGAAAGCTGTTCGCCGATCTCCTTGTTGGCCTTGCCCTGGGCGACGAGCTTGAGGATCTCGAGTTCGCGTCCCGTGAGATGGCTGCTGTGCTCGCTCTTGGCGAGGAGGAGAGAGATCTCCGGCGGCATGAACCGATCTCCGTTGCCGACGGCACGAATGGCCTTGAGCAACTCGCCGCTGTCCTTGTCCTTCGAAAGATAACCACGGATCCCGGCGTCGAAGACACGGCGCACATCCTCCTCCTGCATGAAGCTCGAGAGCATGAGGATCTTGTGTCCGCGAAGGGCTTCGGCAACCTCGATTCCGCTCATGTCGCGGAGTCGCAGATCCAGCACGATGACGTCGGGACGATGCGCCGATGCGAGGGCGATGGCTTCTTCCCCGCTGCCGGCTTCGGCCACGACAACGAGATCGGGCTCGTCACCGATGAGGCTGGAGAGGCCGCGCCGGACGATGAGGTGGTCGTCCACGAGCATGACGGAAAGGGGTTTGGCGGTGGTGCTCATGAGAGGGGTAGGGAAAGTTCCACGGAGGTGCCTTCGCCGGGAGCGGAGCGAATGTCGAGATCGGCACCAAGGCGCTGGGCACGTTCGCGCATGCCCTGGATACCGTAATGACCTTCGGGTGGTTTTTCGGAAACGGCAAATCCGACGCCATCATCGGCGACGACAAGATGGGCGCGGTCCGAATCCGCGGCCAGGGAGATCCTGAGATGGCGGGCTCGGCCATGTCGAAGGGCGTTGGCCACGGCCTCGAGAAGGATGCGGTGGCAGGCGAAAGCGGTTTCCGGAGGGAGCTTCGGACTGCCGTTCCAGCCTTTGCGCTCGGACTCGAAGGCAACGTCGGCCTCCTCGCAGCGCGATTTCGCCGCAGCGAGAGTGGCTTCGGGAAAGTCGAGCGATTCGGCCCCCGTGGGAATGCGCAGACCGATGAGGGATTCGCGTGCCTCGGCGAGGCTGTGCTCCACCATCTCCCGCGCCGCGTCCAGCTTGGCCCTCGCCTTCGATGGATCGCTCGTGAGATGGTTGGAGACGGAGGCGAGCTGATAGCCGACCCCGGAAAAGCCCTGGGAAAGCGTGTCGTGCAGTTCCCGTGCGATGCGGTTGCGTTCCTCGAGTGTGGCGTTCGATTCGATCTGTTCGGAGATGAGCGCGGTCTGCTGCTTGACGCGGCGGTTCAGCGCGAGGAGCCAGGCCAGAAAGAGACCGGCTCCGGCCGCGAGGATAAGAATCGCCGTGCGAAGCTTGGCAGGGGTCCACCAGGAAGGCACGGCAATCACCGCGATGTCGGCGGCGTCCCGAACGGCCACGGTCACCGAGCGCACGTCTCCCCGTTCGTCGGCCTCGACCCGCTTGACGCCGCGGATCTGCAGCTCGCTTCCCTCGCGCGGGAGCGTGGCTGCGAGGCCGACCGGCATGCTCACGGGCACGAGAGCCTCGTTGACCTGGAGGTTGATGAGAGTGCGCCCTTTCTCGATGAGCCGTCCGGAAAAGGTTACGAGCCGAAAGGCATGTTCACGGGAAAGGGGCGATTCATCCGCAACGGCTTCGAGGGGTGGTTCCCCGGTTTCCGATGGCTCGACGGTGGCGTAGCGCAGGCCCACGAAGTAACCCTCCGTCTCCGGCAGTCCGGTGAGAATGACGGGTTCGCCGACGGAGATGGCCACCGGGGCGAGGGTGCGCACACGGGCCCCGTGGGCGCCTGCCTGAACCACGAGGCTGGACGGACCCTCGATATAAGTCACGGTGCCGCTGGTTTCGACGAGGCCCTGCCGCGTGCGACGCGAGTCCCATCGCCCGATCTCGTCCAGCCTGACCGGTTCCGATCCGGTCGGTCTCTCGATCACGGAGACGAACTGCTGTTTCGCGCAGACGATGTCCGAGCCGATGCGCTGCCTCTGGTCGTTGAAGAGCGGCGCTCCGCTCCCCTGGAGTCGCACCCAGGAACCCACGAGTTTCTCGAGCGAGGCGATGTCGAAGTCCTCGTGCGCGTTGCGGAAGCGGATGACGAGATCGCTCTGTCCGGTCACGAGGAGTCCGCGTCCCTCCCGTTCCGAATCGTCGAAGCGGACATCGACCATCAGGCCCTCGATCTCGACCCAGCGATTGTCTCCGAGTCCGGTCTGGACAAAGTCGGGGCGGAAATTCAGCGCCTTGGGAGGAGATTTCCATCCCACCTTCTTCATATCGTCGATGATCACGTAAGAGCCGTGAAACCCCCCCGTGACATTCCCCGCGATTTCGAGCTCGTCGCCGATGCGGGGGATACGGTCGGGAGGGCACTCGAAGAAAAGGCCACCCGAGTTGTCCTGTGCATCGAAGCCGTCGCTCAGGTGTGAGATGACGGTGACACGCAGGTTCACCGGCGGGGCGAGGCGGGATTCCTCATAGGTGAGCTTGCGGATGTCCGCGATGTTCCTGAGAGAACGCGTCGAAACCGGCGGTTCGTAGGCGAGGAGCCCGGCCGGGAGTAGTAGAAACCAGAGACCTGTCGCGAATCGCGCCATTCCGGGAAAAGTAACCTATTTCGAGGGATTCGGCGAGATTTGGGAAGGGGCTTTGAAAGGGGGGAAGGCACCGTTGATCCGCGTCGAGATTTTTCCGGTTTTCCTTGTCTTGAAAGAGGACATCCGGTTTTCTCGATTCGGATGAAATCGAAAACGTTTCTGCTCCTGATGCTTTTCCTTTGCACAGCGGCCGGCGCCCGCGAATTCACGAGCAAGGACGGGCGCAAGATCAACGCCGAACTCCTCGCCCATTCCGGTGAGCAGGTGATCCTGAAAGTCGGCGCGAAGGAGTTTGTCGTGGCCATCGAGAGTTTTTCCGTCGATGACCAGCAGCACATTAAGGAATGGATTGCGCAGAACCCGGGGGCGGTGAGGTACAAGTTCGGGTTTTTCTTCGATTTTGAGGAGGATCGTTCCGGACGTATTCAGGGGAAAGCTCCCGGCGGAATGGTTCAGGACAAGCTGAAGGTGATCCCCTACGAGTGTGAAATGATCGTGTTCAACAAGGAGATTGCTCCCGTGGAAGGCATCGAGATCCGCTACGAGATCTATATCGACGACTACGTCGTGATGAAAAACAACGCATTCACCGCGATGGCCGTGGGGGCAAAAGCGAGCTCCCGTCTCGAAACGGTGGCGGGCCGGCTCGAAGTGCCGAAGATCGATGCCGGCGGGCGCATCGACTTTTTCCGGATGTTCGACACGCAGATGTATATCGATCGGGACGGGGGGAAGACCGACGAGGCCGCGATCGACAAGGTTCGTGGAGTGCGATTGAGGGTCTACAGGGGCGGGGTCGTGATCGGCGAAGGATCGGCGGGCGAAGCCGGCCGCAGTGTCGAAGGAATCGCCTGGCAGGAAACGCAACCCAGCGGGGAAACGGTGGTGAAGAAATAGCCTTTTTACCGAGGTTCATCCCCCCGCGCCTGCGTCCTTTTCGGGATAGCCGGAAACGGCGTAAGATGAGACTCGATGTCGGGGCCTGACAAATCTCCCCAAACTCCTCCGGCGGGCGAAAACCGGGTGTCCTGGCACGCCCTGAGTTCCGCCCTTGTCGCCGAGACTCTCGACGTTCGGTTCAAGGAGGGTCTGACCCTCGCGGAAGCCGCGTCGCGCCTCTGGAAGCATGGTCGAAACGAATTGACGGCTCGGAGAGCCCGTCCGCCATGGTTGGGCTTCCTCCTGCAGTTTCACCAGCCGCTGGTCTACATCCTCCTTGCTGCAGGAATCATCACCGCCGTGTTGGGAGAACATGTCGATTCTTTGGTCATTTTTGGCGTGGTCCTGATCAATGCCACTGTCGGGTTTATTCAGGAAACGAAGGCGGAAATGGCCATCGAGGCGCTGAGCCGCCTCGTCGTTACCTCGGCTACGGTTCGGAGGGACGGGCGCAGGCGGCGGATCCCGTCCGTCGAACTGGTTCCCGGCGACATCGTCCTTCTCGAGGGCGGAGACCTCGTGCCGGCGGATCTCCGTCTGATAGTGGTGAAGAGCCTTCAGGTGAACGAGTCGGCCCTGACGGGAGAGTCGGTTCCCGTCATGAAGGACAAGGTTGTTCTGCCCTCTGAGACACTGCTGGCGGACCGGCGGAATCTTGCCTTTGCCGGTTCCCACGTGACGGGAGGTCAGGGCGAAGGGGTCGTCGTGGCGACCGGCAACGCCACCGAGACCGGGCGGATCGCCGGGCTCCTCGCCGGCGCAACGGAGCTTTCGACCCCCCTGACGAGGAAGATTGCCTCCTTCAGCCGACTTCTTCTCTGGCTCATCCTTGGACTGGCCGCGCTGGGATTTCTCGCCGGCGTGGTCCGCGGAGCGAGCGCCGTGGACATGTTCATGGCTGCCGTTGCCCTGGCCGTGGGAGCCATTCCCGAGGGTCTCCCCGCAGCTGTGACCATCGTGCTCGCCATCGGGGTGAGTCGAATGGCGCGTCGTCGTGCCATCATCCGGAAGCTCCCGGCGGTGGAGACTCTCGGCAGCACCACGGTGATATGCTCCGACAAGACCGGCACGCTCACGGAAAACCAGATGACGGTGCAGCGGGTCCACGCCGGAGGAGAGAACTTTCAGCTTACCGGATCGGGCTACGACCCGGCGGGAAGAATCCTTGCCGATGGCTTGGAGGTTGATCCTGACAGATTCCCCGCCCTCATCGAGTGCCTGCGCGCCGGAGTCCTCTGCAACGAGGCGGAGCTCGTCATCGAGGATGGACGCCCCCACATGCAGGGCGACCCCACCGAAGCCGCGCTGCTGGTGGCAGGCGCCAAGGCCGGTCTCGTCCACGCAGAGACCACCAGAGCGGCCCCGCGCCTCGACATGATTCCCTTCGAGTCCGAACACATGTTCCGTGCAACACTCCACGGAGGCGGTTCGGGGCGCATGATCTACAAGGTCGGAGCGATCGAGCGGCTCCTCGATCGCTGTTCAGACCAGCTCGCTGCAGACGGTTCCCTCGTTCCCCTCGATAGGGCGGAGATCCTGCGGGTCGTTGATGCCTGCGCTTCGGACGGCCTGCGTGTTTTAGCCCTCGCGCGACGTCATGTCGCGTCCGATCACGGCGAGCTGACCCACGACCATGTGAAGACGGGGCTCACTTTTCTCGGGCTGCAGGGGATGATCGACCCGCCGAGGTCGGAGGCGCTCGAGGCCGTCGCCAATTGCCGGAGGGCCGGGGTCCGGGTGAAAATGATCACGGGAGATCACGCCATTACCGCCCGTGCCGTGGCCCGTCAGGTCGGACTTGGTGATGAAGGCAGTGGCGGGATTCGCGTCCTCACCGGGAGGGATCTCGAGGAAATCTCCGACGAGGCGCTGCCGGAAAAGGCCATGGAGACAGAGGTCTTCGCCCGGGTCGCCCCCGAGCAGAAACTTCGCCTCGTCCGGGCGCTCCAGGCCCGTGGACAGATCGTGGCGATGACGGGCGATGGCGTTAACGACGCTCCCGCCCTCAAGCAATCGGACATCGGCATCGCCATGGGCATCGCCGGCACCGACGTGGCCAAGGGCGCCGCCGATATGATCCTGACCGACGACCATTTTGCGACCATCGCCGCGGCGGTCGAGGAGGGGCGTGGCGTCTTCGACAACCTGCGCAAATTCATCGTCTGGACGCTCCCGACCAGTTTCGGCGAGGGTTGCATTGTCCTCCTCGCGATGCTGCTTGGACTCACCCTTCCGGTGCTTCCTGTCCAATTGCTCTGGGTGAACCTGACGACGGCGATCCTTCTCGGGCTCATGCTGGTCTTCGAGCCCAAGGAAGCAGGCCTGATGAATCGTCCGCCCCGTGACCCTGCAAAACCGCTTCTCACCTTTCCCCTCTTCATGAGGACGGGCCTTGTCACCCTCATCATGATCGCCGGGGCTTACTGGCTTTTTTACCTTGAGATGCGGATCGACGGACAGTCCCTTGCGGAGGCCCGCACCGCCGTGGTGAACGTTATCGTCGCGGTGGAGGCGGCCTATCTCTTCTGCTGTCGTTCGCTCAATCACTCCGTTTTCCGCATCGGACTCTGCACGAACCGGGCCGCTTTTTTCGGTGTCCTCTCGATGTTGTCGGCCCAGATCCTCTTCACCTATGCGCCGACGATGAACCGGCTCTTCCACAGCACTCCGCTCTCGCTCGAATCCTGGTTGCGCATCGGCATCGTGGCCTCCGCGGCCTTCGCGGCGGTTGAGTTCGAGAAGTGGGTGCGCTTTGGAGGGAAGCGCGGAAGAGGGGCCGAGTTGGAGTGATTTTTTCACTCAGCCAAGGCAGACCCGGTCGCGACCCTCGGCCTTGGCCCGGTACATGGCGCGATCGGCGACCTCGATGAAGTCGCGCTGTCGCACGCGCCAGTCTTCCGGAGCAGGATCGAATCCACAATCGCGATAGGAGGCCACCCCGATACTCGCGGAAAACGCTCCCTTGAGATGCAGGGCGGGACGCCCGTCCCCGCCCGGCGTGGCGAGAAAGGTGGTCGCGGCGATTTCCCGCCGGATCGCCTCCGCGGCGTCGACGGCGGTGGAAGCTTCGAATCCGGGGAGGATCGCGACAAATTCGTCTCCTCCGTAGCGGGCGAGCGTGGCCCCGCGATCGGTCACAACCCGGGCGATGAGGTGACCGACTTCGGCGATGACCTGGCTTCCCACGAGATGCCCGTGCGTGTCGACCACCGCCTTGAAGCGGTCGAGGTCGAGGAAAAGGAGGCTGAGATCGCCGTTCTCTTCCTCGCACCGTTCCAGCTCCGCGCGGAGTTTCCGGTGAAAGAAGCGGTCGTTGCGCAGCCCGGTGAGGTCGTCGCGGCCGGCGATCTCGCGGTGGTGGAAGGCGTCGGCGAGATTGAGCAGGGAATTCGAGGCATAACCCGCGAGAACCTCGAGAAGACGCAAGTCTTCCTCGAGGAAACCCTCGTTTTCCTCGCGGTTGAAGAGGGCGATAACCCCCGCCGTTTCTCCCGCGACGCTGATGGGAACGGCGAGAATCGAGCGGGTCCGGTAGGAAGAGACCGTGTCGAAGCCGGCGTAGAAATCACCGTCGGCCCTGACTTCGTTGACGATCCCCGGCTGGCCCTCCCGGAAAACGCGACCGGTGATGCCCTGGGTCACCGGGAGGTCGTTCCCGATGATGGAGGCGGCGCCGCTTCCGAAGGCGGCAACGTAAGTCAGGGAATCCTCCCGATCCGAGAGTCCCGCGAGGCAGATCGAACCGCTTTCCGAGGGGATGTAGCGATGTGCCGTCCAGAGAATGTCCCGGAAAACGGAGGTGAGGCGGGGCAGTTCCGGTCCCGCCGCCCGGACGAGACGGCGTTCCGCCCAGGCCCCGATCAGTTCCGGGGCGAGGGTGGGAAAGGCGTGTGATTCCTCCGCTCCGGCCATCGCGTCGGTGGACGATACGATGCGCCGGGAGCGGAAGCAATCCGCCTTCGCGGATCAAATCATCGAGGCGATGACGAGGGCCACCACGCTCATCAGCTTCAGGAGGATGTTGAGCGAAGGGCCCGAGGTGTCCTTGAACGGATCGCCCACGGTGTCGCCGACGACAGCAGCCTTGTGGGCTTCGGAACCCTTCTTCAAGAGGGTGCCATTGTGGTCGAAACCCTCTTCGATCATCTTCTTGGCATTGTCCCAGGCTCCGCCCGCATTGGACTGGAAGAGAGCGAGGAGCACGCCGGTGGCGGTGACCCCGGCGAGGAGTCCGCCGAGCATTTCGGCACCGCCGAGGAAGCCGGTGGCGACGGGCGCGGCGACGGCGAGGAGGCCGGGCTTGATCATCTCCTTGATCGCCGCCTTTGTCGAGATCTCGACGCACTTGCTGTAGTCGGCCTGGCCGTGGGCGGCTTCGAAATCGTGGCGGTCGGACTCGGACCATTCCTCGACGGGCTTGCCTTCGTTGCGGTTCATCGCGGAGAGGCCCGCCTTGAGACCGGGGATCTCGCGGAACTGGCGGCGCACTTCCTCGATCATCGACATGGCGGCGCGTCCCACCGCTTCCATCGAGAGGGCCGAGAAGAGGAAGGGCAGCATTGCTCCGAGGAAAAGGGCCGCGACGACCTTGGGATCGGTCACCTCGATGATGAGATCCTTGCCGTGGGTGTGTTCCCAGGTCGTCTTGAAGGCGGCGAACAGGGCGAGGGCGGTGAGTGCGGCGGAACCGATCGCGAAACCCTTGCCGATCGCGGCGGTGGTATTGCCCACGGCATCGAGTTTGTCGGTGCGCTTCCGCACATCCGGCGGAAGTTCGCTCATCTCGGCGATGCCGCCGG
>JAGRPC010000231.1:0-498 GCA_020439925.1 Verrucomicrobiia bacterium | reverse complement strand
CCGCGGCGATGGCGATCCCGTAGAGGCCCGCGAAATGATGGGACCCGAGGATGGCGGCGGCGAGGATGATGATGGGCAGGGCGGTGGAGAGCATGCCCACGCCGAGTCCGGCGATGATATTTGTCGCGGAGCCGGTGAGGGACTGGCGCACGATCCCGATGACGGGTTTCTTGCCGGTGCCGGTGTAGTGCTCCGTGATGTAGCCGATCGCGATGCCGGCGATGAGGCCGATGGCGATGGAAGCGAAGACGCCGAGCGAGGTGAACTCCTTGCCGTCCACCGTCCATTTTTCCGGCATGACCGATCCGATGAGCAGGTAGGTCCCCGCGAGGAGGATGAGGCCAGCGACGATCTCGCCGAAATTGAGAGCCTTCTGCGGATCGCCCCCGTCCTTCACCCGCACGAGGAAGGCTCCGATGATCGAGGCGACGATGCCGAGTCCGGCGATCAGCAGCGGGAGCAGTACCCCGCCGAGGGGCAGGTTCGTGAATTCCGGGA
>JAGRPC010000230.1 GCA_020439925.1 Verrucomicrobiia bacterium | reverse complement strand
AAGGGAGGTCGCGATCGGCGACCTCGTCCATGTCGCCTACCCGAACCGACTGGGTTCCCTCGCCCGGGCCGGTCAATTCCTCTCCGGAGTGTGGAGCTTCCTTTCCGACAACCCGCGGGAGGCCAACACCGAAGGGGGTGTTTTCCCGGCGATCTTCGGGACCTTCGTCATGACCCTCCTGATGAGCCTTGTCGTGACTCCCTTCGGAGTCATCGCCGCGATCTACCTTCGGGAATATGCCAGACAGGGCCCCGTGGTGCGGGCGGTCCGCATTGCGGTGAACAATCTCGCCGGGGTTCCCTCCATCGTCTTCGGGGTCTTCGGGCTCGGATTTTTCGTTTACCTCGTCGGTGGCACGATCGACGGTCTTTTCTTTCCCGAGAGGCTTCCCACTCCCACCTACGGAACCGGAGGAATCCTCTGGGCGGCGCTTACCCTCGCCCTCATGACCGTGCCCGTGGTCATCGTCTCCACCGAGGAGGCCCTTGCCGCGGTCCCTCGTGGAGTGCGCGAGGCTTCGCTTGCGGCGGGAGCGTCCAAATGGCAGACGATCCAGAGCATCGTCCTCCCGGCCTCCATCCCGGGTATCATCACCGGACTGGTCCTTTCCATGGCCCGGGGCGCGGGCGAGGTCGCCCCGCTCATGCTCGTGGGTGTGGTCAAGATCGCTCCCACCCTGCCCATCGACTCCATTGCTCCCTTCTTCCACTTCGAACGCAAGTTCATGCACCTTGGCTTCCACATCTACGACCTTGGCTTCCAGTCTCCCGATTCCGAAGCCGCGAAGCCTATGGTCTTCGCAACAACGCTCCTGCTTATCGCCCTCGTGGTCGTTCTGAATGCCTCCGCGATTCTCCTCCGCGAGCGCCTCCGGCGAAGATACTCGACGGGAGCCTTCTGAAGACCCCGCCCAATTACCTTCAACTCCCCTCTTTACGATGAACGAAACTCAGCCGAGAAAGAGAGCCGAGCCGATGATTTCGCACGACCCTTCCCCCTACAGTTCTTCGGATTCTTCAGCCCCGGCTCCACCCGCACGGCGACCTGACTACATCCAGGTTCGCGATTTCTCGTTCAATTACACCCCCGCGGTCCGCGTCCTTCACGGCATCAGCATGGACATTCCGGAGAACGAGGTCACCGCCTTCATCGGTCCCTCGGGCTGCGGCAAGACGACCCTGCTGCGCAACTTCAACCGGATGAACGACCTCATCGAGGGCATCTCGCACGAGGGCACCATCACCGTCAACGGACAGGACATCTTCGACCCGAACCTCGAGGTTATCTCCCTCCGCAAGCGCATCGGGATGGTCTTCCAGAAATCGAATCCCTTTCCCAAGTCGATCTACGAGAACGTGATTTACAGCCTTCGTGTCGCCGGCCAGCGCAACAAGGACGTCCTCGACGAGGTGGTGGAGCGCAGCCTCAAGGGTGCCGCGCTCTGGGACGAGGTGAAGGACCGACTTCACCAGAACGCCCTTGGCCTCTCCGGCGGCCAGATGCAGCGTCTCTGCATCGCCCGGGCCATCGCCAACCAGCCCCACATCCTCCTGATGGACGAACCCTGCTCGGC
>JAGRPC010000229.1 GCA_020439925.1 Verrucomicrobiia bacterium | reverse complement strand
CTCCAGTCACCCGATCCCGGATTCTGATGACAACCCGCCTTCTTGCTTCCTCTTCCTGTCTCGCGCTCTTCATTCTCGGTCTTTCGGGTGGGGTCGCCAGGGATCTCACCCAGGCCGACCGCGACGCTTTCGCCCGTTGCCGCGAATTGCAGAAGGCCGGGGACTGGATCGCCGCTCGGGAGATCGCGCGCCAACTCGAAGCAGCCTTTGCCGGCGACCCGCCGTCGCAGCACCGGCTCGCCTTCGTCAACGAGCTCGCCAACCTGGAACAGCGCCTCGGGAACTACGAGGCGGCTCTCCCGGCCTATGAGGATTGTCTCGCCACTGCCCGCGGCCTGCTCGGCGAACGTGCCGCCCCCGTCGCTCAGATCCAGAACAATCTCGCCGCGCTTCACCAGGTCCTCGGCGATTTCCAGGAAGCGGAATCGCTCAATCGCGAGGCGCTCGCCATCCGTGAAGACCTCGAGGGAAAAGGCACGCCGGGCACCGTGCCCGCGATGAACAACCTTGCCGGACTGCTCTGGTGCATCGGCGACCTCGGCGGGGCCGAGACCCTCTACCGAGAGGCGCTCGCTATCCGGGTGAAGCACCTTGGCGAGGAGGTGCTCGACACGGCCCGTTCCAAGGCGAATCTCGGAGGACTGCTTTTCTATCGCAATCTTCTCGACGAGGCGGCTCCGCTCGCACGCGAGGCGGCGGGTTTGCTTGAGCGTTTGTCAGGGCCATCCCATCCCGACACCCTCGAGGCCCTGCTCTTCCTCGGCGAGATCGAGAGGGCAGCGGGGGATCCGGCGAAAGCCCTGGAGCTGTACCGTCGCGTGGCAGAAGGACGGGTCTCCGCGCTTGGCACGCGGGAGCACGTCGAGGTCGCCGAGGCAGTCCGACGTATCGGCGACGCGAACCGCGAACTCGGCGACTACGCCGAGGCGATTCGGTCGTATCGCGAGTCCGACGAACTGTATCTCGGCCTCCTTCGCGAGGATCATCCGGACCGGCAGGAGGGGCTCTACGGCCTGGGGCTCGCCGCTCTCGCGTCGGGGGACAGGACCGTCGCTCTCGAAGCGGCAAAGCGATGTCTCGAGCTCGAGTTTCGCAACTTCGAGGCCATGCTCCGATTCACCGACGAGCGCCAGCGTCTTGCGTATCAGGAGATGTTCAAGTCGCACCACCTTCTCGCCCAGCTCGGCGCTGCGGAAGAGGTTGCCGGATTTCTCCTCCGACAGAAGGGGGTGGTCCTCGACAGCCTCATCGCCGAGGCACAGCTTTCGAAGGAATCCTCCGATCCGGCTGTTCTCGAGGCCCGCCGCGCCCTCTCTGCCGCGCGTGCGGAATACCGGTCGGTCTTCCTTGGTTCCGATCGCGGCGGACGCGACCTGGTCGAGCTTGAGGCACTTGTCCGTGAACGTTACCAGGACCTCATCCGCCGCACCGGATCGAGGGACTTTTCCCGAGACGACACGATTCCCGGAGTTGCCGCCCTTCGTGGCGCTCTCGATGACGACGAGGTGCTTGTCGACTACCTTCGCTACCGCCGTTACGACGGTTTCGCCGCCTTCGAGGAGCGATACGGCGTCGCCGTGACGACGCGCGAGGAAACGCGCTTTTTCGATCTCTGCTCCGCGGGTGAGACCGACGACCTCATCGCCGCGATGATACCCTTCTTCGGTGCGGCAAATGGAGAAGGAGAAGAGGCCGACCGCACTGCCCGCGAGTTGATGGGGCGGCTCTATCGTCTCCTTCTCGCTCCCGCCGCGGAGACCCTTGCAAAGCACCGTAAACTGGTCGTGTGTCCCGAAGGCCCGTTAAGCTTCGTGCCCTTCGCTTGCCTTGTCGGGCCGGATGGGAAGTTCCTGATCGAGACCTTCGACCTGAGTTACGTCACCTCCGCCCGTGAGTTGCTAAGGCCTGAGAATCCGGGAAATCCCGCCGCGGGTGCGATTCTCGTAGGCAATCCCGCCTTTCAGGCGGGACGAGATCCGGGGCCGGGAGTCGTCGACCGTCGCGGACTGCTCGCCTCTTTCCAGGCCTCGAGCCTTTCCCTCCTCGCGGAGGGGCTCGTTCCACTCGAGGGCGCTGAGGAAGAAGTCGGACTGCTCGCGCCGGTGATGCAACGACAGCTCGGCACCCCGATTGTCCTGATGAAGGGCCTGGAAGCGACCGAGACGGGTTTCCGTTCCAAGGTGAACCATCCACACCTGCTCCACGTCGCGACGCACGGGTTATACCTGCCGGCGGCACTGGAGACGGTGCCGGAGGGAGCGCGTGGCCTGTCCATCGTGCCCGCCGAAGTCGCGGGGTTCCACAATCCGATGTTCGGCAGCTGCCTTGCCTTTGCCGGATCCAGCGACACTGCGGCGGCCTGGGCGAAGGGAATCGTCCCCGATCCGGAGAACGACGGACTGTTCATGGCGAACGAGGTCGCCGAACTCGATCTCTCCGGGACGCTGCTCGTCACGCTCAGCGCCTGCGACACCGCGAGCGGGGAAGCAACCCGGGGCGACGGAGTGCTCGGGTTGCGCCGCGGTTTTCGCATGGCGGGGGCGGAAAACGTCATCTCCACGCTCTGGCCCATCAGCGATGCCGCCACGGTCGCGATCATGCGGCAGTTTTACGAAGGGCTGGCTTCGTCAAATCCCGCCGTCTCGCTCAGTGCGACCCAACGGGAATGGCTCGTGCGGCTTCGTGAGAAGCGGGAAGTGTCACCGGAGGACCCACTCCCGGTGGGCGGCTTCTACTGGGCGGTCAATTTGGCGGGTCCGTTTCTCCTCGGTCGCTGAGGACCGGCCGCATCTCCACGACCCGGTCTGCCTCAAGGGATGCGGGGAGGAGGTGGGTGACGAGAAGAATGCCGGTGCCATTTTTCCGTTCTGCCTGGAGCGTGGCCACGACACGCTCGACCGATTCCACGTCGAGGGCGGCAAAGGGTTCGTCCATGAGGAGAAAGGGTCGTCCACTGACGAGGGCGCGACAGAGCGCGAGGCGGTACTGCTGGCCGACACTGAGGTTGCGTCCACGGTCGGCGAGGACTTCGTCGAGGCCGCCGCGTTGCGCGATCAGCTCCCGAAGTCCGACTTCCTCCAGTGCACGCCAGAGCGACTCGTCGGGAACGGGTGAACCGAGCGCGATGTTTTCACGGACGGTGCCGACGAAGAGGTAGGGCTGCTGCTCCACAAACGCCGCAAGGAATGGCGGGGCCTGGGGAAACTCACGGCTTGATCCGTCGTCGAGCGTTGCCACAAAACGCCCCGCTCTCACCCGTCGCAGTCCGGCGAAGCCCTCCGACATGGTCGATTTGCCGCAACCGGACGGACCCATCAGGGCGACAATTTCGCCGCGTGCGAGGGAGAGGTTCATTTCCCGCACCACGGGAGGGCGGTCGCCGTAGGCCATCACCACGTCCTCGGCGGAGAATCGCGCCACGCGCGGAACGAGCCTGTCAAGATCACCAAAATTCGCGGCACGGGCTCCCTCCTTCGATTCCTCGTCATAGAGCAGCGTGGCGAGGCGGCCTCCCTCGATGAAAAAGCGGTTCCAGTCATACGCCGAAGCCACCAGGGTCTTCGCGGAGCCGAGGAAAAGACTGATGTAAAATGGATAGACCAGAGCATCTTCCGCGGTGAGGGCCGAGCCGCGGATTTCGTAGGCCACGAGGGTGAGAACCCCGGTGATGACGAGCTGGCTCACCAGTTCGTTGGTGCCCATGAGAGCCGCCATGGACTTCGTGATGCGCATGCCCGCTTCGAAGAGACCACCGAGCTGGCGGTCGAGCCGTTCGAGGGAAAAGCGTTCACTCCCATAGGTGCGGATGGTGCGCAGGCCCTCGAAGGTTTCGATCATCGACTGGAAGACTCCGCCCTCGATCTCGCGGGCCGCCCCGAGGGTCGGGCCCATCCTCCGTT
>JAGRPC010000228.1 GCA_020439925.1 Verrucomicrobiia bacterium | reverse complement strand
ATGAGCCACGAGATCCGCACTCCCATGAACGGGATCATCGGAACGACCAGCCTGCTCATGGAAACGCCACTGACGTCCGAGCAGAAGGAGCTGGTGCAGATCATGCGCACGAGCGGACAGTCGCTGGTGCATCTCATCAACGACGTGCTCGATTTCTCGAAACTGGAATCGGACAAGATGGAACTCGAGAGCGAACCCCTCGACATAGCCGGGCTCATCGAGGAGACCATCGAGATGTTCACCTACTATGCGGCGGAGAGCCAACTGGAGTTGATCTACTTCATCGACCGCCGCATTCCCAACCTCATTTACGGTGACCGCGAGCGACTCAAGCAGGTGCTTGTCAACCTAGTCGGCAACGCTCTCAAATTCACGAACCGGGGCGAGATCGTCATCACCCTCCATCTCACCTCGCGCGAGACCAAGTCGGGCAGCGAGTCGGTCATCCGCTTCAACGTGAAGGATACCGGCATCGGCATCGCCCCGGAGCACCATGACCGGATCTTCGAGGCCTTCACCCAGGCCGACGCGTCGACGACACGGAAATTCGGAGGAACCGGTCTCGGACTCGCGATCAGCCGCAAGCTCTGCCAGGCCTTCGGTGGAAACCTCGCGGTGAAGAGCGAACCCGGAAAGGGATCGGAGTTCTATTTCGACCTCCCCTTCCGCGAGGTCCCGCAACAGGGAGCGGTGAAACCCCAGCACCTCGTCGAAAACCAGCGCCCTCTCCATGGGAAGACCTGCATCATCCTCACGCGCAACTTCTCGCTCAGTTCCCTGATCCAGACCTACTGCGAGAGCTGGCAGATGAAAACCCATCTCGCCCCGAGTCTCGACGAGAGCTCCACTTCAAAGATCGTCCAGTTCCGTCCCGACCTTGTCGTTATCGATCCCCTCGCGCTTCCCCAGGAGAACCTCATGCGCGAGTTTGCGGACCAGCTCATCGCAAACAGGATTCCCGCAGTCATCCTTTCCTCCATCGGGGAAAGCGGCCTGCTCATCGACGAAAGCCGTTTCCCGCTCATCCGCAAGCTCTACAAACCTGTCTCCGAACTGAAGCTGCTGCGGGATTCCGTTTCGGTGATCCAGCGCCGCAATGGCGTCACCGTGAACGAATCCGCCTACGCCTCGTCGTCCGAGGCGAACGTTCCCCGGGGAGGAGAATTCGCGAAGACTTTCCCGGCGAAGATCCTGATCGTCGAGGACGTCCTGATGAACCAGAAGATCGCGGGCATGGTTCTCGAGAAACTCGGATACACCGGGATCGAATTTGCCAGCAACGGTCGAAAGGGCGTGGAACGCGTTAACCAGGGCGACATCGACCTCGTCTTCATGGACCTCCAGATGCCGGTGATGGGCGGAATGGATGCGACCGAAGCGATCCGCCAGAATTTCAACCTCCCGCGCCAGCCCGTCATCATCGCGATGACCGGTCACGCCCTCGCCGGGGTCCGCGACTCCTGCGTCTCCGGCGGCATGAACGGCTTTGTCGCCAAACCGATCTCCCTGAACGACGTCCGCACGGCCATTATCGATGCCTTCGAAAGCGCTGGAAAGATAGTCCCGGCACTAACGTGACCCTTAAAAATCACTTGCCCAAGGGCCCGGTGAACTGCAGCCCCAGGGCCCAGCCTAGGAGAGCCTTGCTGTCCTCCTGCACTTCGGGACGCGCGCTCTTGAGGACGACGGAGATACGATCCTCGCCGTTGACGCTGGCACTGCAAACGAGGCAGTTCCCGGCGGCGTAGGTGAACCCCGTTTTCATCCCGTTGCACCCTTCCATGTCCCCGAGGACGCGATTGGTGTTGGTCAGGGTGTAGACATGCCCGTCGTTGAAAACGAAGTCGAAGGTCTTTTTCGAGACCATCTCGCGGATGTCGGGAATCTGATAGGCCTCGAAAGCCGCGATGGCGATGTCGCGCGCCGTCGAGTACTGGCCTTCGGCGGGCAGGCCGTGCGGATTGACAAAGTGGGAATCGGTCATCCCGATGTAGCGGGCGAACGTGTTCATCTTCTCCGCGAACGCGTCGATGGATCCCGCATTGTCGATCGCCAGCGTCGCGGCGATGTCGTTGCCGCTCTTCACAAGAAGGGCGGTGAGCAATTGTCTCCGCGTGTAACGCTCGCCGGGCTTCACTCCGACCACGGTCGGCTCCACCTGCAGAACGGCATCGGGCACCTCGGCGAGAGCATCGAGATTGCCCGCCTGGCAAACCACCAAAGCCGTGACCAGTTTCTGCGTGCTGGCAACCGGGACACGCTCCTCGGCCTCCTTCTTGTGGTAGAACTGCATCGTTTTCCCGTCGAGGACAGCGGCATATCTCCCGTAGATGGCCGGAGCCGGAGGCCCGTTCCAGGACTGGGGAGGCGGCAGCTTCTCGCGCCTCTTCACGACCTCCTCGCGCAGCCGCATCAGTTCCTCCAGCGAACTGATCATCTCCTCGCGCTTGCGCGTCGCCTTCTCGCGCTCGACAAGGGCCTCCTCGCGCGCCGTCAGCGCCGCCTCGCGCTCCTTGAGGCTGCGCATCCGGTGCGACAGCTGGTCGGCCAGCTTTTCGAGCATCTCGACCCGCAGTTCCTCGTCGTTCCTGGGCGGAGATTTTTTCTCCGATGCGGCGGGCGCCGTCGGTGTGCTGGTCGGCCCCGGAACGGAGGGTTCGACCGCGGGCGCTCCCTCCACGGG
Organism: Verrucomicrobiia bacterium; assembly: GCA_020439925.1. Lineage (GTDB taxonomy): Bacteria > Verrucomicrobiota > Verrucomicrobiia > Verrucomicrobiales > DEV007 > Arctic95D-9. The sequence continues at coordinate 16,519 of JAGRPC010000228.1, read as the reverse complement.
CTTCGCTTCCTGGGCGGGAACACCGATGGGTACCGCGGCGGCTAACAGGCCGCAAAGGAGGAGGATCAACTTTTCTGCTGGCATCGCGGGAAACGGCCGTTGCGGTGACCGGGCGCAGGGGACCCGGATCCTCACTGAATACAACAAAGCCGGGGTCGCTTTGCAAGGAGGGATTTGCCGTCCACCCGGTTCACGCACCGGGTGCCGATCATTCCTGCACCTCAGGCCTCACCGCATGAACGACAAACAGGGTCGTGTCATCCGAACCACCCTCTCGTGTGGCCCAGTCGAGAAGCCGGTTCGCAACGACCTCGGCGGATTCACCGTCGCGGTCGCCGTCCTCGAAGCACTCGGAAATGTTCTTGTTCCAAAGTCCCTCGACGACCCCGTCCGAACAGATCAGGAACCAGTCGCCTTCCTCGATGGAAACGGAGGCAACCTGCGGCCTCACAAACTGACAACCTCCTCCAATCGCCTGCTGCAGGACGTTTTTCCGCGGATGCAGGCGGGCCTCGCGTTCGTTGAGTTTGCCCGCGCGAAACTGGGACCCGACATAGGTGTGGTCGAAGGTGAGCTGCTTCAACTCTCCCTTTCGGTAATGGTAAAAGCGACTGTCTCCCACATGGGCGAAAGTCACCCGAGTCCGATAAAAGAGACCACACACCACCGTCGCCCCCATGCCGGTCAGCTTGGGATCGCGGTTCCCCACACGGGTGACGTAGTCGTGCAGGGATTTTACCGCCGCCTCGAGCAGGCCTTCGGGATCGGCCGCGCCGTGGAAGTCGCCCATCATCGCGGGCAGGAAGCGGCGCAACTCGCGCACCACGAGCGAACTCGCCACCTCCCCCGCGGCAGGCCCTCCCATCCCGTCGCTCACCGCGAAGATGAGCCCGTTTCCGTCGATCGACTGTTCGCCGCAGAGCGAAGCGCTGTCCGCCCATCCCATCGCCGAAGAGAAGACGGAGAGGGCATCCTGGTTCCCGGGCTTCCGGCGGCCGTCGCGGGTCAGCCCGCACCACTGCAGCCTGCGGTGGGCCTCGTCCGCATCCGCACGGTGCTTCGGGTCCTCGAGGATCTGCGCCAACTCGAAGTCGATGATGCAGAACTGCCCCATCCGGGAATTGTAGGTGATGTTGCGGGGAAAGGGGTCGTCGTGGACCACGCCGTATTCCTCTTCGAGCAGGCGAAAGAGCTCAGCGGCTCGTTCTTCGCTGATGCTGCTCTCGGCGGGAGCGCCGCAGTTCGTGGTCACGATCGTGAGTGTCTCCGGATCGCTGTCGAGGAGTCGCGGCACGATCTCGCAACCGCGCGCCTCGAGGGCTTTCAGGACCTTTACCTCGTTCGTGAAACGCTCCTCCCGCCCCGTTCCCCGAAACGTTTTGTGTACGCGACCGTCGTAGCCGACTTTGACAATGGAGCGGATACCATCCTTGGCGATCTTCATGCGGGAGAGAGGTTGAAGCGGGGGGAGTGGGACCTTAGAGGGTCATGGCTCCCACTTCAACCCTCCAGTGACCGCACTCTCCTTCCTGCTCTAGCAAGGAACGAATCACTGCCAATCCGGGGATATGAATCTCAAAGACGCTCGTCCTCGATGATCGCTCCGTCGCAGAGGTGGATCCGGCGATCGACCCGGTCGAGAAGACGGTCGTCGTGGGTCGAAAAGAGGAAAGCGGCCCCTCGCTCGCCATTGATCCGACGCATCAGGTCGATGATGAGATTGGCGTTGTGGGTGTCGAGATTGGCGGTTGGCTCGTCGGCGATGACCAGAGCCGGATCGGTGACGAGAGCCCTCGCGATGGCGACGCGCTGCTGCTGCCCGCCGCTGAGTTTCTGGGGCCGATGCCCCTTTCTCTCGGAAAGCTCCACCTCGTCGAGCAGGGCGGAGGCCCGCCGTGCCGCTTCCGTCTTTGAAACCCCCGCGATCTGGAGCGGCAACATCACGTTTTCGAGAGCGGAGAGTACCGGAACGAGATTGAAATTCTGAAACACGAACCCGATGGAGGCATTCCGCAGATCGCTGCGTTTCGCATCGGTGAGGTCCGCAGCAGGATTGCCGGCGATGAGCACCTCTCCCGAAGTCGGTGAGTCGAGCAGCCCGATGAGATTGCAAAGGGTCGACTTGCCCGAACCGGACGGTCCCCACACCGCAATAAACTCGCGCTCAGCGATCTCAATGCTGATTTCACGGAGAGCCGACACTTCGGTGTCGCCAAAATGGTAGGTCTTTTTGAGATTCCGGGTCTCCGCAACTTTCATGGGGGCCATCGGTCAATAACGCTTGCAGTCTATGCGCCCCGGCTCATTTTGCACGGGTTTTCCATGATCGAAAAGACCTTGCTGGCATTCTGGGGCGTCTGGTTGCTCCTGATTCTCGTCGCGGCCTTCCGCGTCATGGGCTTTTCAGTGGCGCGACGACACCAGGACCGGCGGTGGAAAAAAATTGCGGGACCCCAGAAGCCGGTTGCCCTGATCGTGCCGGTAAAGGGTTTCGATCTCCAGTCGACGCCCCGCTTCTTCGATTCCATTTTTTCCCAGAATTATGGAGATTACCGGGTCATCGTCTGCTTCGAGAGCTGGACCGACCCCGTTGCCAGCTGGTTGTGCGAACATCTGGAACTGGGGCCAAGGCGCCCGGTCTGGACTCATCCCGATTCGAACAGCGGCCTGCGCAGCATCACCCTGGTTTGTGGGGGACTCGCCCAGGACGAAGGCCAGAAGGTCCACAACCAGCGAGCCGCTTTTGCCGATCTCACATCGCGGGATGCCATCGTGGCCTTTGCCGACGCCGATATTCTCTGTGGCGAGGACTGGCTCTCCCGCCTCGTCGCACCAATCAATTGTGGCACCCACGAACTCGCCACGACCTACCGCTGGCTCGTTCCCAAGCGACCCACCCTCCCCAGTCAGATCGCCTCGGTGATCAACGCGTCGATTACGACCCAGGGCGGGGCGTCGTGGTGCACTTTCCTGTGGGGAGGTTCCATGGCACTCGCCCGCCCGGTTTTTGACGAACTGGATGTGCCAAAGCTCCTCGCCGGATCGCTGAACGACGATCTTCGACTCTCCAAGGCAGCCAGAGCCACCGGACGAAAGATCGCCTTTGTCCGATCGCTCATCCTCCCGACCCCCGTCGATTTCACCTGGAAAACGTTCTTCGAGTTCGCTCGCCGCCAGTACACCCAGGTCAAATTCTTCAGTCCCATCCTCTACACGGGCATCAATCTTGTCCTCGGATTCTACACCCTGGGGGCGCTCTCCATCATCGCCGCCCTCGTCTACGGCTATTTCTTTGCCTGGATCCCCGTGGCGGCCGCCTATGTGATCGACCAGTTCCGTTCGCTGGTTCGACAGCAGATCTACCTCTCCCTGTTCCGCGACAACGGAATCCGGCAGAAACTCTTCGCCGCCGCGTGGCTCGAACACATGCTCACCCCATTCTGGATGCTCCTGCACTGGCTCATTCTTGCCAGCACCTGGACGCAAAACCGCATCACCTGGGCAGGAGTCCGCTACCGGATCGACTCGAAATCGAAAACCCGCATCCTCCAGCGCGCGGAAGAAATGACACCGCTACCGGCCGGAGCCCCCGGTCTTGCGATGCTCACCGCCTTGCACGATCGACGTCGGGGTGCCGTTGCCCCGACCATACGCACCACCTCGGCTCCCACTGAGCCCGTTTCCGCCACGGTCACACTCCCCTCTTCCGCACCAGAGGTGCAACTTGTCGAAGCGTCGGTTGGGATGGCTCTTGGCACCGAACCAGAGCAGAAACCGCAGGAAGCTGTCGCGCCGCAGGAAACAATGACGGAAGTCAGTGCCGGGGTTACGGGGAATGGCCCGACCGAACGATCGCTGCCGTTGCCGACGATCCCGACGCGATCCGCCCGACTCTCTCCGCCGAGGGTTTTCCCAAGCCTCCGGAACGAGTCCAAACCAGGCAGGTCCTGCGCCCGGGATTCTCGCCCGGCGACCGAGCGAGCCCTCGCCAAAACGCGATTGAAGACCGCTTTCTCCAGCCCACTTGCACCTGCGATGACTCCCCGGACAAGCGGGAAGGCAAGTGAAGCCTCATTGGCGAAAGCTTCCTCGTGGAAATCGCTACCGAGTCGGCCGAACGCACGCCCCTCCTTCCGTCCACGAACGACTGCGGAACAGCGACTTGCCGGCAAGTCCCGGGCCACGGCCGGAATTCCCGGGATCGCCGGATCGAGCACCAGCGAAAAAGCTCGTCCCCCCCGACTCTCGACTCTTCCCCGTGCCGCCCGCGTTCCTCGACAGGGTCAGATAAAACCACCCTCGTTCCCCGGATCATCGAAATTACGACCACTCTCCTCCGAGACCACCAGCGCCGTTTCGAGTCTGGAGAAACCCGTAAAGAGAACCCTTTCGAGGTCGGCTTCACCTTCACTCGCTTCCAGGCGAGCGCTCCCCGGGGGTCGTCTCTCCGCCCTCCTTCCCGGACGGTGCGCCCCCGCTCCTTCGCTTCACGCCGTCTCCGGAAGCTGTGTGGGGCTGCGTCCCTGCGCCCGCCCCGTATCGCGCGGTCCTTCCTCCCGTCCATGAGGTCATTGCCCGGTCGACCGGGCTTTTCCCCATTCCTCCCCGCACACGTTTATGTCCGAACCCTTCGAAGACGATTTTGTCTACATCGACCGATGTGCGTTCGTGGTGCGACCCACCTGGAAATTCGCCGAGTGGCTCAACCAGCTCGAGGATTCGGTCGAAGACGAGAACCAGATTTTCATTCAGACCGTTTATCTTGTCGACTTCCACGAACAACTCGACCTGTCCGCCACCGCGGACCTGCTCGACCAGTATTTTTCCGACATCGCCGCGAGCGAATTCGGAGCGTGGTGGACGGATGAGCAGGACTGGCCGAAGATCCGCAACCTTCAGGACTTTTTCGAATACTTCGAGTGTTCGCCTTCCGAGACGGTCATCGACCTTGCGGCGGACAACGACTTCCCGGAGGGAGATTTCTCCGGCGACGTCCCCTTTTGAACCGATCTTTCCGGGCATGACCGAATCCCTGCTCGCCAGAATCCGTGCCTTTCGCGACGAGCGTGACTGGGCCCAGTTCCACAATCCGAAGGACATGGCGATCGCCATTTCCCTCGAAGCCGGAGAGTTGCTCGAGCATTTTCTCTGGAAGAATCCCGAGGAAGTGGAAGCACGGATCGTCTCCCACCGGGAACCCATCGCCGAGGAGATTGCCGATATCGCCATCTACCTGGCAGAACTTGCCGACAACCTCGGAATTGACCTGGCCGCCGCGATGGAGGCAAAGCTGGAGAAGAATGCCGCCAAATACCCCGTCGAAAGGGCAAAGGGCAGTTCTGCCAAATACACGGAGTGGTGACAATGCGATCCCGGAGATCGAAACTTACGAATCTCCCCGATCCGGCTCCTCTCCCCAGTGCACCGCCAACCACACCGTGACCACGTCCGGGTCAGTACGTTCGACGCGATGCCGGGCGAAGGGCGGGATATGGAGCCAGTCTCCCGGTTTCATCTCGACGATGGAAACCTCCCCCGAGACGGCGTCCTCGAAGGAGAGAATCCCCGCGCCACTGAGAAGAACGACCCACTCGTGTTCCTCCTGATCATACCAGAAACCGTCCGCTGAAGCATGTCCCTGGGAAACAAGCCTGACGATCCGCAGATGCCCCTTTCCCTCCGCGAGAACCTCGACCAGTTCATCGGGCAGGTTCTCCGGAATCGATTGAAAGAGATTCGACGCATGCATCGGAACGAGGGATAACGTTGCTTCAGGTGAGCCCCCTGTCCATCTCCGACAAGACACCAGGATCCCGCGCGGAAAGACAGGCTCGAACACCTCCGTCAACAATCCTCCCTTTCGGGGTAGACCGCTTCAGAAAATCACTGGGGAATTCCCGTCTCTCCAGGTTCGGTCGTACCTGGCTTGCGTGCGGACCCAACTCCCTGGGCGGAGTCGATGAGCCCTTCGAACTCCGAATAAAACTGTTCTCCCATTTCCCCGGTCAGGTTTGCATCGACAAAATCCAGCATTCCCTTGGCCCCCGCCACCTGGTCCACATAGAGGAACATGTCCTTCAGTTTTCCCCACTGCAGCTGAGGGAGCGTGTGCCGAGTGAACTCTTCCTTGGAATGTTCTCCCATCGTGCCACCGCGATTGACCTGATTGTTACGGGCACGGCGTTCCTCGTCACGGTTCAGACCTCGCAGTTCATCCTCCTTTTTCTCCTCGAGCATCATGACGAGCCGGGTCTGCTGTTCGATGCGCTTGTCCCATGCGTTCATGAGAGAGGAAGGATCTTTTTCCCTGAGATAGGGCAGGATTGTTCGGCTGTAGATCCCGGCAATATCGATCGGAACGGGTTCCCAATTCTCGTTGCCGCCGAGGAGCTTTTCCAGGTAGTAGGCTTTGGCGAACACCGAATTTGCGACCGATTGGGTAACCGGTCCGGTCGGCATTTCCGAGAGTTGGCTCAGGGAGTCGACGTGAGACATGAGCGGGCCAAACACCCTGGAGAGATCGTCCGACTCCGCCGCCTGGCAACTCAGCGCGAGATACCGCAACTGCAGCTGCAGGGAGCCCATGAACTTGGGATCCTTGACACGATCCTCCTGCGCTTCGCGCCAGGCTCGAAAATCCGATTCCGGCCTTCCGGCCCGGTCGTAGTCGACCATCTTGACGCAATTCAGGTAGAGTTCGAGCGCCGCCTTCGGGTCACCGGCTGCATTGAGAAAGGCCTGCCCGGCCGAGACATTTCGACTCGTGAGGTGCGTATCGAGATTCTCCTTCAGGCTCTTGAGGCGGGCCTTGAGAGATTGAATCTGTTCTGGAGTCAGTTCAGCGGCGGCATTGGCCGAAGCCGACATCGCCAAAAGGAGGGCACATAGGAGAATCGGGGATTTCATTTCGGGTGGAGAATATCGAGATTCCGATTTTTCGACAATCCCGAAATTCGCCCGACCCTTGCCGGTATCCATCCGCAAAAAGCGCTTGCCCCAAAGCCAGAGGATGGCTTTCTGGCTGGCGGGATTCGTAACTGTCTCCGATGAAGTTGAACCCAGTTGCCACAGCCATCCTTCTGATTCCTTTCCTCTCCTTCGGAGACGATCCGGTCACCCGTACCCTCAAAGTCACGGTCACCAATATCCCCGGAGCCAAGGGCGAAATCCTCGTCGGGGTCTACGACTCGGCCGACACCTTCACCGCGAAACCGCTCCCCCTCTCCCCGAAGCTCCCCGTCACCTCTACGGCCGACATCACCGCAACCATCAGCGGACTCAAGCCGGGAACCTACGCCGTCGCCGTCATTCAGGACCTCAATGGCAACGGCGAACTCGATCGCAATTTCCTGGGGATGCCGGTCGAACCTCTCGCCTTTTCCGTGATTCGGGAGATTCCCAAGGGCAAACCGAGATTTGCCGCCTGCTCGTTCGAGATCAAGGACGCCGATGTCGCCATGACCCTCCCCCTCGTCCTCAAGTGAGCGTTGTTGCCCTCTCCATTCCCGGGGCGCGCGATGCCGTCCCCGGATGGCGTCTTTTTCGACTTCCGTTCTCTTCCGTGACCAAAGAGCATTCCAGGGATGAAACGTATCCCGATTCTTTTCCTTTCCCTGCTCATTCCCCTTGCGTCCACCCTGCCGGCCCGCTCCCAGGAGACCAAGCCCTCCAAGCCGCTCCGCATCATCGCTTTCGGGGCGCATCCGGACGACCCCGAGTTCCAGATCGGCGGTTGCGCGATCAAGTGGACGAAGCTCGGCCACCAGGTGAAACTCGTCGCCTGTACCAATGGAGACATTGGGCACTGGGGCATGTCCGGAGGTGAACTGGCGCAGCGTCGCACTGCCGAGGTCCAGGAAGCAGCCAAACGAATGGGCACCACCGTCGAAGTCCTCGACAATCACGACGGGGAACTCCTGCCTACCCTCGAGAACCGCAAGAAGATCGTGAAGCTGATCCGTGAATGGGACGCCGACCTCGTCTTCTCGCACCGGCCCTATGACTATCACCCCGACCACCGCAACGTCGGGCTCCTCGTTCAGGATGCGGCCTTCATGGTGATGGTGCCCTACTTCTGTCCCGACGTTCCCGCGATGAAAAAGAATCCCGCTTTCTTCTTCTTCCCCGACGGTTTCAGCAAACCTTATCCCTTCACTCCGACCCTCGCCGTCTCCATCGACGATGTCCTCGACGAAAAGGTCAAGGCCCTCGACGCGCTCGAGTCCCAGGTATACGAAGGAGGGGCGCTCGGCGACGAGACAACCCGGGGAAAACGATTCGGGGACGACCCGGTCCGGAGACTCGAGTTCCTGAAGAAAAGCTGGTCCAACCGCCACGGAAACATTGCCAACAAGCACCGTGACTCCCTCGTGGAATGGTACGGGGAAGAGGCCGGCAAGGCCGTGAAGCATGCCGAGGCCTTCGAACTCTGTGAGTACGGTTCGAAACCGTCGAAGGATCAGCTGAAAATCCTCTTTCCCTTCTTCCCTTGATGAAATCTCTCTCCGTTCTCGTCTCGATCCTCCTTTCGTTCCTCGTGCCCGCGGACGCCGCTGACGATGTCCTGCGCGTGCTCTGCTACAACATTCACTACGGACAGGGCAACGATGGGGTCTACGATCTCGAGAGACTCGCCGCCGTGATCAAGGAAGTGAATCCCGACCTCGTCGCCCTCCAGGAAGTCGACGTGGTCGTGCGGCGTTCGGGGCAGGTGCACCAGGCCGAAAAGCTTGGAGAACTGACAGGACTGAAGGTCCACTACGGCCCCACCCAGCACTATGAAGGCGGGCTTTTCGGAAATGCCGTTCTCACCAGGCTGCCGGTGAAGAAAGTTCTCATTCATCCCCTTCCCTATACCGAGGCAACGCCCGAATTGACGACCTACCCTCGCGGTTTCATCGCCGTCACCGTGGAGACTTCCGGCGGCAAAGAAGTCCGCTTCGTGAGCACCCACTTCCAGCACAACGTCGAGGAAGACCGTGTCGCCGAGGCGGAGGCAGTGAACCGGCTCCTCGCCGGAAAGGGCGATTCCCTCCCGACCATTCTCGCGGGGGACATCAATGCCGTTCCGGATTCTGAACCGATGAAGGTCCTCCTTTCCCGATGGACCAACGCGATCGATCCGGAGGCCACCCCGACCGTCCCTTCAAAAGATCCGAAGTCGCGCATCGACTACGTCCTTTTCCGGCGGGAAGATCCCTTCGAGATCATTGAAAGCCGGGTCATCCCGGAGGCCATGGCCTCCGACCACCGGCCGGTCTTCGTGGTGCTGAAGGTGAAAGAGTGAGCCTGCGCTCGTCGAAAGCCGTCTCCGCTCACTGCAGTCGCCCGGTCGCCCAGAGGATGCCCCGGGTCACCAGGTCGAGATAACGGTCATCGGCGACCGTCTCGTTGTTGTGGCCGATCGTGGTGCTGAAGATGCGGGTCTTTTTCGGCCCGTATTGATTGGTCCAGGCCACCACCGACTCGACCTCGGTTCCCTTGGCTTCCGGGTCGGGTTTCTCTCCCTTCTTGACCTTGGGCATCTGGATCTGCCTGCCGGTGGCAAGCGGGGAGGCCGAATCGAAGATCTGCACGTTGTTGTAGAGTTCCTCGTTGATCGTGGTCCAGCCCTCGAGCCCCTTGGTCACGGGGTGCGCCGAATCCGTGTAGGTGATGGTGATGGGAGACTGCGGGCCGTGACCGGTCGACTGCAGGCCGATCATTTCATACCAGCCCGCGTTGTCGTCGCCGAGTTTCACCGGCTCCTTGAAATCACCCCAGCGGTAACAGTGCATCCCGCAGTGGAGATTCACCGCCGGCACCCCGCCACGATGAGCCTCGAGAATGCGCTGCACATACACCTTGTCCGTCACGGAGGCGGAACACTCGTCGTGGATCACGACATCATAACCCGCGGCCCAATCGTCCTTTTCGTAGATGGGAAAGGTCGCGTCGGTTCCCTTGCTGGGGTTGTACTCGATGTCCACGACCGCTTCGATCCGGGACTCGATGCCTGCTTTCAGAATCTGCTGCTGGGTTTCGTAATCGTGACAGCATCCGCCCAGCACGAGGAGCACTTTCAGGGGTGCTGCCTTCTTTTCTTCAGCCGCATGCACGAGAAGCCAACTCGCCAAGGCCACGACCATGACGGGAACAAAGGGAAGATAACGTTTCATTTTCAGGGGGTTGGGGTCGCGAGAATGCATGGATCGGCCCCTCCCGTCCAGAAAAATTGCGTATGAAATCTTCGAATTCTCAGAAATGAATCCTCTTCATCGGGACCGTTGATCCGACACCAAACCGTGCCTCGGAATTCAGGTCCGGGTAAGCCCGAAGGAACCATGACGCCTCAGCACCTCGGCCGTTCCGGGAGGAAGCAATTCCCCCCACCCCGGCTCGTCGGCCTGAATCTTCGCCTCGACGATCTGGGTGGCAAGACCGACCGCCGCTTCCTCCCAGCCTGCCAGACCGATGAGAAGGCGGTTTTCGAGCAGGTAATCGTAGAGACCGCGGAGTCCGGGAGCGACCTGGAAGTTTTTCGCGGTCACGAGCACTCCGGAAGCCACTTCGCGACGGGGATAGAGGTAAAGGCGAACGCCGCTCTTGAAGAGGCGACCGAGCGCCTCGAGGATTCCGCCGTCGAGGTGTTCATGGTTCGACTCGGTGAAGAGCGCGGTCAACTCGGTCATGCCGAGAGCGAGGCCGATCATCTCCCGGGTGTATCGCTGGAAATACGAACTGAGTCGGAAGTAGTCGCTGTAGTTCGTGATGAGCGCGTTCTGGCCCAGGGCGGCGAGCACATCGAGTCGGGCAAGGACGTCCGCGTCGTTCGTTTTCCCGTCGTGCTGCAACACGTTCAGTGGAATCTCCGACAGAGTGATAAACTCCTTTCCCGCGTTGGCCGGCTCCTGCGCGAACTGGGCCCGTGCGCACTGGAGCATGTCCGCGTGGGTCAGGGTGAAGGGATGGAAGCGGCCCCGCATCGTCAGGACCGGCTTCTTCCGCAGAATCTCGGAAGGCTGGACCACACCCGAAGGTGAGAAAAGCACCGCATTGGTCAACTGATGCTCCACCAGCCGGAAACTCATGAGCCGGTTGTCGATGCCCTCATAATCGGCACCCTCGAACTGGATCATGTCGACCTCGATACGATTGGTCGTCAGGTCGTCGGCGAGCGTGGCAACGATCGTCCGGGAATCCGCACCCAACTGGGTTGCCGCGAAAATCAGGTTCACCCCGACGATGCCGAGAGCCTCCTGCTGGAGCACCGCCTCGCGATCCCACATGCGGACATGGGCGATCACCGTCGAAGGCGCCGAACGCGGCGATGTCTGGAACCGGATTCCCATCCAGCCGTGGGCCTCGTTGGTGCCAGCGTAGTTCCGGATCGCAACGGTGTTGGCAAAGACAAAAAACCGGCACTGCTCCCCCCGTCCCGCGTCGAGACGCTCGATGAGGAGATTCCATTCGTGCTCGAGCATCGTTCGAAGGCGTTGCTCACAGACGTATCGCTCGGCATGACCGTAAATCGCGTCGCTCACCTGCATGTCATAGGCCGACATGCTTTTCGCCACCGTGCCGGAAGCTCCACCCACCCGGAAGAACCAGCGTGCCACCTCCTGCCCTGCCCCGATCTCGGCGAAGGCCCCGTAGGTGCCCTGGTCGAGATTGATCTGCAGGGCTTTCTGGTGGGTCGTGGGGGTTTCGTTCTCCATGGGCTACTCGGGAATCGCAACATCGATGCCATCGGGCCGCGCCACCCCCGGCGCAAGCGCGATTTTTTCCTCGGAGGAAGCCACTTCGGGAATGCCGCAAAGCCGACCGGGACCTAGATTACCCGGTGGACACGGTTCTCAAAGACCTCGCAGAGGATTGCCTCGCGGTGCATTCGTGGGGCGTTTGGTTCTACGTCCTGAAAGACCGGGAGGACTTGTATCTCATCGACACCGGGTTTGTTGGTGCGGATCGCGCCCTCAAGACCGCCCTCGCGGAGCGGGGGTGGGATCACCTCCCCATCCGAGGCATTCTCCTCACCCACGGCCACCTCGACCACGTCCGGAACGCCGCCCGTTTCGCCCGACGCGACGGAGCCTGGATCGCCTCGCCCTCGGGTGACCGGAATCGCTGTGAATCCCGCATCCCCTCGCGACCGAGGCTCAAACCCGTCGACTGGATTGAAAACGCAGGCCGGATCCTCCTGCACTTCGAGCCTTTCACGCCGGATCGCTTCGTCGCGGACGGGGATGAATTTCCCCTTTGGAAGGGTCTTCGTGCCATGGCCCTTCCCGGCCACACCGTGGGACACACGGGATACTGGTGCGAAACACTCGGTATCCTCTTCTGCGGTGATCTCTTCGCCAGCTACGGCAACTTTTCCCACCGTCCACCCTGCTTCCTCAATGAAGACAGTGCGACGGCGCGGGGGTCCATCCATCGCGCCCTCGATCTCAACCCGCGGGGCGTCCTGCCCCATCACCACGACGGCGCGTCGCCGGAGGAACATCTGCGGCGACTGCGGCGGCTGGCTTGAAGAAACTTGCGGGGTTCCGCGACCGGGTAGGGCCGTGCGGCCTCGCGCGGCCAGCTTCGTGTGTCAAACGTCACCCACGCGACCGGGCCGGTCGCGGCTACCTTGACCCGGGCCGATCGCGGCTACCCGGGTCCACGCTCACTCGTCCAGCGCCTCCAGCAGCGGGGTGTAGGCTTCCTGATTCATCAGGGCGATCGCCCCGGCGTCGCCCGCCTCGGTGGCAACCTCGGCGTAGATGGCGAGGGCGTTGTGCATCGCCTCGATCGCGAGTTCCAGTTGCTCGATCCGCGCGTCGTCGTCCCCCGCACCCTTCGCGATACCTGCGTTCCGGGCCGCCTCGGCGGCCGTGACGTAGTGGAGGGCGAAGGTGGCGCGCTTGGCGTAACGCAGGATCAGGGGCCTTGCCCCGTCGCGAGCCCGAGTGTTGGCGCGGTAAAACTCGCCCACTGCCTTACCATAGAGTTCCTTGGCCTGAGCCCACCATTCAGGGACGGAATCGGTGGACTCGTAGAAGCGCATGAAGCCGGACGAAACGAAGGTGGGGTCCTCGTCAAAAATGAGTCGCCCCGCCTTCGTCAGCGCCGCGATGCCGTTGCCGAAGGGATCGGCGACACCCTCCCCGCAGATCGGGAGGAGAAGCTCAGCGAGAACTTTGTCAGGATCCACGACGGAACCGGAGGATTCGCGCGCCAGTTTCCAGATCGTCGCGTTCTGGTCGCCCACGAAACGCGTATGAAGCTGGTAACCGCGGCGGTTCCCCTTCGCTGCATCGAGGATCTCGGGATACGGAAAGTAACCGCCGAGCCATCCCGCCTCGAGGATAGGCTCGCCGGCCATGCCGGCAACGGAATCGGCCTCCGGATAAAGGTCCGCGATCCTCTCAAAGCCCTCCTCCCGGTCGCTCTCCAGTTCGATCTGAGTCGCAAGACCCGCCTTTTCAGCCGAGAGCAAAGCCGCTCTCATGAAAGCGACGGCCGCTTCCCTTCGCGCCTCCGGCGTTGCGGATCCGGCCAAGGCCGGGTGATCGAAAACTTTCGCCCCTTTGAAAACGGCGCGACCGGCGAGGTCTCCGGTCACGTCAATCACCTCGCCGGCCCAGATCCCGGAACCCTCGGACACGGTTCCAGCGAAGACCTGAGAGGGTTTCACGGCGAACACGACCCGGTTGAATTTCATGAGGGCAATGCGGCGGAACAGCGATTCCAGGTCCTCGAGTCCCCATGCCGCCTGGCTCGATGGGCTCGTTCCCAGCGTCCGCCACGCCCGGATCTCCTGCGAAGGCTGGAGCAAGGCATCGAATCCATCGAGCGTGAACGACGGCTTTTCCACCGGCAGATACTCCGCATCCGCCACGACGCGGACCCCATTGAGATGAGCGTATTCCGCCACCGCCCAGAGGGTCGCGAGCGGACTGCCTCCGGCGAGAACGAGGCCCTGCGGGGTCGATTTGACGAGGTGAGTCTGCTCGTCTGCGTCAGCGGGCCAGGCGACACCGAGAGCTTTCGCCATCGCGGGATGGGTCGAGGGAGTTCCCAGGAGGATTCGATTCGGCGCGTCCGTTGCGGTCTTTGCCAGGGTGACTTTCGCATCAAAGAGGGCGACGAGCGTCGTCTCGAGCTCCTTCGCGGCGATCTGCTCGAACGCATCGGGCTCCGGTCCCGTCACGACGGTGACCGCGGGACCCTCGGCGCGGGCGAAGGAGCCGAGGAGAAGGAGGGCGAAAAGGAAACGGCGCTTCATGTCGGGGATTCTTGGAAACTCACTTCGCCTCGTTCGACACGCAGATGACCTTGTCGCGCGTGCGGATGAAAAGGCGCCCGTCGGCGATGGCGGGAGTGGCGAGGATCTCCCCGCCCATGTCGTTCTTCGCGAGCACGGTCAATTCGGGCTTGTCGTCGAGGACGACCACAAAACCGTTTCTTCCCGCGATGTAAACCTTTCCGTCACCGGCAACGGGAGAGGCGTAATAGTCGCCGAAATTCTTCAGTCGAGTCCGTTCCCACACCGTCGACCCGTCCGTCGCGCTGAAGCAGCTCGAGACCCCGCCCGATTTCACAACGTGGAGGCGCTTGTTGTAGACGAGGGGCGAGGACAGGTTCGAGGGCGACTTGTTGTCGATGTTCCAGACGACGTGCGTCCCGGTGACGTCCCCGCTGCCCCCTCCCCGCACCGCCTGGATCGTGTTGCCCCCGGCGGCCTGGTTGTTCTCGTGCTGGAAGGCGGTGTCGATCTCGGTCTCGTCGATCAGCTGATCCTTGTTCTTGTCCGAGGCGTCGAAGCGCTCGAGGAACTCCTTCGGCATCTCGGCCCTCGCGAGTTTCCCGTCCTGGTTCGTGTCGAGCCACTCGAGGAGGGCGAACTTCAAGGTCCGGGTCGAGTCGCCGTAGCTCTGGATCGCGAGGTAGATGAGGTCGCCGTCCACGACCGGCGAAGTCATCACGGTGCGGAGCAGGCTGCGGCTTGTCCACCTTTCCTCCCCCGTCGCAGGATCGTAGCCGATCAGCTTGCCGGAGCCAGCGACGACGAGATCCTTTCGTCCGTTCGCCTCACAGATCACGGGCAGTGAATACCCGGCGAGCATCTCCGGTCGCGGGGACTTCCAGAGCGCCTCTCCGGTCTTTGCATCGAGACAGAGGAGAAAGGAATTGAGATCGTCGTCCTGCGCGAAGTAGACCCGACCCTCGTAGACCACCGGAGAAGCTCCGGGCCCCCAGTCCATGAGGTAGGCTGGCTTCGGAACCTCGTGTTTCCAGGCATCCGCACCCGTTTTCGCGTCAAAGGCGAGAATCCCCAGGGTGCTGAAATAGACATAGACCCGCTCGCCGTCGCTCGCGGCGGTGGACGAGGCATGGCTGTTCGGCGGCGTGATGCGGGGAAGCTCTCCCGCTGGAAACTCGCGTTTCCACAGTTCCTTGCCGCTTACAGCCTCGTGACAGGTGACGACGAAGGTTTTCCCGTCGACGAGGGCGGTGTTGAAAACTCGCCCCCCCGCGATCACCGGCGAGCCGATCCCGTCGCCGAGAGCAGCGTCCCAGAGCACCTTGGACTCGAAGGAGAACTCCACCGGGAGCGGCTCCGTGCCCGAGGCGATGCCGCTGCCGTTGACTCCGCGGAACTGCGGCCAGTCGCCGGCCTTCAGGCAGGAAAGCGTTGCTGCAAAGGCGACGGCAAGACGAAGGTAAAAACTCGGCGGGGTCATGGTCCGATGATTGAATCAGGACCGGACCCATCGGACAATGGCCGAAATCGGCCAGAAAAAGCGGTTCACTTGCCCTCCGCGGCCCACTGCTTCATGAGCGCGATATTGGCCTCAATGACGGAATCGCCCTTTTTCAGGTATTCGGCCATGTCGCTGTCATACATCGCCTCGCTCTCCGGCCCGGGATCCTTCGTCGCGACGAGCTTGGCATCCAGCCTCGCCCGCAGGTCCGCCAGCGTGGCGGCATGGGCGGGGTCTCCGGCCAGGTTCCGGTTCTGCCAGGGGTCCGCCTTCGTGTCGTAGAGTTCCTCGACGGGACGGGTCGGGGAAAAGAGCAACTCCTCGGTGATCGCCGGAAGAGTGCCAGCCTCGTGCCCGGCCCGGAGCGCCTTGAGGATGTCCTTCCCGTCCTTGTAGCGGTTCGGCTGTAGGTGCGGTCGCTGCGGGTGGAAATTGCGGATGTAGAGAAAACGATCGGTGCGGAGGCTGCGGATCTTTTCGACGGTCTCGTCGCAGCGGTCTCTGGCCGCAAAGACCTCGCTGCGGGGCTCGTAGTCTTTTGCCAGGATATCCCGCCCCTGCATCCACGAGGGCACCTCGAGTCCGCCGGCACCGAGGGTCATCGCGGCGAGATCGATGTGCTCGACGAGATCCTCGCGCACCGCACCCGCGGCGACACCCGGACCTTTCACAACGAAGGGCACCTGGGTCCCTTCATCGTAGAGAAACTGCTTGCCCCGGGCATGGCTGATCCCGTGATCGGTCATGAAGACGACGAGGGTGGAATCGAGCAGCCCTTCCTTCTCGAG
>JAGRPC010000227.1 GCA_020439925.1 Verrucomicrobiia bacterium | reverse complement strand
GGGAAGTCATCGAGGGAGCCTGGAGAAAGCGGGTCAACCTCGTCGAAACCGGCTATCACCGGACGCCCAACCTGTGGTGGGACCACGAACTGGGTGCCGGATGGCCTTTCTCCGCCTTTACCTACGCCGCCGCCGTCGCCGAAGTGCAGGTCGACGCGTTCACGGGGGAAGTACAACTTCTCCGCGTGGATTTTGCCCATGAAGGTTCGCCCTCACCGGCGCAGGCCGACCGGGATTTCGCCCAGTTGATGCGAGCCTTCACCCTCGGCACGGGGTGGCTCCTCTCCGAGAGTGTCTCCTATCCGGAATCGGCGGAATCGTTTCCCTCACATGCCGCGGAGGGCGTGCCCGGTTTTGCCGACGCGCCTTTCCAGGTGGTCACTGATCGCCTGCGTCCACTTGGAGAGACGACCTCCCTTCCCGGCGATCCCTGCGCCGAAGCGCCCCTCTTGCTGGCGAGTTCCGTTCGGGAGGCTCTCTGGGACGCCTTGCGTGCCTTCGGACTCAAGGCTGGACTCGAGATCGAGCTGCCCCTTCCCTCGACCCCGCCCGCGGTGCTCGGAACCCTGAGGGAAATCAGCAGGCTCACCCGCGAGCGCGAGGCCCAGCCAGCCACCGCTCCATCTCCCGGAAAGAACGAGTGACCTGAGACTCATGGAAATGCCCGTGATTCTCGCCGCATCCGCCACCTCCGATTCCGATATCTGGGCAGTCCTCTTTCAACTGCTTGCGCTGCTGGCAACCGCCCTCGTCATCGGGATGCTCTTTGAGCGGTTCCGCCAATCCGCCATTCTCGGCTATCTCATCGCGGGAATGCTCCTCGGCCCGAACGGCCTTGCCGTAATCACCAGGGAATCGGGCGTCCCCGTGATCGCCGAACTTGGCGTCTCGCTTCTTCTCTTCGCCATCGGGCTCGAGTTCTCCGCGAAGCGCCTCATCCGGCTTGGCCCCATCGCGGGACTCGGCGGTTCCCTCCAGGTCGTTACGACTCTGGCCATCGGGTTTCTCATTGCCCTTTCCCTCGGGCTCGATTGGAAAGGGTCCCTCGCCATCGGAGCCTCCGTGGCCCTTTCCTCAACCGCCTGCGTTCTCCGGCTTCTCACCGACCGAGCTGAACTCGACTCCGTTCACGGACGTGCTTCCCTGGGCATTCTCCTCCTTCAGGACATCGCCGTGGTCCCGCTGGTGCTCTTCACCACCATGCTTGCAGGTGGCGGAACTCCCGCTGATATGCTCGCTGGAGTCGGCAAAGCCCTCGCCCTCATCGTCGGACTCGTTTTGGGCTTCCGCATCCTCGCCGGCTATGTGCTCCCGCCGCTGATGAAACAACTCAGCCTCTCGCGCGATCGCGAACTCCTCGTCCTGCTCGCCGTCGTGCTCGCGATCGGTTCGGCTCTTGCAGCCCACGCCCTGAACCTCTCGCCCGCTCTCGGGGCTTTCATCGCCGGCATGATGTTGGCCGAGTCTCCCTTTGCCACCCAGATCCGGGCCGACATCGGCGGACTCCGCATTCTCTTCATCACCCTCTTTTTCGCCTCCGTGGGGATGCTCGGGGATCCGCGCTGGATCCTTGATCACCTGCCCGCGGTCGTCGGTGTGACCGCGCTCGTCATCGGAGGCAAGGCGATCGTCATCACCGGAGTCGCCCTGCTCTTCCGCCTGCCGCCCAGGTATGCCGTCGCCACCGGCGTGACCCTCGCGCAAGTGGGGGAATTCGGCGTCGTCATCGCGGGAATCGCCCAGGCTGGCGGCATCCTCGACGACCACGCCTTCCACCTCCTCGTTTCCGCGACCCTGGCCACCCTCTTCGCCACCCCGATGCTGCTGCGCTGCGCCCATCCGGCGGGAAGATGGCTCGAAGGTCTGCGCCGGGACTCAAACGGAAAACTGATCGACGACGAAACTACGGACCTGCCCGAAGACGGAAGGGATCTCGTCATCGTTGTCGGTTACGGGCCATCGGGCCAGCGTGTCGCCGCCGAACTTCATCGTCTCGAGAGCGTCTCCTGCCTCGTCGTGGACCTCCGCCCCGGCAATGTCGATCTCGCCCGCACCGCCGGCCTCCGGGCTGCCCTTGGAGACGCCACCAATCTCGAGTTTCTCCTCCATCACGGCATCCAGCATGCCTCGGTTGTCGTCATTGCGGTGCCCGACCATCGCACGGCGGTGCGCCTGTCAGGATCGATCCGAACCCTCAACGACGAGATCGCCATCATCGCGAGGGGCCGCTACCACGCCCTCATCGACGAGCTGAGCGAGGCGGGAGCGACCGTTCCGGTGGATGAAGAGCATCTCACCGGGCGCCGCCTCGCCGCAGCCGCCCGTGAAATGCTGAAAGGCCGCCACCGCCGATCCTCGCCCTGACAAGACCCCCAACACCCCGCCGGTCGAACCTCTCACTCCTTCTGAGGACATCAAACCCGGCTCTGGCATTTCCCTGCCGACGGCCTTAGCTTTGCAGTGACCAAACCCTGTCGAGTCCTTGAGCAAACCCTCTCCCATCGTCTGTCCCCTCCCGCGCACCGCCGTCCTCAACGTCGTCGGGCTCACCCCTCGGCACATCGGCCCGGACATGCCTTTCCTTCGGAAATTCCTCGCCCGGGAGGAGGTGAAGCTCGTCCACGTCACTCCCCTGCTCCCCGCCGTGACCTCGACGATGCAGGCCACCTTCCTCACGGGGACTGCTCCGGCACAACACGGTATCGTCGGGAACCTGTGGTATGACCGGGAATACGCCGAGCATCGCTGCTGGAAACAGTCGAATCGTCTCGTGAAGGGAAAGAAACTCTGGGAACACCTTCGCGAGGAATCACCGGGTTACACCTGCGCGAAGGTCTTCTGGTGGAACAACCTCTACTCCAGTGCGGATTACCAGATCACCCCCCGCCCGATCTACCGGGCCGACGGAAAGAAGCTCTTCGACATCCAGACCTGGCCGATGAAACTGCGGAAAAAGGTCACTCGAAAGCTGGGCAAGTTTCCCTTCCCCGCTTTCTGGGGTCCGGCTGCGGGAATCGATTCGAGCCGCTGGATCGCGCAATCGGCAAAGTGGTTCGAGGATCAGTTCTCCCCCCACCTCAACCTCGTCTATCTTCCTCACCTCGATTACAATCTCCAGCGTCTCGGCCCCGACGTCCCGGAGATTGGCGAAGATCTCCAGGCCATCGACCAGGTCATCGAAGACCTCGTCACCCACCTCGAAGGACGGGGTGTGCGAGTCGTCCTGCTCAGCGAATACGGCATCACCCAGGTCGACCAGGCCATCCATCTCAACCGGATCTTCCGCGAGAAGGGCTGGATCACCTGGCGGGAGGAACTCGGACGCGAGACGATCGATCTCGGAAACTGCAAGGCCTTCGCGATTCCCGACCACCAGGTCGCGCACATCTACGTGAACGATCCCTCCCTGATCGAAGAGGTCGCGGAGACCGTCTCGAAGATCGAAGGCGTCACCGTGGTTTACGACCGGGAGGACCAGGAGGCCCTCGGTCTGTCCCACGAGCGTGGCGGTGATCTGGTGGCCGTCTCCGACGAGCACAGCTGGTTCACCTACTACTGGTGGAAGAAAGACCGCAAGGCGCCCGACTATGCCCGCTGTGTCGACATCCACCGCAAACCCGGATACGATCCCGTTGAGCTGTTCCTGAACCCGAAACTCTGGTTCCCAAAGCTCGCGATCGCCTGGCGACTTGCGAAGAAGTTCCTCGGATTCCGCATGCTCATGGATGTGATCCCTCTGGACGCGACTCTGGTGAAAGGTTCGCATGGATGCATCCCCGAGGACGTTGAGGATCACCCGCTTCTCATCGGGGCCTTTCCGGAACTGGAGTCCGGATCACGAATCCAGGCGACCGAGGTCTTTGCCCACCTGCTCCGCTTCTGCCGGGGCAGTTGAACTTCCTGACGCAGGAGAACAGCCCGGAAGATTTGTTTCGCTCCACGGCTCCTCCGGCGGGACACAGCCCGCCGGAGAAGGTGGGAGGAGGAATCGTTTTTGAGCGAATCGCTCTCGTCACTTCTCAGCGCCCGTTCGGAGTCGAATCCAACTCGTTCTTGATACCGTCTCCGTCGATATCGTCGTCGACCCGGTTTCTCTTTCCGTCTCCGTCCATGTCATTGTCGCGCCGGTTCCTGCGCCGATCGCCGTCGATGTCCCGGTCGCGCGAGTTGGGCACGTGGTCGCCGTCCACATCGCGGTCCCTTCCGTTCGGGATATGGTCACCGTCGCAGTCCCGATCTTTTCCATTCGGCCGTCCATCGTTGTCGACATCGTTGTCATGCTTGTTGGAGATTCCATCTCCGTCGATGTCGTTGTCGCGATCGTCCGGACGGCCGTCATTATCGAGGTCGCCACCCTTCCTGTGATGGTTTCCGTCATCCTCAGCCAAGGTTCCGACAAACGAGGTCGTCGCCGTGGCGAGCAGAATCGCGACAACCGCTCGTGCACCGAGAGTCCCGGGAGATCCCAGTCCCAACAGGCAGGCAATCGTGGCCGACCGGAGGAGACGTCCACGGTTAGAAGGCTCGATTCCAGCACGAGCCCGATCGTTTTCGTTTTGAGTTTCAGGGGTCATTTTCATGGCTTTTTTGGGGTTTGGTTAACAATGTCCCCCACCCGGGGGTCATTTGAATTTCAAAAACGCTTTGGCCAGGTCACTCGTGGCACTATCGGAACTGGCACTCACGACGACCGCCTTGGAACCTCGACGCACTTTCCTTCCGGGGATTACATCCACGAGGAAGAACCTCTCTCCAAGCCCGTCGAAGGCGAGGTCAAGACCGGCTCTCGTCACCCCCGCCGTCACGTTCTGCCGTCCGCCAGAGAGGTCGTAGTACCTCAAGTCAAAACGCCGATCTTTCCGGGTCGCGGCCACTCTGATCGACGCGGGAACCGCTCCGTCGTTCTGCACATCAAAATAGACTGTGGCCTTTCGTTTCCGTGACAAAACCTGCCTGATCGTCTGCCCGATTCCGTTGAGGTTGTAAACTCCGTCCCCAATTTGTGTCGAGGAAGAGTTTCCAATCGTAAGATCAGGCAAGGGTTCCGCCGGAGCCGCTTCGAAGCGAGCCACGAGTGAGTGATTCACGTCGGCGCTGAAGGTGTGGGACACATTACCGGACACAGGCTGTCCGTCCTCGATCCACTCGGCAAAGACGAAGCCCGGGAGAGCGGTGGCAGTCACCGTAACCTCGTCTCCCGGCGCAAAGGATCCCCCTCCCGCAGTCTCGCCTCCTGCGACCGGCTCGGAAGTGGTGTCTACAAGGATGGCGGGTGGAGCCTCCGCACCGCTTTCCCAGATCGCAAAGTGATACGCTTTCTCGATCGCCGGCATTCCCTCTTCCGAAACGGTCACCACCAAGTCGAAATACCCCGTCTCCTCCGGCGTTCCGGAGAGGATCCCGGTGATCGGGTCGAAGCTCATTCCCTGGGGCAGGTTACCCTCCCCGCTCGCCTGGAACGGAGCGTTTCCCGGAATCACGACGGAACGGTCCGCATAGGGTTCTCCCAATGTCCCGTCCGAGAGATGCTCGATCAGACTCACCGAAGCATCGACGATCACCGCCGCCATCTGCGCTCCCTTGAATTCCCCCACCACCTCGACCTCCGAGAGATCCACTTCGACGCCGTTGATCGTTTTCACTCCCACCCCGTGAACATCGTCAGGCCCCACGTTGTCCGCGGAGGCTTCGCCGCTTTCCTCGTCGGTGGGACCGATATACTCGAAGAACTCGTAGCGTCTCGTGACCACCTCATCTCCATTTTCCAAGGGCTCCGCCGCCGCTTCGAGCCTCCCGTTGCCCTCTCCGGGCTTGGCGAATTCGGTCTGCAGGAGCATCCACTCCACCTCGACCTCATCGGGTTCGCCATTCCTCCAGTTGCGGTCGTCGGGGTCGTCCGGATCATCGGAAACCAGGTCGCGCAGCGAGATCTCGCGGTTGTTGTGGCTCGTCGTGCGAATTTCCTTCACCCACAGAGCCGGGCCGAACTCGGCCGCGTGGATCTCCGGAGGCTCGGGAGGTTCGATCGCCGCCTGGATCCGGGCGGGCTGGGCGGCAGCCGGGGGAAAATACTGGAAGGTCGGCGCCGCGACCTGGACTTGTCCGCCGTGCACCAAGTTGCCGGCCCCGTCGTCGACCAACCAGAAATAACGAATCGCCGTGGGCTGAACCCGGTAGCTCACACCAAAGTGCTCTCCCCCGAAATTGACATTCGGATTGGTGAACTGGTGCCCGTTTGTCGGAGAGATCGGTCCGCTCGGTATCGCCGTGTAGGCGGCCCAGCTTCCATCCTGATTCTTGCGGCTCTCCCACCGGATGCGGCAGACCGGATGAGCGGCGTTGGAGTTGTCCTCCGTGATCCGGGGAACCCCGTAGTGGTTATAGTTGTAGGTGCTGCCGATTTCGGTGCTGTGACAATCTTCGAGTTCGATCTCGAAACCATGGCACTCTTTTCCAGTGTCGTTGACGGTATCGAAATTCGTGATACTGCCATAAGCAATTCCCTGCGCTCGCGCGACATTCGAAAACAGACCTAACAACAGGAGAATCGGAAAAACCTTGCTCATGGGAGGAAGTCTGCCCACAATCCGGTCAAAGCACACGTTATCGTTTGGTAATGAAACTTACCAGGATTCATGAACCTTCTCCTCGTCGAAGATGATGCGGAACTCGCCCGCCAGCTCGTGGCGGAACTCGGGCGCGATGAATGGAGGGTGTCCGTGGAATGCAATGGAAAGGAAGGCCTGACGGCAGCAAAAGGCGGCAGATGGGACCTGCTCATTCTCGACGTCTCCCTCCCGGGAATGTCGGGTGTCGATCTTGTGTCTTCCCTGCGATCGGAGAACTTCAGGACGCCCGTTCTCTTTCTGTCAGCGAAGGGAGAGGTTCATGACCGGGTCCTCGGACTCTCCAGAGGAGGTGATGACTACCTGACGAAACCTTTTGCCATGGACGAACTCCGGGCACGAATCGAGGCGCTTCTTCGCCGCAGTTCCCTCGATCAACCCAGTCCCCGGTCATTGCCGGAGGGTTGGGAACTGGACTCCCTCCAACGATACGTCATCGTCCGCGGTCATCCCGTCCCCCTTCAACCCAGGGAATGGTCACTGCTCAAACTTTTCCTCGATCACGAAGGCAGCGTGCTGACCAATTCCTTCCTCCTCGACCAGGTCTGGGGCATCCATTTTGACCCGGGTACCAATGTGGTGAACGCGACCCTGTGTCGACTGCGTCGCAAGCTCGACGAACCCGATCACCCCTCTTACTTCGAGACCATCCGAGGGAGGGGCCACGTGTTCCGCCGTCATGCCTGACCGCTCCCCATCTTCCCTCTGGAAACTTTCCGGAATGATGTTGGGGCTGGTCGCCTTTGTGATGGTTCTCATTTGGCTGGCGACCATCTGGCTCTTTCGCCATCACTTCGACGAAGTCGGGAAAGCGATCATCGAGGACGACCTCCTCGAATACACGGCGCTCTATGAGCAGCAGGGCGGCAAAGCCGTCCTCGCCCTGTTCGAAGCAGGAGGCCACGGGCAGCATGCCCAGGGATTTCGCCTCATCGACGCCTCTGGCAAGGACCTCATCAACCGCCCGATCCCCCCGCAGCAAACCGACGACTGGCCCGTCTTCCCCACTGACATCAAACCAGACGAGAGCGGCATCGCCTGGCTCCGCCGGTCGTTGGGAAAGGGAAAGGTCATCACCGTTGGTCGTCTCCAACTTCCCGGAAGCGAAGAATTGTGGTTTGCCCGTACCAACGATGACGATATCGCCGCGCTTTCCCGGGTGAACCTTCTCCTTTTCTTCGCGCTGGTCTTTTCGGCCGTCCTTGCCGTGGGACCGGTTGTCTGGTTCGCAAGCCGGGTTCTTCGTCCTGTCCGCCTCCTCATCGACGATGCCCGCCGGATCGCCCGGGAACCCTCGCTGGGCCTCAGAATCCGCCCGCCCGACGCGATTCCGGAGCTCCGAAACTTCTCCGAAACGTTCAACGAATCCCTCGACCGCGTGCAGGCTCTGACCGAGGAACTCGAGGCTGCCAACGATCAACTCGCCCACGAACTCCGCACCCCGCTGGCCAGAATCCGTGGAAACATCGAGGGCATCCTCAAGTCGAAGGAAGTCTCTCCGGAGGCACTCGATCTAGCCGCCCGTTCCATCGAGGAGATCACGAGGTCTTCGTCCATTATCCGGGATATCCTCAGTATCCGATCCGGTGACTCCGGGGCGATGCGTCTCAACCTGGAAGCGGTCGACCTCGAACACCTCGTCCGGGAAACCGTCGACCTTTATTCCGCCTCCGCCGAAGAGCGGGGTCTCCGGCTTGAGGTTCAAGTCGAGGCGAACAGCGGAACGCAATATATCGACCGCCAGCGCGTCCAGCAGGCGATCTGCAACCTGCTCGACAACGCGATCGCTTACACGCCGGAGAATGGAAAGATCGAGATTCAGCTCTCCTCCGATAAAGGGGCAAGTGTCATCCGGGTGAGGGACACCGGTCCGGGCCTCAGCGAGGAAGACGAAGAACGAATCTGGAGACGATTTGTCCGGGGAAGCGCCGCCTCGGCCTCCAATCCCGGTATCGGTCTCGGACTCAGCCTCGTTCGGGCAGTTGCCAATGCGCACCACGGCAAGGTCGGCGCAGTCAACCGCCGCGAAGGAGGATCGGAATTCTGGATCCGTCTGCCTCACTCCCCTGCCTTTTCGAAAGACGAGTGATCAGCCACCATCCGAATCGGGACCTGACGATCCTTTTACGGAGGATGTGATTCGTAATCGTCCTTGAAAGAGGAAAGAGTCACTTACCACCCTGCCCGTAATAGGCTCCCGGACCGTGCTTGCGGAAGTAGTGTTTGTCGAGGAGATGGGCGGGTAACGTTGCGACCTCCGGACGAAGCTGCCAGGTCCCCATGGCCATCTCGGCGCAAACCTCGAGGGCCACGCTGTTTTTCACCGAATCGATGGCGTTTTTTCCCCACGTGAAGGGGGCGTGATACTTCTGCAGGCAAGCCGGCATCGCGAGGGGATCCAGGCCTCGCTCACGGAAACACTCGACGATGGCTCTGCCCGTGTTGGTTTCGTAGTCCTCGCCAACCTCTTCCGGGGTCAGTTCGCGAACGACCGGTACCGTGCCGTAAAAATGGTCGGCGTGAGTCGTTCCGAAGCAGGGCAGTTCGATGCCGGCCTGGGAAAACATCGTCGCCTTGACCGAATGGGTGTGGGTGATGCCCCCGATCTCCGGAAACTCACGATACAGGATCCGGTGCGTCGGCGTGTCGGAGGAAGGTCGCAACGTTCCCTCGACGACGGCTCCGTCGAGATCGAGAACGACGAGCGAATCGACCGTGAGATCATCGTAGGCGACCCCGCTGGGTTTGATCACGAAAAGTCCGCTCTCACGGTCGATGCCGGAGACATTGCCCCAGGTCAGGCGGACCAGCCCCTCCTTCACAAGGAGCAGGTTGGCCTCCAGCACCGCTTCTTTCAGATCGCGCAGCATTCGGGCAACCAAGCCCCGAACGCGTCCCCTGCAAGGGAAGAATTCCGACAGGCAATTCCTCGATTCTGGTCTAGTCTGAATCGGTCCCGGATCGGGACTTCCCATTCTCCATGTGGCGCAAGACTCAGAAAACCTTCGCGACAGTGGTTCCGGTGATGCTGGCGATGGCCTACGTGGCCGTTGCCATTTGCCTCCTCAACCGCTGGGATGCCATGGTCGCCGTGACCCTCATACCCGTCTGGCTCTGGTGCGCCGCGGGAGCGACGATCTCCCTGCTCTGTTGGATGATCTGTCGGGGAGTTGCTCCCGGGGTGATGTTCTGCCTCTTCCTCATCACCGGAATCGGTTTCTCCGAAGAGGCCGTCGGCATCGTCCGGGAACTCTACCAGTCCTTCCAGAAGCAACCCGCCGATTCACCCGCCCCATCGGTTCTTCGGGTGGTCAATGTCCGCTGCGAAGGAGAAGAAGCCCCGTTGCGCAAGGCCGCCGAATCCGCACCCGACATTCTCATCGTCCAGCAGGCCCCCTCCCGGGAGATTCTTGATGCGGTCGCCGATCAGCTTTACGGAGTCCAACGCACCGTGACCCTTTCGGGAACGCACGCGATTCTCGGGCGCGGAGAAGTGGTGGCCTCGATCGCCGACCCGTCGTCCCCCGCCCTTCACGTCCGTCTCAGGCGCCCCGACGGGCTCATCCTCGATGTCAGCAACCTCGATCTCCCGGGCTGCGCTCCGAGAATCGACATGTGGAAACCGTCGGTCTGGAAACAGCTCATCGATGCCCGCATCGAGAACCGCCGTCTCGTTCGCACCCATCTCGGAGAACATCCTCTCGACCGCAAGTCCGTCGTCCGGATCATCGGAGGCGGTTTCGGCACGCCTCCCGGAGACGATGTCTTCCGCCCGCTTGAAAACAGCGGCATGGTCGACACCTACGCCGCCGTCGGGATCGGCTGGGGCAACACCTATCCCGCGGACTATCCCATGCTGCGTCTCGATCAGATCTGGGTCTCCCCCAACCTGCACCCGATCAAGGCGACAACCCGCCTCAACTCCGGTCCGGGAAACCGCATTGTCGTCTGCGAACTGAAGCTGCCGGCCCCGGCCAAACCGGCGCCCGCCAACTGAAACGCGAATCGATCAACGGTCCGCCACCTGCCCATCGGCAACGACCCGTAGCCTTGCCCGCTGTGTCGTGTGGCCCCCGCCGGCATTCGTCACGAGGTGAAAATCGCGCACCGTGGGGACGGTGATTTTCGAGGCGGTGATGAAGAGACGCTGTTCGCTTCTCCCCGGCTGGATCATGAGCCCGTTCAAGCCGATGTTGTCGACATAGACCCCGTGCGGCAGGTTTCGCCCTGCGTCCTCCTTGCCGAAGAGGACATCTCCCTCGAAACCATTCCGATCCGCCGAAACGATCGCGGTGATCGTTTCGCCGGGGTGAATCGTGAACTCGAGGACTCCGTCCTCGCCCATCCTTCCCGATTCGCCGTCCGACTTGAGCTGAACGCGCAGCTTCTGCTTGTCCTCCAGGGCAACCGCCAAGGCCTTGCCGGCTTCCTTCTCCACCGGTCTGCCACCGATCACCGCCTTCGCCGTTACCTTCACCTTTGCGGCCTCCGCCTCGGAAAGTCCGGCAAAGGCCGACGTCGAGCGCAGTGTCGCGAAGGCGCGGTCCTGACCGGCCTCGATCACGACCGGCTGCGCGATCGAGAGAGTCTCCGGCAACCCCGAGAAAGTCACCTCGATCTGACCGTCATATCCGTCGAAGCGGGAGGCGGTGAAAGCAAGTTCCCGCCCGCTCTCGGGGGAGAGCTTGAGATCTTTCCAAGCCGCGGCCACCGTGAAGTCCGGCTTCAGGCTGCGGGTGACGAGAGTGTAGTCGTAGCCATCCCCTCCGAAGCCGCGCGTATCCGAAATCCGGACGAGGTAATCACCATCGGCGGGCGCGGTGAAACGAAGCACCGAATCCGACCCGAGACGCCGTTCGGGATCGTCGTCGTTTTCGTAATAGATCCGGTAGACCGGGAGCCCGTTCCGCCCCGGGTCCGAACCGGGAGGCAAGGCCCTGACAATGTAACAGGGCTGTCCCAGGGGATGCGCCATCGGCGTGGTCTGGAACCAGGTCCGCCGGTTGCCGAAACCCGGATAAACGATAAACCCCGAATCGGGACCCCGCGGATAGAGGTGCAACTTCACGACCTCGCCGTTCACGTAAAGGAGCTCGTTCAGTTCCATTTCCTCCCAGTTGTGGACACGGAAGTCGGCCGAGGCCATCGAGTCCTTGCCCCGAAAGGTCAGCCAGGAATCGCGCACCGCCTGCAGCACGACCTGCTCGACCGGTTCACCTTTCGCATCGAGCACGGCCAGCTTCGAATCGAGCTTCGATTTCGCCCGAGCCGCGTTGACCTCGAAGACCCAGGTCTCCCCCGCCTTCGCCGTGAAGGGATAGTCGTCCACCTGGCCCATCGCAGCAATTTTCCCCTTGGCTTCACTGCGTC
>JAGRPC010000226.1 GCA_020439925.1 Verrucomicrobiia bacterium | reverse complement strand
TCACGTTTTCCCTGGGGTTCCTGCTGGTCATGCCCGGGATGACCGGAAGTCTCGAAGCGGCCCCGATCGAGGTGGCCAACAAGGCGGGCCAGAGCATGACGGTCGAGGTACTCGCCTACACTGCGAGCAGCGGGAATGTCCGCATCCAGAGGACGAGCGACGGTCAGATCTTCAACACGAAGATCGACGTCTTTGACACCGGCTCCCAGGAGCGGATCATCGCCAATGCTCCCAAGGAACTCGCAAAATTCGAGATGGATGTCTCAGTCGGCAAGAAACGCCGGGACATCGGGAGCAGCTCCTACATGGAGAACATGACGATCACGACCTCGGTAAAGGTGGCCAACCAATCGCGCGACATCGATCTCGACGAGACGGATTTCACCATCCTCCTGGTGGCGCGGAACTCGCGTCGTTACGCCGACCGAAGCCAGGATTGGTACAAACTCCTCTCGACGCAGAAGTTCTCGACGAAACTCGCCGCCGGCAAGACGTCCGAACACGAGCTGAAGCCTATCGAAACGGCCTACGATTCCGACAAGGACAGTTCCAACGTGGGCGGTTGGGAGTTCGAGGGATATCTTCTCGTCGCGCAGGACAAGGCCGGCAAGGTCATCGCGACCAAAACCTCGCTGGGTACCGTATCCACGACGACCGTGAAGGAGGAGAAGCTCGTTCTCCAGGCCATCAAGTTGCCCGAAGGGATCGAGACCAACCACGACCTCACTCCGCGAGGCCGCTGAAGCTGGGCCGGTTCATGTCCCGGGATCGCAGGATCTCACCGGCGGATATTGGCCGAATTCGGCATTTCTTTTGACTGGTTTCCCCTTGGGGCCGGGGCTACTGATACAGCCCGGTTTTTCCGGAAAATCCCCATGAAAGTCATTCCTGTCCTGCTCGCTCTTGTCCTGTCGTCCGGTATCGCCCGGTCTGCCGAGGATCGCCTCCACTTCCCTCCGAAGGAAGGCACGGCCAACGGAAAGAAGATCGTCCTCGTCTCCGGTGACGAGGAATACCGCACCGAGGAGACCATGCCCATGCTGGGCAAGATCCTCAGCCAGAAATACGGTTTCGATTGTGTCGTGCTCTTCGCGATCAATCCGGACGGCGGATACATCGATCCCAACTTCCAGAAGAACATCCCCGGCACCGAGGAACTCGACTCGGCCGACCTCATGATCATCGGGACCCGCTTCCGGCAGCTTCCCGACGATCAGATCGCGAATTTCGCCGAGTATCTCAACGCGGGCAAACCGGTCATCGGGATTCGTACCGCAACCCATGCTTTCCGTGGCGACGCGGCGACGGGGGATTTCAAATGGTCCGAGTTCGGGCTGAAGATTCTCGGCGAAAAGTGGGTCAACCACCACGGACAGCACAAGAAGGAGGGAACCCGAGGCATTGTCGTCACCTCGAACGGATCCCACGAGATCATGCGCGGGGTGGGGGAGATCTTCGCGACGACCGACGTTTACGGCATCGCCAATCTCGACGCCTACGCGGTGACCCTCTTCCTTCGCGGCGAGGTCACCGAATCGCTCGATCCGTCGTCGAAGGCGGTGGCGGGCAAGAAGAATGACCCCATGATGCCGCTCGCGTGGCTGCGGGAGTATGTCGCGCCCGATGGAAAGACGAAGGGGCAGGCTTTCTGCACGACCCTGGGGGCCTCGATTGACTTTGCCGACGAGGACCTCCGGCGCCTCATCGTCAACACCTCCCTCTTCCTCACCGGTCAGAAAGTCCCCGCCAAGGGAGATGTCGAACCGGTCGACCCCTTCGAACCCTCCTTCTACAGCGGGATGGGTGGCGATCATTACAAGAAGCTGAACCGCAAGCCGTCCGACTACGCCCTCGGCAAGAGTCCGGCCACGTCCGATCTCAAGATTCCCGGGGCCAAGCCGATGAGCGCTTCCGACAAGGCCGCCAAGGCCGAGGAGAAAAAGCGTCCCGACAACAGCGGCGACGGTGCTCCGCACGCTTCCGAAGTCGATCCTCCGGCCGCGTCCAAGGCTCGCGCCCAGGTGGTGGCCGCCCCGGTCAAGGGCGAGCGCATCGTCCTCATCGGCAACGGCCTCGCCGAGCGCGATGTCTATTTCAGCCGCCTCGAGACGGAGCTTCATCTCCGCTTCCCGGACAGCGAACTCTTTCTCCGCAACATGGGCAAGCCCGGCGACACTCCGGGCTTCCGTCCCCATCCCTCGCGTGTCTCGCAATGGGCCTTTCCCGGAGCGGAAAAGTTCCATCCTGACAAAACCATTCACAACGGCAAGGGCTTCTTCCCCACGCCGGACCAGTGGCTCACCTATCTGAAGGCCGACACCGTCGTCGCCTTCTTCGGTTACAACGAGTCCTTCGACGGCCAGGACGCCGTTGCCAACTACCAGGCCGAACTCGAGGCTTTCGTGCAGCATACCCTTTCGAAGGCCTACAACGGGAAGGAGGCTCCGCGCCTCGTCCTCGTCTCTCCCATCGCCTACGAGAACCAGAGCGACCGCCGCGACCTTCCCAACGGTGAAAAGGAAAACGCCAACCTCGCTCTCTATGCCGCGGCGATGGAGTCCGTCGCGAAAAAATACCAGCTTACCTACATCGACCTCTTCACTCCGACGAAGAGGATTTACGAGACCACCGACGAGCCCTTCACCACCGGAGGTTTCATCCCGACCGAGGATGGCTATCGTCAGCTTGGCGAGCTTCTTGCCAACGGCCTCTTTGGCGAAACTCCCCGGAAGTCGAAGGCCGACCCCGAACTCGTTCACGGGGCCGTCAAGCAGAAGGACTGGTTCTGGAACAATGACTATCACCTCCTCAACGGCGTCCACACCCACGGCCAGCGCTACAACCCCTTCGGGCCGCAGAACTACCCTGACGAAGTGCAAAAGACGCGCGAAATGGCGGCGCTGCGAGACCAGCTCATTCATGACGTGGCGTCCGGGAAGAAGACCGACCTCGCCGTCGATGATTCCAAGACCCATGCCCTGCCCCCGGTGCCGACCAACTACCAGCCGAGCGTGAAAAACGGCAGCACGGAGTACAAATATGGGGAGGACGCCGAGAAGTCGCTGACCGTGCCGGAGGGGTATCAGGTCAAGCTCTTCGCCTCCGAGAAGGAATTCCCGAATCTCGCGAACCCGATGCAGCTCTCCTTCGACAACAAGGGGCGCCTCTGGGTCGCGGTGATGCCGACCTACCCGCACTATCGTCCCGGAGACGCGATGCCCGACGACAAGCTCCTCATTTACGAGGACACCGACGGCGACGGCAAGGCGGACAAGGAGACGGTCTTTGCCGACAAGTTGCACCTGCCCATCGGTTTCGAATTCGCGCCCGAAGGAGTCTACGTGTCGCAGGAGCCGAACCTCGTTCTCATCCGCGACACCGACGGCGATGACAAGGCCGACTCGCGCGAGATCCTCCTGGGAGGTTTCGACACCCACGACACCCACCACGCCATCGGCGCCTTCACCGCGGATCCGTCCGGGGCCTTCATGATGTGCGAGGGGGTCTTTCTGCATACCAACGTCGAGACACCCTACGGTCCCGTGCGTGCCGTCGACGGCGGTTTCTACCGCTTCAGTCCGCAGCGCTTCCAGCTCGAGCGAACCGCCCAGCTCGCCATCCCGAATCCCTGGGGTGTGGTCTTCGACAAGTGGGGGCAGGACTTCTTCCTCCACACCTCGGGACCGAGCATGAACTGGATGCTGCCCGTTTCGGTGAAATCGACCTACGGCAGCAAGACGCCCTCGACGCCGGACCTCGTGCCCAAGGGCCAGAGCGTGCGCCCCACCTCCGGCCTCGAAGTGGTGTCCTCGCGACACTTCCCCGACGAGGTGCAGGGAGATCTCATTCTCGCGAACGCGATCGGTTTCCTAGGCATCAAGCAGCACCAGATCGAGGACGACGGCACAGGCTACAAGACCACCTTCCGCCAGG
The DNA here is from genome assembly GCA_020439925.1 of Verrucomicrobiia bacterium. Taxonomy (GTDB): domain Bacteria; phylum Verrucomicrobiota; class Verrucomicrobiia; order Verrucomicrobiales; family DEV007; genus Arctic95D-9. Next base: position 2,867 of record JAGRPC010000226.1, on the reverse strand, counting down.
ACCTGTTGCAGTCGAGCGATGGAAACTTCCGCCCCGTTGATCTCGAGTTCGCGCCCGACGGATCGCTCTATGTGATCGACTGGCACAATGTCCTCATCGGCCACATGCAGCACAACGCGCGCGACCCGCTTCGCGACCACGTCCACGGACGCATCTACCGCATCACCTATCCCTCGCGCCCCCTCGTCGAACCTGCCAAGGTCGCCGGAGCCTCGATCGGGGAACTCCTCGAGAATCTCAAGCTGCCGGAGAACCGGACCCGCTACCGCAGCCGTCGCGCGCTCCGCGGATACTCTGCCGAGGAGGTGCTGCCCGCGGTGAAGACCTGGGTTGCCGGACTCGACAAGGCGGATCCCGACTACGAGCACCGCCGCCTCGAGGCCCTCTGGGTGACCTGGGGAATGAATGCCGTCGACGAGGGGCTTCTGCGCGAACTGCTGGCGTCGCCCGACTTCCACGTCCGTGCCGCCGCCGTGAGGGTGTTGCGCTACAATCACCACCGCATCGCCGACCACGCCGCCCTCCTCGAGAAAGCAGCCGCCGATCCGGAAGGACGTGTTCGTCTCGAGGCCACCGTCGCGGCTTCCTGGATTCCCGACAAGAAGGCCGCTACGAAGATCGTCGAGATCGCCGCCTCGCTGCCGCTCGATGACTGGAATAAGAACGCCGTCCAGACCGCGAAAGACCGGCTCGCCGGCGTCGCGGAGAAGGAAGTCACCGACCATCCCGTGCTTCCCGCGCCTGACTACCTGAGCGCCGAGGCGAAGAAGCAGTATCTCGCCGGTCAGGAAGTCTACTTCCGGGAGGGCCTCTGCGTGACCTGTCACCAGCCCAACGGCAAGGGTCTTGATCCGGCCTTCCCCTCCCTCGAGAAGAGTCCCTGGGTAACCGAGGATGCCGAGCGCCTCATCAAGATCTCTCTCTATGGGCTCATGGGCCCGATCGAGGTGAACGGGAAGAAATACGATGGCCAGGTCCCGATGACTCCCTTCGGCGGCATGCTCAAGGATCAGGAAATCGCCAACGTGCTCACCTTCGTGCGGAACAGCTTCGGCAACAAGGCGGAGCCCATCTCCGTGGATCAGGTCAAGAAGGTGCGCGACGCCCAGCCGGGCCGCCTCATGTTCTACACCACCGAGGAACTTCTCAAGGAGCATCCCTTCAAGTGAAGCAACCCCACCCCCGAACGATGAAGACTTCCGCTGGCGTCCTGGGCGCGTTCTTTTCCCTTCTGGTCCCCATTCTTCATGCGCAGGAGGGAAAAGCCGATCGTTTTGCTTTCCCTTCCGTCGAGGACGAGGCCTCCCTTCCTGGCGTCGGGCCCTTGCGGCGCTACGAGGGGCTGATGAAGCGGTGGCCGGAGATGCGGGCCAAGTGGGCCGCGGAGGCAGATCAGGACCGGAATGCGGTTGTCTTCCTTGGCGATTCGATCACGCAGGGGTGGGGCACGAGCCTTCCGAAGCGCTTTGCCGGGATGAAGAGCGCGAACCGCGGTATCGGAGGGGACACGACCCGTGGCATGCTCGTGCGCCTGCAGGAGGACGTGCTTTCGCTCGAACCCGAGGCGGTGGTCCTGCTCATGGGCACGAACGATCTCGAGATCGGCCTCGAGCCGGCCGTGGCCGCCGAGAACCTGAAAGGCATCCTCGCGGCGATCAAGAAACACGACCCGGCCGTTCCCGTGGTGCTTTGTCAGGTTTTTCCCAGCTCGCCCGAGAAACAGCGCCCGAAGGAAAAGGTGCAGGAACTCAACCGCCTCTACGCGGATCTCGTCCGAGGTGATGCCCAGGTGACCCTGCTCGATACGTGGACGCTCTTTGCGGGCGAGGACGGCGAGGCCGATCCCCGCTGGTTCAAGGACCTCCTCCACCTCAATCCGGCGGGATACGATCGGTGGGCCGCGGCCCTGCGACCGGTTCTCGCGACCCTCGGATTCCTCGAAACGGAGAGGGTCGAGTCCGTCGTCGAAGAGGGTTATGTCAGCCTCTTCAACGGCAAGGATCTCACGGGATGGGGATTCCGTCCCACCCAGCCGAGAAAGGCACCGAAGAATCCGAAACCGGACGCACCTGTCTTTGTCGAGATCGCCGAGGCCGAGTTTTTCGATGGAAAAACCGAGAGCAGCGATGGGCGATACGCGGCCATCAACGGCCGGATCGTCGTGAAGACTCCGGCGGAGGGGCGCCGCATCCAGCAGCTCTGGACGAGGGAGGAATTCGGCGATGACTTCATCCTCAAGCTCGAGTTTCGCGCCACGCCGAACGCCGACAGCGGTGTGTTCATTCGCCAGCCCCAGTTGCAGTGCCGCGACTTCCCGCTCGCCGGCCCGTACAAGGATCTCAAGAATTACAAGCCGCAGGACTGGAACGAACTGGTCGTCGAAGTGCGCGGAGGAAAGGCCCGCGCCACCTGCAACGGGGAAGTGCTGGAGGAGGCCATGGAAGTTCCCGCGACGGGTCCGATCGGGCTCGAGGGGGACCGGGGGCAGATGGAGTATCGCCACATCCGCCTCAAGAAACTGAACTGATTCGGAGCCGTTCTATACCTCCATGAGACTTTATCAGAACCAGCTCTGGCAGCAGGGGGGCGACCTCTACCGCATCGTCCATCTCGAACGGCTCTCGGTCGAATACAAGAAGCTCGATCCCGCCGACGCCTCCAAGGGCACCCATCACAAGGTGACGAAGAAGGAATTCTGCCGCCTCATCAAGGGTGCGGTAGAGGTGAAGTGAGGGGCGTCGTCCGAGGCCGCGCGAGCCGCACGGCCCTACCCGGGAAGGTAGCCGCGACCGGCCCGGTCGCGGAAGAGGAAGAGAGACCGCGCGAGCCGCACGGCCCTACCCGGAGAGGTAGCCGCGACCGGCCCG
>JAGRPC010000225.1 GCA_020439925.1 Verrucomicrobiia bacterium | reverse complement strand
CCGTAGAGGCCGACTCCGATGTTTGAAACCAGATTCGAGGATCCCCCCGTCCCTTCCAAAGTGACCGTTCCGTATTCCGATCGTACCGTGGTCCCCGCGCCGAGGACCGCGATGCCGTTTCGTCCAGAGGTCCCGCCTCCCGCGGTTCCCTGCACGAGAACGTTGCCGCCGGTGCTCTCGACCAGAGCACCGGCGTTGACGGAAATGCCGTCGTTGTCGTTGTCTACGGCTCCGGGTGCCCCCGTTCCGACGACCTGCAAAAGCCCGCTCGAGGTGCGGACCGAGGTTCCGGCGCCCACGATCGAGATGCCCGTGTTTCCAATGGTGCCGAGCCCGCCTTGCCCGTTGATCATGACCGATCCCGAACCCGTCGAGGAAACCTGCGTGCCGCCGAGGACACGCACTCCATGGTTTCCGGAGGTGGCGACATCGTTCCCTCCCTTGCCCGTGAGAAAGATGGAGCCGTCGCCCGTGGTTACCGTCGCCCCATCCAGCCAGATACCGGAGAAACCGCCTGTCGCAGTTCCTGCCGCGTTGGCGGAGATCACGAGGTTGCCGTTGGTGGTGGAAATTCCGGAGCCATTCGTCAGGGTGAGATTACGAGCCGCCACGAGCGTGACCGTCCCCGAACCCGTCGCGGAAAGTTGGGCGTTGGCCGAACTCAGGAGGATCGAGCCGTCGGCCTCGTCGACCGTGTTGACCGAAAAGCTCTTGTTCGCGTCCATGGTGACCGACTGACCGATGGTCACATTCATCCCGGAAACAAGGGAGAGGTCATTCCCGTGGGTGATGGGAGCGTTCACGACGATCATTCCGGTGGAAGCGTTTCCGATTTCAAGAAGCCCCGCGGAGACACGGTCGAGTTCCGTGTCGGTCAGGCCAAGCGCAACCCCGGCAACGTCGGCTCCTCCAAGGGACACGGAAAAGTCGGCAGTTCGCGGGCGAATCAGGGTGGTGCCGGTTCCGCTGGAAACGTTTCCGCTCTGGTTGTCGAACCCGTCGGTCACGAGGGTGATCGGTTCGTTACCCTGTGTCGAGATGGTTCCCGAATTGGAAAGAGCGTCCGTCAGCGAGTTGGCTCCTCCCGCCGCCGTAATGGTCAGGGAAACGCCTCCCGTCGAGATCAGCGCGTTTGATCCCGCGACCATGACACCTTGATTGTTGGTGCCGGGGCCGGTTCCTCCTCCCGTGCCGGAAATGGTCACGGCGCCCCCACCCGAAGTGATCGTGCCAGGCACGAGCACTGCCTGGGACACCCAGACTCCCTTGTGGTTGTCGCCCCCTCCGCTTCCGCCAGCCCCGGTGATATCGAGGTTCCCGCCGGAACCCGTGGTGATGAGGCCTCCGTTGTTGACGAAGACTCCCGAGTTCATCCCTGAGGTAGTCCCCGAACCACCGCCGGTTCCCTGAAGGACAAGATTCCCGCCATTGGAGCTGATTTCGGACCCGGAGCCGATCACGCGGATGCCGTCATTCCCAATGCCGGGAGCCGCTCCGCCCGTGCCGGAGACGAAATGGGTTGCCGAATCTCCGCCGACGATACGGCCCCCTCCGGTAACGAGCACGCCGATGTTGTCATCGTCGGTGTCGCCGCCGCGACCGCTCACCGAGACAATTCCCGCGCCTGTCGATTCCACGCTTGCTCCGTCGACCTTCACGCCAGCGAACGTGCCGGAAGTCGGGGTCGACTGGTCGTTGGCTGCGAGAGTGAGAGAGCCATCCTTCACCCGGACAGCCGAGTTCGGCAGCAGCTGGATCGCCCTCGCCGCGGAGACGGAAAATGATCCGCTGCCGGACGATTCGATGAGCGCATTTGCCGAGAGCAGGAAGTCGCGGTCGGCGATGAAAGACAGGCTGTTTGCGCTTGACCAACTGATATTGGTATTGCCCGCCAATGTGATGTCACCGGAACCTCCCGTGCCACTGGTGTTGATGATGAGGTTTCCGGTAGAGGAAAGAAAATTGACGATGGAGCCATCCGTGATCGACGTCCCCGCAACGACTCCGTTGTTGATCCCCGAGATCACGGAAACGTCGATTGGGTCGAGCAGGAGGGTCCCGGCTGGTCCGTGAGCCGCTCCGAGATCGACCTGCTCACCGAGATTGCCGACGAAAAGCTCCCGAGCTCCGGACAGCTCCGCAAAACCTCCATGTCCGCCCGCGGAACCAGCGACGGACAATTTCCCGCCGAAGTCGAGCCGGTCGCTCGCGTAGACGATGACACGTCCTCCCTGTCCCGACTCGAGAGCCCTTGCGGACAAGAGGGTATCCCGGCCGATCACGACATGCTCCGCGTTCGCGAGCGCAGGGTTCCCGCCCTGATCACCGCCACCGATGTAGGTCTTGCCCCCCATCGTTGCGCCGTCGTTGAGAATCAGGGTTCCATCGAAAACCTCGATCTCTCTGCCGAGGATCACGATTTCGCCTCCGGCACCTTTCGGGCCCGAGGCATCGACGGTCCCGCCGATTTCGGTGCGGCCACCGTCTTTTCCCGAATCGACGGCGATTCGACCGCCCGAGCCGTTTTCCTTGCGGGCCGTGAGCGTGCCAGTTGAGCGAACCTTTCCGCCCCCGGCGCTGAGAAAGATCTGTCCGCCATTCCTGGTGACACCCGTAGCCGCGACCCGGCCTTCATTTTTTACCGCCATGCCGTAGACGTTCCCTCCGTGGGCCTTCAGTTCCGCAATATTGGCCTCGATTTCCCCGGTATTGGTCACCCCGGCAGTCTTAGGCGAGCCTCCCGAGCCTCGGACGAAAACGCGCTCGCTACCAGATTCGGAGAGGAGAATATCATTCCCGGCGGCCAGGGCTGCAGTGCCGCGCGGAGCCCGGATGGTTCCTTCATTCAGGACCGAACCGGCCATAAGGACGACGTCCCCGTCGAGCGCGCTGATGGAACCAAGATTGATGATGGCGGCATCCGAGGTGCCGGCGAAGCGCTGGTTTCCGCCTCGCATGAAGCGGGAGTCGTCGGTTTCGAGGGTCGAAGCGACAAAGCCAGCGACATCCACCGAGCCGTTTGGTCCGATGAGGATGCCATTGGGATTGAGTAGGTAAACCTGTCCGTTGGCCCGAAGCATCCCCTCGATCCTCGAGGCGGAATCGCCACGCACCCGGTTCAGGACCGCGGCCGCGGCGCCGGGTTGACGGAACTTGGTCAGTTCATCGACCCCGATGGAGAAGGAGTCCCAGTCGATCACCGCCCGCTGGCTCTGTTGGCGAATCACAAGACGACCTTCGCTTCCACGGATCCTGACCTGCCCCTGTCGCACCGATGGTCCCTGAGGATTGCCGAAAGATACCGGCGGAAGTCCGAGCAAGGCAGCAAGACAGATCCCCAGGATCCGACAGGAAGGAGAGACTGAGGAATGTCGAGTCATCGCGGCTGGTCAGCCTTCGGGGAAAAGCGGAGGGAAATCAGTTCGGATTGGTCGGGATGATTTCCACTTTGCCTTCCTTCACCTGGGCAAATCCCTTGCCGTTCTCCACCACCACCGCGTAAAACGTGCCGCGGGCGGCGGCGATACCACTTGGTGTCTTGATCTTGAAGTCCATTTCCGCACCGGCTCCGGGTTTGAGGAGGGCTCCGAGACTTCCATCCTTGAGGTCGAGGGTCACCTTGGGGGGGGTGGCGGCTTCGACGACTTCCTCGATGACGACGGTTGAATTCTCGCCGACGCGAATGGCAGATCGCGGAGTCATGACAATGACGGCCCTCGCTCCGGCCCCAGTCGCAATGGTGGATCCGACCGCGACGATCTCCCCGGCGGCGAGCGCCTTGGCGGCTCCTCCGGGCGGGGTGACTTTGACATCGCCGACGGAAACGGTGACCTTGCCACTCGTGGGAGCCGGATTCTGGGCGAGGAGGTCTGCATCGGCTCCCGCGAAAGCAAAGGCGGCGAAACAGGTCAGGACGAGTCGATTCGAGAGTTGCATGGCGTGGGAATCGTAGCACTAGTCAGGTGCGGCGGGAATGACGCAGGGATGCGCCCTCTTATGCGCGAAGTGTAAGGATTTGACCTGGATCTGCCAGTGAATTCTTGGAACAATCCCGCGGTTTGAGACCTTCCAGCGACGGGAAATTTCTTGCAATGGCAACCAAAGGGAAATCACGCGGCTACCTCATGCCCCTGCTCGCGCCTTTGGCCGTGGCCGGTTTGCTCGCTGCCGTGGAACACCTCGATTTGTCGCAACAGCTGGAAAACGTGACCGTCGACCGGAGGTTCAAGGCTAGGGAACCTTACGATCCTCCCGTCGATTCGAGGATCCTGCTGGTGGGCATCGATGAGTATTCACTGAAACAGGTCGGTCGCTGGCAGGATTGGACCAGGGAGGTTCACGCCCTGTTTCTCGATCGTCTTGCTCTCCGTAGACCGAGGGTGGTTGCCTACGACCTGCTTTTCACGGAGTCGAGCAAGTCCAGCACGGATCCGGAGATCGATCAGAAGTTCGGCGACCAGTTGGCACGCTTCGAGGGGGCTATCACGGGGGCTTTTGTGAAGACCGACACCGCGACGGCCGTTCCGGAGCAGTCTCCGGTGGTTGGAAAGACGAGATCCATCGACCGATTCTTGGGAAACTATGAAGATCTCGTTTCTGGGTCGAGTGGTGCGGTGCCAATCGAGCCTGTGGCCGAGAGTTCATGGACAGGATTCGTGAACACACCACCTTCAAACATCGACGCAACCCGGCGGAAGATCCCGCTCGTTGTGGGATACCGGGGGAAGGTCTTTCCTTCGTTGGTGCTCCAGATGCTGATCCAGTACGAAGGAGGCTCCGTAAGCGACGTTGAGATACGCCTTGGCGATTCGATCACTTACCATCGGAAAGATGGGGAACCCATCCGCATCCCTGTCGACCGGCAGGGTGCAATGGTTCTCAACTATCGGGGGAGAGATGCGTTCAAACCTTACGGGGAATACATCCGCCTGATGCAGGACATCAATGAACATGGCGAGGAAGAAACGTTGCCGGATCCCATGCCCCCGGTCGACGGGCAGATTCTCCTGATCGGGCAGATGGCGGAGGGACTCACGGACTTTGGATCGACTCCGTTCTCTCCTTTGGAACCACTAGTTCTCGTCCAGGCCGTTGCCCTCAACAACATTCTGCAGGGAGATTATCTGAGACCCGTTCCTCTCTGGCAGATCCTTCTTGGGTGGTTGCCCCTCGCGTGGGCGACCCTTTTCGGGCTCAGGCGAGCCTCGGTGAGCTGGAGCGCGGCCGTGCCCATTGCACTGGTCGCCGCCTATGTGACGGTGGCGTTTGTTGTCTTCCGCACGCACAGCTGGCAGATTCCCGTTTTCCTTCCCGTTCTGGGGTTCCTCGTGGTGAACGGTCATGCTCTCATCGACCGAATCGTGCTGGAGATGAGGGCGAAAAGTCGAATCAAGAACCTCTTTGGCACCTACGTGTCTCCCGAGGTCGTCGAGAGCATGGTCTCTTCCGGAGAGGACCCGAAACTGGGTGGGCAGACCGCGGAAATCACTGCGTTTTTTTCCGATGTGCAGAGTTTCTCGACCTTTTCCGAGAAGCTCGATGCCGAGCGACTTGTCTCCCTGATGATCGATTACCTCACCGCGATGACCGATATACTCGTCTATCGTGGGGGCACGCTCGACAAATACATCGGAGACGCCATCGTCGGGATGTTCGGAGCGCCTCTGCATTTTCCCGACCACGCCTACCGCGCCTGCACCGCGACGATCGAGATGCAGCAAAAGCAGGCGGAATTGCGGGAAAAGTGGCTTCGCGAAGGCGGCTGGCCGGAAATCGTCTACCAGATGCAGACCCGCATCGGTCTCAATACGGGGCCTGCCGTGATCGGCAACATGGGATCTCCCCGTCGCTTTAACTACACGATGATGGGAGATACCGTGAACCTCGCGGCGCGCTGCGAGAGCGGAGCGAAGAGCTACGGTGTCTACACCATGGTGACCGGTGAGACCAGATCCGGTGCCAGAGAGGAAAAGGATGACATCGCTTTCCGCTACCTCGACAAGATCGTCGTGAAGGGGCGTTCCCGTCCGGCCGAGATCTATGAAGTGATCGGCTTCACCTCGGACCTTTCCTCACGTGTGGCCGATTGCATTGCCCTCTATGGAGGCGGCATCGAGAAATACCTCGCCCGCGACTGGGACGGGGCTCGATCGGCTTTCGAGAAATCCGCTCAACTGGAACCGTTTCAGCCCGGGTCGCTTCCGGGTGTGGAAACCAATCCCTCGATGGTCATGATCGGGCGATGCAGGGTGATGAAGGAGCAGCCCCCGGGCGAAGACTGGGACGGGCGGTATGTCATGACCTCAAAGTAGAGATCGCACAGGGTTTGGTCGGGCACTTGACCCTCTCTTGCCGAGTCATGAGCGCGGTGCCAGCGCAATCAGGCCGGGTGACGCCCGATTGCGGATCCGCCATCGTCGATCGAGATCCATGAGAGTTTCCTTGTTCCTCGCGTTCGTCTTTTTCGCGTTTCAATCGGGCCTTGCTTCCGAACCGCTTCTTCATCCCGCCGCGAGCCGACTTCCCTGCGATCATCAAGGCCCCTTCGTGACGGCGGGAGATGGATCGATCCTGTGTCTCGAAGCCAAGGAAACGCTACGGTCTCGCGACGAAGGCCGTACCTGGACAGCTTCCCCCTTGTTCAAGGCGCCTGAGAAATACACGGTCAGCAACGAGCGGGCGCTCCTGCGGACACGCGAGGGAGTAATTGTCGGGGCCTTCATGAATCTCGTTGAACGACGTTCCCCCAAGGGCTGGCACTGGGGAGAGAAAGGAGTCGACTGGCGAGAGTTCGTGCTGCCGACTTTCACGATTCGCAGCACCGATGACGGAAAGACCTGGGAAGATCCAGTGAAACTGTCCGATCCGTGGTGTGGGTGTATCCATTCGATGATCCAGTTGGCAAACGGGCGGCTCGTTCTCGCCGGGCAGGAGATTATTCCCGAATGGCGTCACGCCACGGTGATGTTTGTTTCCGATGATCTCGGAAAGACCTGGCAACGAGGCTCCGTGCTGGACTACGGGGTCGGCACCCACGACCACGCGGGATCGATCGAAGGCAGCCTTCTTGAGCGCGCCGATGAATCGGTGCTGCTTCTTTTGCGGACGGAATCTGGCTTTCTCTGGGAGGCGACCTCGCGCGATGGTCTCAAGTGGGAGGGCTTGCGTCAGACGGCCATTCCCTCGGTGACTTGCTGTCCGCAGCTCTCTCGCCTGGCTGACGGACGTGCCGCCCTTCTCTGGAATGCTCCGCCAAGGCACGAGCCGAAAAATGGGACGAGTCGGGCGGAACTTTCGCTTGCATTCTCGGACGACGACGGAACAACGTGGTCCAAGCCTGTCGTTGTGGCGGCGAACTACGGCGGCGGCGGACGAGTTTCCTATCCCTACCTCTACGAACGGAGACCGGGGGAATTCTGGATCACGACGATGCAGGGGGGAGTGCGGATGAAAGTCGACAGGGCCAATCTCTCCAAGGGAGAGATCCCGGTCCATGTGCCGCCTGCCGCCTTGCCGCCGAATCCAGGCGGAATCTGGCTTTTTGGGGATTCGACGACGGCCCATCGCCCGGGGGCGGTAAAAAGAGTGACTTCCGTCAGACTGGACGAGGCGCTTCAAAGCATCGGATCGAGTCTTTCCGTTTACAACGCCGGAGTGGGAGGCAACACGACCCGGGATGGGCTGAAGCGCTTCGAGCGTGACGTGCTGGTTCACAGGCCCCGCATCGTCGTGATCAGTTTCGGGATCAACGACGCCGCAGTCGATGTCTGGAAGGATCCGCCGGCGAAAGGCTCGCGTGTGCCGGCCGGCGAATATCGCGAAAACCTGGCCACCCTCGCCGAACTCGCCGGGAAGGCCGGAGCGAAGGTCGTTTTCATGACCCCGAATCCCCTGCGGTGGTCTTCGAAGACCCGCGATCTCTACGGCAAGCCCCCCTACGATCCGGAAAGGGACGACGGATTCGACCTCGTTCTGGAATCCTACCGCGAGGCGATGCGCGAGATGGCCGGGGAACGAAACCTCCCGCTGCTCGATGTGCCTCCGGTTTGGGAAGCGGCCCTGGCGGGAAAGCCGGGACAGATCGATGATCTTCTCCTCGACGGCATGCATCCCAATGACCGTGGCCATGAGATTACCGCCGCGGCATTGTTGCCGGTGGTTCGCGGAGTGTTACGATGAGCGCTGATCGGGAACTTTCCCTCTTTGAATTTTCCGGTGCCGCGAGGGGAATCTTCTTGATGGTTACTCTTCTGGTTCGAAGCTCCCCGCCATGCCATTGATTCGATTGTTTGGGATGGAGGAGTTCCAGGCTACGTTTGTTGGAAGCAAAGATGGATCGAGTCGCCATTCGCGTTCCCTGAAAGCATGAGACGTGCACTGGTTTTCTTGCATTTGCTGGTGACGTCGTGTTCCCTTCATGCCGCTTTTCCACCGGACACGACGCAGGTCGTTGCGGTGATCACCTCGGCTTGGGACACTCCCACCGGCACGATGTGGCGGTTCGAGCGGGAGGGCGTAACCTGGCGGGCGGTGGGTGGCCCGGTCGCGGTTACCGTCGGCCACCGGGGACTTGGAGTCGGGTTGGGCTTGCATGCTCCGGATCTCGCCGGTCCGGAAAAACGCGAGGGAGACCGGCGGGCTCCTGCCGGAATCTTTCTCATTGAATCGGCTTTCGGATCCCGTCAGGAGCGGAAGGCGGGGATCAGCTACCGGCGCGCTACCCCGGAAGATCTCTGGATCGACGATCCGGAGTCCTCACACTACAACCAATGGGTGAACACGGGAGATTCCGGGATGACTCCCGATTGGAAATCGGCTGAAATCCTGCGACGGGAGGACGGGCTCTACGAACTCGCCCTCGTCGTTGGGCACAACCGGCACCCGGCGGTCAAGGGAAGGGGAAGCGCCATTTTCATGCACCGGTGGTATGGACCGGGCCGTTCGACGATCGGATGCACGGCCATGGACAAGGCCGATTTGCGAAAGGTCTTCGAATGGCTGGACGGAGGTCGGCGTCCGCTCTTGGTGCAGGCTCCACGGGAACTCCTGCCCCAACTCGGCCTTCCGACCACCCTGCTCGAGAAGCTCGAATCGCTGGTCGTTCGATGAGAGCCGGAGCTACATCCGGGTGGTGGGCCCGTGTTCTGCTGGCTGCGGGATGCTTCCTTGCCTGGCTGCTGGCGATCCAGGAATCCGCATCTCGAAGAGCGGAGGAGTTGGTGAGGCCGGCCAGCGTGACGCGTCCGAAGTCAACTGATCAAGGATCCGTGTCGATGCAGACGAAGATGAGCCGCATCTCCGTGGGATCTCCGGCTCCTTCGGTTCACTCGGCCACGGCGGTGGAACTGCCTGACGGCAGTATCCGGGCCTTCTGGTTCGGAGGTTCCCGGGAAGGGGCAACGGATGTGGCGATCTGGTCGGCATCCTGGAAGGCGGGCAAGTGGGCCGAACCATCCCTTGCCGTGAGTCGGGATCAGGTGGCACGGGCGACAGGGCGGTATGTGAGAAAGCTGGGCAATCCGGTGGCATACGTCTCGGACAACGGCAGGATAACGCTCTTTGTCGTCAGTGTTGCCTTGGGAGGTTGGAGTGGGAGCGCAATCGACCGCCTGGTTCTTGATTCCGACGGTAAAACCATCCTCTCGGCCCGGCGCCTCGTCGCTTCTCCGGTGCTGAACGTGGGCACCCTCGTTCGGGGCGCCGCGATTGAGGGGGGAGCGGGTGAACTGCTTTTGCCTGCTTACCACGAGACGGTGAGGAAGTTTCCCCTCCTTCTCCGCATCGGACGGGAAGGCAAAGTTCTCACGCGAGGTGGTCCCAAGGTGAGGGGAGACCTTTTCCAACCCTGGCAACTCGTGTCGGAAGACGACGGCCACGAAATCTTTCTTCGGCGGGGGAAGGGAACCGAGCCCCGAGTCCACTACTCGCGCAGTGCCACGAAATGGGGCTCAGACGTTGGAGAGTGGACTGCCCCGGTTCCCATCCCCGTCTCGAATCCCAATTCGGGAATCAGCGCCCTGCGTCTCGATGACGGCTCCATTCTGCTCGCTGCGAATCCGGAAACGGATTCGAGAGAGACCCTTTCCCTTCTGAGAGCCAAAGAGGTATCCGGCCCGTGGAGTGTTGTCTTTACAGTCGACAATCCGTCTCGTGAGGACGACGAAAAGGACCTGAAGCGTGTGGAGTATTCCTATCCGTGGTTGATGCACGATCACGAAGGAGCGATCCACCTTTTCTATACCTGGAACCGAAGGGAGATTCGGCATTGGTATATCACCCCGAGCGATCTCGGAAATGGACGAGGAGGAAATCGATGAACCTCCACCTGGAACCCATTGTCTCCGATCTGGCCCACGTGCTTCTGCTCGTTGCCCTGCTGTCGTATCTTGGCTCGAAGGTATTTGATGCCTGGTTGGGCCCGCAGCGGGGAGCACTCGCTGGCTTTTCCATTGGGGCTTTTCTGTCCATTCTTCCGGAGCCTGTTAACCCTGCTTTTTACACTCGTGCGATCATCGGTGATCCCGGAGCGCTGGGGTGGGTGTTCCTGATCGCTCTCCTGTTGAAATCCGTTTGGCGGAAGGATTGGCTCTCCCAAAGAGAATCACGGCTTCTCGCACTGGTGGCATTCGCGGGGGCGGTTTCGATCTATCCCGGATCGTTGGGAGTTCCGGGGGCTCCGGACTTCTACAACTCGAATCTTGGCGGCTTCCTGTTGCCTTCGGTGACGCTTGGGTTTGCTCTGTTTGCCATCTGGCGAGGATTCTTCATCTCGGCCGCTGCCGCGGGATCCGGTCTGGCCCTATACGGACTTGATCTCCATGAATCGGCGAATCTCTGGGACTGCCTCATCGACTTCCCTTCGGTGCTGGTTTCGTTGGTGATACTTGTCCGATGGGCAAGTCCGTTTCGCCGGTTGCGAAAAGCGAGGGACGCGGCTTCACTGCCCACACCTCCTCGATCACCATGAGTCTTCTGGAAAAAGTCCTTCTCGTTCTCGCCGCTCTCATTGCGATCGTCGGAATCATTCTATCCCATGCCGTGCCACAGTTTTTCACGGAAACGTTTGTGATTGAGGACGGGGCGATCGAGTGGCTCACCGTCGTCGCGCTCGTGGCCAGTGCGGTTCTCATGCTGGCACGAGCCTGGCGTCTGAGAGGGGTGCGGTCTCACCTTTTTCTTTTCGTGACCGTGATGGCGGCGGCGGTTTTCCTCTTTGGAGCGGGGGAAGAGATCTCGTGGGGGCAGAGACTTTTTGGAGTGGAGACCCCGGAGTGGCTCGCGGAACGGAACAAGCAGTCAGAGATGAACCTGCACAATCTCGTGATCGGAGGGCACAGCATCAACAAACTCGTTTTCAGTAAAGGGCTAGGCATCGTCCTCCTGATCTACCTGATCATCATTCCTCTGATCTACAGGAAAAACGCGACGAGGGCTGCGCAACTGGATCGTATGGGCGTACCAATGCCGAGATCCTGGCATGTGATTGTCTGGATCGCCGTCATCGTCCTGACGGAAGTCGCGGTGGCCACGAGCAAGCGTGGAGAGCTGCGCGAGGTGTTGCTTACAATGGTCTTGTTTGTCCAGCTTTTACGGCCTCTCAATGCTTCGATCTATGACCCGGCTCGGAATTTGCTTCCGACGAAGGAAAAGAACTTCTAAGATCGGAACACTCCAGAATTCACATGAGAACGTTCCCTTCGTTTCTGGTCGCGGTTTTCCTGTTTCTTTCGGTGCATTCCCGGGGGCAGCAGCCAGTGACTCCGTCGCTTCCGTCTGAAGAGGGACAAAACGCCCAGCTTTCCGCGATTGGGGCTCTCGCCATGCAGACGGTCTATGCCACTCACATGGCCATGAACAGCGTTGCGGACGCCTGGGCGAACGAAGTCTACACGGACGAGGTTGCCCTCACGCTCGCGGGAAGTTACCAGGGAGGCCTCGGTGCAGCCCTCGACGCGATGGCCAAGGTCGCGGAGAGCGGCGGCGGTCTCTCTCAAGGAGACGTGGCCTCCCTGTCCGAACTCGGGAATTGCGGCAAACTTGTCATGGATCAGATCGGCGCCTTTATCGATTACGTGCCGAACAAGGATCCTGCCAAGGTGGAGGTGTTCGAGACCAAGCGAATTGCCGCTCAGAAGCGGGTTTTTGCCCTCATGGGAATCAAACCCGGGGATCTGGGAGAGAACGGTGCACCGTCGTCGCCCCCGATGCATCTGGTGTTTGAAATCGTCAAGGCTCAGATGCCGCAGGGCGGACCGGGCCAGAAGGGCAAGGCGATCTTTTCCCGGAATTCGACGGAAGAGGCGTTTGCGGTGAAATGGGAATATACCGACGGGACCTTCGATGCTGGATTTGCGGTTCCATTTCCCGCGTCAAAGGCGATTGCGGTGGGATTTGGACCGGATGTCATCAGCGTGGCCATTCTTGAATTGAAGGGAAGCTCGGTGAAGGCGTTTTGGGCTCCCTATCGGGAAGGAGGCGAAATCGGGACCTACTCCATGGAACAGGGAGAGAACGATTCGATCTACCTGATCGACGGGGGCCAGGGTGGCAGTTTTCTGGTTGAGGAACATGACGAAGGCACGGTGAAACTGGTGTGGAAATATCCCTCCGGCGAGATAGCCGGCTACGGAGTGGCCGTCGGTGAATACCTTGCCGCGATTGCCGTGAAGCCCGGTGGTCAGGCCGGGGTGGCGATTTACTCGGCCGATCCCGCGACGGGCACGGCCACGGGACGATGGACGATGGAATCCGTTCTTGGAAAAGTCGGAACGGAAGAATATCGGCTCCTCTCCGTCGAGTGAGAGGTCTCAAGGAGTCGGCTCGGTGATCGCAAGAATGCCGGCAAACCAGTTGGTTTCCTCGACGGGACCGGTGAGACCTCGGATGTGGACATAGGAAATGTCCCCGTCGAGATAGAGGGCGTCGGGACAGTCGAGTTTGTCCCGGAAGAGTTCGGCAAAACGGTAGAGGTTGCTCATTCCCTGGTCGCGTTTCAGGACCGAACAGACCAGCAGGACCTGCCCATTCGACGCGACCCCGACTCCGTTCCGGTAACGTTTGCTCGTCGAATCGGGTTGAAGCACGGGATGAATGGTTCCTGCGCGGACAAGGAGCGGTCCCGATTGGGTGGCGAGCACGGGTTTCTCCCCGCTGGCTCCAAAAGCGGTCGATTCGAGGATGCCGGGAGATCCGTCCGAGCGGAGGAAGAAAACTCCGTTCGGTTTGAGGAAAAAATTCGGAGTGGGTTCTTCGGGACTTCGTTTGGTGTAGACGTCGAGGTTGAGCGGGGTGATCTCTCGCCCCCTGGAGATGTGGAGTCCCGTGGGCCGGAAGTTTCCCTCGAAGATTCCCGCGTTCATCGCGAAGACGAGACGTCGTCCCGCTTTCTCCACCGAGGCGGCCAGCTTGGGAAAGGTGTTGGGTTCGCCGGCCTTTTCGGGCAGGTGAAGTTCGAGGGCTTCCTTCTTCGGATCCAGCCGGTAGACCCAGTAGTGAGTTCCCGCATGTTCGATCGTCTCGGCGGAGAGAGCTCCTCGCATCGCTAGAAGAGCGATAGCGGTTAAGAGGGTTCGGAAGTAGAGCATGCCCTCTTCTGTCAGAATCGGTCGCGGGGGTCAAGCGGGGGAAATCCATGAAGAGAGGCCTTGCCCGCAAGCCGCGTCGATGGATCTTTTTACAAACCCATGAGTTACCATCGCCCGTTCGGAACTCCCCATCCCCTTGGCGCCCACCTCGAGAACGGTGGGGCGAATTTCTCGATCTATGCGAAGTCGGCGACGTCGGTGGAACTCCTGTTTTTCGACGACGTCGAAGACCTGCAACCGAGTCGGGTCGTGAGCCTCGATCCGGCAATCCAGCGCACTTACCGGTACTGGCACGCCTTTGTTCCGGAGGTGAAGGCCGGCCAACTCTACGCCTGGCGCATGGGCGGCCCTTTCGACCCGGCGCGAGGCCGACGCTACGATTCCTCCAAAATCCTGCTCGATCCTTACGCTCGCGGAGTGGTGATACCCCGCGGGTATGACCGAGAAGCCTCCTCCGTCTTCGGTGATGCTTCGACCCCTTCGATGAAGAGCGTGGTCACCGATACGGCGGCCTACGACTGGGAGGACGACCTGCCACCGCGTCGGCCTTCTTCGCAAACGGTGATCTATGAGGCGCATGTCAGGGGGATGACCCGACATCCGAGTTCGGGTGTCGAGGAAGGCAAGCGTGGCACCTACGCGGGGTTCATCGAGAAGATTCCCTATCTGAAGGACCTCGGGATCACCGCGGTGGAACTGTTGCCTGTCTTTGCCTACGACGTGCAGGATGCCCCTCCGGGACTGACCAATTACTGGGGATACGCGCCCGTCTCGTTTTTCGCTCCGCACCCGGGTTACAGCTCCGATACTTCCGCACAGGGTGCGCTCGATGAGTTCCGTGATCTCGTCAAGGCAATGCACCGCGCGGGGATCGAAGTGATTCTCGACGTGGTCTACAATCACACCGCCGAGGGTGGGGAGGCGGGGCCAACCCTTGGTTTCAAGGGAATCGAGAACGGAGCCTACTACCTTCTCGAGGAGGATCGTTCACGGTACGCCAACTACAGTGGCACGGGCAACACGCTCAACGCGAACCATCCCGTCGTGAGACGACTCATCCTCGACAGCCTGCGCTTCTGGGTCGAAGACATGCATGTTGACGGTTTCCGGTTCGATCTCGCCTCCATTCTTGCCAGAGACACCACCGGTCACGTCCTGCCCAATCCGCCCGTGCTCTGGGACATCGACACCGATCCATGGCTTGCCGGGGTCAAACTGATCGCCGAGGCCTGGGATGCGGGGGGGCTCTACCAGGTGGGGCATTTCGTGGGGGACAACTGGAAAGAGTGGAACGGACGATTCCGGGACGATCTGCGTGACTTTTTCCGAGGCGAACGAGGAGCGGTTCGTCATATTGCCGACCGCATGCTGGGAAGCCCCGATCTTTATCGGCACAAAGAGCGGGAGGCCGAGCAGAGCGTCAATTTTGTTACCTGTCACGATGGCTTCACTTTGGACGATCTCGTCTCCTACAACCGGAAACGGAACGAGGCGAACGGCGAGGGGAATGGCGACGGCAGCGACGACAATCGCAGTTGGAACTGCGGCGTCGATGGTCCCAGCGAGGATGCGTCCGTGGAGGCACTGAGGAGTCGCCAGGCCCGCAATTTCCTTTCCGTAACCATGCTCTCGCTGGGGGTGCCGATGATCCTCATGGGAGACGAGATGAGGCGTACCCAGAACGGAAACAACAACGCTTATTGTCAGGACAACGAAACCAGCTGGCTCGACTGGGGGCTTCTCGAGAAGCATGCGGATCTTCACCGATTTGTCAGGCACCTTGCGACAAGGCGCCGACGCCGTGACTTCGGGCGCGATACCCAGTGCCTCAGCGAAGTCATTCGCGAGGCCGACATCGTCTGGCACGGGGTGCGCTGTGGGCAGCCCGACTGGAGCGACGACTCGCACAGCCTGGCGTTCACCGCGGAATTGAGGCATTTGAACATGCGGGTCCATTACCTGATGAACGCCTGGAACGACGCGCTAGAATTCGAACTCCCCTGCGGAGACGGCGGAGTCTGGCGGCGATGGATCGACACGGGGTTGCCTTCGCCCGATGACATCGTTCCCTGGGAGGAAGCTCCGGTGTTCGCGGGGCGACGCTACCGGCTCGAAGGGCATGCCGTGGCCGCGCTTTTTGCCGAGATCGGCACTTGAGAATGCAGGGCAGGGGAGCTTCAGATGGCGTGCCTCTTGCTTTAACGGGTGCTCAGCAGATGAACTGGCTCCTTGACCTTTCCGAGTCCCAGCCGATCGCCCACGCGATCGGTTTGCTTTCCGCGGTCTGCCTCGCGGGAATGGCTCTCGGGAGCATTCGCATCCGAGGGATCGGCCTGGGAACGTCGGGGGTCTTGTTTGCCGGAATCGTGTTCGGCCATTTCGGGGAGGAAGTGCACCACGAGACTCTTGAATTTGTTAAGGAGTTCGGCCTGATCCTTTTTGTTTTCACGATCGGACTGCAACTGGGGCCGGGCTTTTTCGCCGCGATGAGAAAACAGGGAATGCGTTTGAACCTTCTCGCGGCCGGCATTGTCATCACCGGTTTTCTTTCGGTGCTGGGAGTCGGTTGGATGGCCGGTTATGATCCGGCTTCCATGGTCGGGTTGTTCTCCGGGGCTTCGACCAACACCCCCTCCCTCGGAGCCAGCACCCAGGCGCTCGCGAAAATGCCCGGACTCGAGCCCTCACGGCTTGCCCTGCCGGCGCAAGCTTATGCGGTCACTTATCCTGCGGCGATTTTTGGGATCATTGCGACACTGCTCTTCCTCAAACGGGTGTTTCGCATCGATCCGAAGGCGGAGGGCGAGGCCTACCTCGAGGAAACCCGGGCCCCTCGCGTGGAACTGGAGCGCCGCACTCTCGTGGTCACGAATCCGAATCTCGCGGGGGTTCCGCTTGGGGAAGTCCCGGGTCGGCTCGAAACGGGGGTAACCTTCGCCCGCCTGCGCCGGGATGGGGTCACATCGGTGGCGGACTCGGAGGTTCCTCTGCAAACAGGCGATCTGGTTGCCGCCGTGGGCACGCCGGATGCGGTCACGCGGATGGAGCGCGTGGTCGGAGGACACAGCGACGAGGACCTCATTTTGGACGACGCGGAGATTTCCTTCCGACGCGTCGTGGCCACAGATCACCACGTCCTCGGAAAAACGATCGGCGAACTGGCGCTCGAGCAACGGCATCACGTCGCCGTGACCCGCGTCACACGGGCCGATCTCGAGATGACGGCGGTGCCCGGGCTGCGCCTGCAGTTCGGCGACAAGCTCCAGATCGTGGGGCGCCCGGGGGATCTCGACGAGGCGACCCGGACGCTTGGCAATTCCCTCCGTGAACTGAACGAGACCCACTTCATTCCCGTGTTCATCGGGATTCTTCTCGGAATCGCCCTCGGGACGATGCCCATCTTCCTTCCCGGGATGCCTCAGCCCGTCAAGCTCGGCCTTGCCGGGGGGCCGCTCGTCGTCGCTCTGATTCTCGCTCGAATCGGACGGATCGGGCGACAGGTCTGGCACATGCCGGAAAACACCAATCTGGCGTTTCGAGAGTTCGGTATCGCCCTGTTCTTCGCCGCGGTGGGTCTGGGAGCCGGAGCGACCTTCTTCGAAACCGCCTTTTCCGCCACGGGCCTGCGATGGCTCCTTGGAGGGATCGTCGTTACGCTGTTGCCGATCCTCCTCGCCGGCATTCTCGCAAGGGCGGTCTGGAAAATGAACTTCATGGATATCAGCGGTCTCATCGCCGGGAGCATGACCGATCCTCCGGCCCTTGCCTTTGCGACGAATCTTTCCGGTTCAAATGCACCTTCTGTGGCTTACGCGACCGTTTATCCCCTGACGACACTTCTGCGTATCCTGGCCGCGCAGGTCCTCGTGGTGCTGCTCTTTCGATAAGGAGAAAGCGAACTTCATCCAGAGGGAGACGGAAGCCCGGGAAATTCCGGGGTTGCCATGGTGGCGATTTATTGCCACCCTCCGGGCCGGTTTATGGATAGCACTTTGTCCCCCTTTCTCATTCTCTTCATCGGTGTCGGCATTGTCATAGGCATGATCATCGGCCTGCGCATCAATGCGTTTGTGGCCCTGATCACGGCAGCGCTCACCGTGAGCCTTCTTTCTCCGGGCGAAGTGGCCGACAAGGTGTCGCGGGTTGCTTCCGCCTTCGGGAGCACCGCGGGCGGAATCGCGATCGTCATTGCGATGGCCGCGATCATCGGGGACTGTCTCATGAAGAGCGGTGCCGCCGACCGCATCGTGCAGGCCTTCCTGAAAGTGCTCGGAGAGAAACGGTCGCCGGTCGCCCTGGCGGGAAGCGGTTTTGTCCTTTCCATACCGGTCTTCTTTGACACCGTCTTTTACCTCCTCGTGCCGCTGGCACGTTCGCTCTACCGCAGCACGAGAAAGAACTACCTCCTCTACATTCTCGCGATTTCCGCCGGTGGTGCCGTGACCCATACGCTCGTTCCACCGACTCCGGGCCCTCTTCTGATGGCTCAGCAGCTGGGGGTGGATCTCGGCATCATGATCGGGGTGGGAAGCCTCATCGGGTTGCCCGCGGCCATCGCAGGACTGCTTTTCAGCGCCTGGATCAATCGTCGAATGCCCATCGAGATGCGGGCTCATCCCGGAGAGGACCTCGATGCACCGGGTTCCGAGGAACCGGAACGCGGACGTCCCGGGCTCTTTGTTTCGTTGCTTCCCATCGTCCTTCCGGTCGCACTGATCGGCCTCAGCACCGCCTTGGAAACGAGGGCGAATGCCGAGCGTGCCGCCCAGATCAAGGAGGCCGACTTGAAGGACCTCGATGGTCTTTATTCCGCTTCCGCGAAGGCTGAGGAGGGGGCTCTCCTGGTGGTGAAGTCGGCCTTGCCTCCCCGTGCCGAAGCCAGCCCGGAAACGGTGGCTGCGGCGCTCAACGAGGCCCTTGCGAGCCGCACCGACTTCAAGACATCCGCCAACCTCAGCAGGGCCAACCTTGCCGTGGTCGAACATGAAAACCGCAAGGTTCTCGAAGCGGCTCTTCCCGAAACGGTTTTGTCCCGGCACGTCTGGAAGACCGCGAAGCGAAAGGCCTCTGACCTCGGACAGCTCTATGGGAACGCCAACCTCGCCCTGCTTCTCTCGGCGGTGATCGCGGTTTTGCTCTATGTCAGGCAGTGCCGTCCTGACAAGAAGACCTTTTCCGGACTCATCGAGAACTCCCTCATGAGCGCGGGCCTCATCATCCTCATCACCGCTGCGGGGGGCGCTTTCGGTGCCATGCTGCTAGCGAGCGGGATCGGACCGGAAATCCGGGAGAAGGTCCCGGCAGCCTCCGGCGGAATGGTATTGCTCATTCTCGGATTCCTCGTTTCCGCGTTGCTCAAGTTCGCCCAGGGCTCGACGACGGTGGCGGTGATCACCGCGTCCGCAATGATTGCCGCGATGACCGATGTCGCTACGCTCGGCTTCCACCCGGTTTACCTGGCCACCGCGATCGGCGGGGGAGGTCTGGTGGGCGCCTGGATGAATGACAGCGGTTTCTGGATCGTGGCGAAAATGAGCGGACTGACCGAGATGGAGGCGCTGAAGTCGTGGACACCGATGCTCGCGGTGCTGGGCATCACTACCTTCCTGTTCAGCCTCCTCCTTTCGAATCTCATGCCCCTTGTGTGACCCGGTTGGAAGGCTCGTGAATTCCTTTTGACGGGGGCTTCAGCCCCGCGACAGTGCCGCGGTGCCGCTCTACCTCCTCCTTCCTCTTTCCGCCGCCGTCGTTTACGCCCTTGGATCGATCTCGATCAAGCGTGCGCTTCAGGACGGGGTGGTCATGGGGCAGTCCTTTCATCTTTCGAATCAGGTCCTCGGCCTGGTCTTCCTGCCGCTGCTGATCCCGGGATGGCATCGCATCGACTGGTCGCAGGTCTGGCATCCTCTGCTCATGGGGGCGACGTTTTTCGGAGGGCATTGGCTCACTTTCCTCGCGATCCGAAGGGGGGATGTATCGTTGGTTACCCCCCTGATGGGCACGAAGGTGGTCTTCGTGGCGCTTGGGGTGGTCGTCATCGCCGGCACGATGCCCAGCCCCGCACTGTGGCTCGCCGCCGTCCTCACGACCCTGGGCATCTTCGTGATGGGCCTGGGTGATCTCAAGGGAGGTCACCACATGCTTTTCACCATTGCCACCACACTCGCCAGCGCTGTCGTTTTCGGCGTCAGCGATGTCCTCGTGAGCACGTGGGCCCGGGGTTTTGGAGCCATGCCCTTCCTCGCCATCGGTTCCGGAACGGTCGCCGTCTGCAGCCTCGTGATGTGGCTGTGGCAGGGGCGTCCGATTTTTTTTCCGAGGGGACAGGGTACCCGTTGGGCCTGGGCTGGGGCCGTGTTCATTGCCGTTCAGGCGATGGTCATGGGCATCGGTCTTGCGCTCTTCGACGATGCCACCGGGATCAATATTGTCTATGCTTCGCGCGGGCTCTGGGTCCTGGCGATTGTTGTCCTTTTCGGAAGCCGGATCGGAAACACGGAACACCGCGACCGCGGCCGCTCTTTTCTCTGGCGGGTTGCCGGGACGGTGCTCCTTACCATCGCGGTGGTCATCGCGGTGGTGAACCGTGCGCACTGATCGACTAACCCGGGGGCCAGCCGAGTTCGCGTCCCGAAAGGATATGCACGTGAAGGTGTGGCACGGCTTCGCCACCAAAACGACCGTTGTTGATGACGAGTCTGAAGCCTTCGTTGGTGGAATTGAACCCGAGTTGGGTCGCGACCCTGGCGGCGACGAGGAGGAGATGACCAAGAAGAGGGGCATCCTCATCCGCCGCTTCCCCCACACGTGGAATTGGTTTCTTGGGGATGACAAGCAGATGGGTCGGAGCCTGCGGATGAATATCGCGGAAGGCCAGGCAGAGATCATCCTCGTGGACAATGTCCGCCGGGATCTCGCGGGCGATGATTCGTTCGAAAAGTGTCATGGCAGGAGGATCGAGGCTGGATCCAGGTCAAGGGGCGATGAAAAGACTAAGCTCCGGCCTAACGAAACGAAAGCGGTGGCTCGCCTCCGAGACATAATCGGTGATCTCTTTCTTCAGGACCTCGCAACGAGAGGTCCATTTCTTGGAGGAGACCAGGCGGCGAACTCCGTTGCGGAGCCCGTGGACTTCGACCACGGTGGCTCCACCGGCGGCAGCGGAACGAAGTTGTTCGGCCAGAAGCCGGAAGAACGCCAGTTCATATCCGGATCCGGCCCGCCGGGCCAATTCGCTCAGGGAAATCCGGACGGGGGGAGGCGTCTTGTCGATTTTGGCGGCCACGTGATCGAGACCGAGGGAAAACAGGGTTTTCTCGATCTTGGCAAAGAGGACCTCCGAATCGATCACACTGCCCTTGTAGTGATTGGCGAGGAAACGTTCGACTCCCCGGGAGATGTCGAGGGCCATCCACGTGGGGACATCGGTGCCGGAGGCAGCGTTGGTGAGGGTTTCGTCAAGCCAGTCTGGCTCGCAGACGGCAAGGCTCGAGGAGCCGATACGGATGTACGGCAGGGAGTTCGGAAGGGAGATCATGGAGGGTTCTCGGTAACGGGTGTCTGAGTCTGTGTTTGTGTGCGGGAGAAGAAAAGGAAAGGGCAGGGTCAAGCCTTCGATTCGAAGAGGTCGGGCTGCAGGAGGTTGAAATCGGGAGAGTTCTCCAGTGACTCGATCACTTCGCTGAATTCGCCGACATCCTGGAACTCCCGGTAGACCGAGGCGTAGCGGACGAAGGCAACCGGGTCGATGAGCTTGAGCTGGGCCATCACCTTTGGCCCGATGATGCGCGTGGGAACTTCGCGGAGGTTGTCGGCGGTGAGATCGTTGATGATCTCGTCGACGGCATTCTCCAACACGTCGAGAGGCACCCGACGCTTCTCGCAGGCTTTGATGAGACCACCGAGAAGCTTCTCACGCTTGAAGGGTTCGCGGGTTCCATCGCGTTTGACGACCAGGACATCGCGACGCTCGACCTGCTCGTAGGTGGTGAACCTGTGGCCGCAATTCAGACACTCCCGTCGACGTCGAATCGCAAACCCGTCCTTGGAGATACGGGAATCGATGACTTTGTCCTCAAGGCTGTTACACTTCAAACAACGCATGCGCGTTAACCGGGTTGGAAAGTGGCAGAAATGCGACTCACGCGTAAGAGTTGCAACAAGATGTTGGGGTGTCAATCCGAAATCGACCACAAGATGTGGGGTTTTTAGGCCTTTTGCCTTTGAGATGGTGGGATCTTGACCGCCGTTCCTGGATTCTTGAAATTCCAGAATTTGTCTGTATATCGGCGCAACTCCATACATCTTGTCAGCTTGGATGGAGGCGTCGGCAAGACTCGTCGAACAGCCCGGAACCCGATGTGATTGCACGAACTCCTGAGGGTAAGAGAGAAATCGTGGTTATGTCCACCTGTTCCCGGATTGGCACGGGTGCGAAAGAGCCTGGGCGGATCTGCCTGAATTCATTCGGCGAGGGCGAATCGGAGAAAGAAAAGGAAATCCCGTTCGGATCTTTGTGCTGGCGATTCGAAGGAGGACCTACTACGAAACGACTATATCCACCCGAGGTCGCTGGGGCGAATGTCTCACCAGTTTTCCATGCTCCCCTTTGCTGAAACGGCGACATCTTCGCGCTTGTTCGTTTTCTTGGCAGTCGCAGTGCTGAGTTTTTCGTTCGGGGCTTATTCCCAGGAGGGAGAGGCCTCGCCGCTGGCCGGAGTTTCTGAGCGACTGGAGCGGGGGCAATTCCCGGAGATCGAGGGAGTCGTGACCACCGAGATCGTCCAGGGATATCTCTTCCTGCAGGACTCATCGGGAGCTCTTTGTCTGCGACTGCAGGACAGTCATCCCTTCGTTCCTGGAGATGTGATCCGGGCGCGGGTGACTGGTTATGACGGCCGGGATTTCTGGTACATTGCGGACACGGCTGTTCTTGTGGGTCGCAAACCTCTGCCGTCACCTCTTCCTGTCGATGGCCGGGAGTTTTCCGTGGCGAGGCATCATGGGATGTATGTGACTGCAGGAGGCATCGTCACCGGTCACAGTCGCACGACCTACAGTTATCTGATCAACGGATCGTATGTGCCGTTGTCCTACGAGGTCCTTACGGTGGAATGTGATGGATTCCCGGTGCGGCTCTGTTTTGATCCCGGCACCCGGCTTCTCCAGCAGTGTCCTACGGGAAGTCGCATCCGATTTACCGGTGCAGCGCGGGTACACAATTTGCGTGACCGGCCCATCAATCCCTATGTCGCCGTGTGGCTCGATGACCCTGACCTTGCATATATCGAGGAGTTGCCGCCTTTCTTTCAGCGCGTCGAGGTGAGGCGAACCCTTCGTCGGGTCGGATATGGTGTACTTGCCTTTTTCCTCCTCGTGGGAGGCGGTGTTTTTATTCATCGGAGGCACATGCGGCGTCTTCGGCTTCAATATGAAGAGCTCGAATGTCGGGTTGCCGAGAGGACGGAAGAATTGCGCGAGGCTCTCGAACGCGAACGGAGACTCGGGCTCGTGAAGGACGACTTTGTCTCCCTCGTTTCCCACGAATTCAGGACTCCGCTCGGAGTCATCATGTCGGCGGCTGAGGTCCTGCGGAGGTATTTCGACCGACTCGATCCGGTGAAACGGGATCGACACCTCGAAATGATCTGCAACTCGACCTGCAATCTTGCAGCGATGATTGAGGAAGTTTTGCTCCTCGGACGAATGGAGGACGGCAAGGTGAGCTACACGGCGAAGCCATTGGATCTCGACCGGCTCAGCCACCAAATTGCCGGGGAAGTCAGCGCCACGATGCGCGGAAAGGCGACCGTGGAGGTCGAGTGCGGGGGAAATCTCGAAGGTGCACTCGGGGATGAATCGCTGCTGCGGCACATCTTCAACAATCTGTTGTCCAATGCCTGCAAATATTCCGATTCCGACCAGCTAGTTTTCTTCCGTGTCTCCCGAGAGGGTGGGGACGCAAGATTCGTCATCGAAGACCGGGGAATCGGGATTCCCGAGGTAGACAAGGGCAGGCTCTTTTCCAGTTTTACACGTGGAAGCAACGTCGGGATGCTTCCGGGAACGGGGCTGGGGCTCGTCATTGTGAAACGATGTGTGGATCTCCATGGGGGGAGTCTTTCTCTGGAGAGTGCGCCGGGAGCTGGCACGGTCGCCACCGTCCTGCTGCCGCTCTACCGATGCTCAGCGTTGGAGACAGGTTGCCAAATCGAGCAGGTGGAAGAAAAGACATGAAAACCATTCTCATCATCGAAGACCAACCGGACATGAGGGAAAACCTCGTAACCATCCTGTCGATGGAGGGCTACGAGGCACTGCAGGCTTCTGATGGGGAGAGCGGACTTGCGATTGCCTTGGAAGAAAAGCCCGATCTCGTCCTGTGTGATGTGATGATGCCTGGCAAGGATGGGCATGATGTGTTGGAGTCGATGCGTCGGTCGCCATCCATCGGGGGGACTCCATTCATCTTTCTCACGGCGCGGGGGGAAAAGCAGGATCTGCGAGCAGGCATGAACCTGGGCGCGGACGACTACCT